>CAYLGY010000028.1:0-29835 GCA_964383325.1 uncultured Rhizobiaceae bacterium
GCGTGCCCTTGCGGCGCGATGGCCGGATCTACAATGCGCTGGCCCTGCTGGATGCTGGCTACGTGCAAACCGAGCGCTACAAGGTCGATCTGCCCAATTATGGCGAGTTTGACGAAAAGCGCGTCTTCGAGCCCGGTCCCGTTCCCGGTCCGGTGAATTTCCGGGGCATCCGGATCGGCCTGCCGATCTGCGAGGATCTGTGGGGGGATCTCGGCATCTGCGAGACACTTGCCGAAAGTGGTGCCGAATTGCTGCTGGTCGCCAATGGTTCGCCCTACCACCGGGGCAAGGCCGATCTTCGCCAGCAAATCGTCATCCGCCAGATCGTCGAGAACGGCCTGCCGATCCTCTATGCCAATCAGGTCGGCGGGCAGGACGAGCTGGTGTTCGACGGCGGCTCCTTCGCGCTGCATGCCGATTGCTCGCTGGCCTTCCAGCTGCCCCAGTTCGAGGAAGTAGTGGTCACCACGAGCTGGCAGCGCGACGGCGACAGCTGGCGCTGCGCCGGCGGTCCGGTGGAGACGCCCTGCGATCCGGTCGAGGCCGATTATCTCGCCTGCATGCACGGTCTGCGTGACTATGTCGACAAGAACGGCTTCGGCGATGTCGTGCTGGGCCTGTCCGGCGGCATCGATTCGGCGATCTGTGCAGCCCTCGCGGTCGATGCGATCGGCAAGGAACGTGTGCGCGCCGTGATGCTGCCCTATCGCTACACGGCGAGCGAATCGCTGGAGGACGCCGCCGCCTGCGCCGAGGCGCTGGGCTGCCGCTACGAGACCCTGGCAATCGAGCCGGCGGTGGAGGGCTTTACCCGGGCACTGGCCGACATTTTCGCCGGCACGAATGAGGACGTGACCGAGGAGAACCTGCAAAGCCGGGTCCGCGGCACGATCCTGATGGCAATTTCGAACAAGTTCGGCCCGATGGTGGTGACAACCGGCAACAAGTCGGAAATGTCAGTTGGCTATGCGACCCTCTATGGCGACATGAATGGCGGCTTCAATCCAATCAAGGACCTCTACAAGACGCAGGTCTACGCCCTGTCGCGCTGGCGCAATGGCCATCTGCCGCGCGGTGCGCTCGGGCCGGCAGGGGAGGTCATCCCCGCCCGCATCATCGACAAGCCGCCTTCCGCCGAATTGCGGCCGGGCCAGACGGACCAGGACTCGCTGCCGCCCTATGAGGTGCTTGACGACATCCTGCAATGCCTGATCGAGGAGGAACTCGGCGTCGACGATATCGTCGCCCGCGGTCATGACCGGGAACTGGTGCACCGCATCGAGCACCTGCTCTACATTGCCGAGTACAAGCGTCGCCAGTCGGCGCCTGGCGTGAAGATTTCCCGAAAGAATTTCGGACGCGACCGGAGATATCCGATCACGAACCGGTTCAGGGATCGGGGTTAGCGCATGATCCCGGAAAGTGGACCCCGCTTTCCGGATCAGATCATGCGCCAGCGAGGAAGCCAGATCTACGGAAAGTGGACCCCGCTTTCCGGATCAGATCATGCGCCAGCGAGGAAGCCAGATCTACGGAAAGTGGACCCCGCTTTCGGGAAGAAGATCATGCGCCCGGTGCGGGTTCGGATTCAGTCTTGCCGGAGCATCCAGTTGAGGACCTGCCGCCAGTCGGTCATCCGGATTGGCGTTCCATGCGTGCCGGTCTCGAACCGGTGCAGCAAGACCGGATAGCCGGGACTGCGCGCATCGAACTGACGGAAGAACTCCTCCGTTGCGGCTATCGGATACACACGGTCGCCCGAACCGTGACCGAGATAGAACGGAACGCGCGTCCGGTAGGCTGCCGACCTGAAAATCTTGCTGTCTGGTGGGGCGCCGAAGAGCAGGAACCCCCGGATGAAGCCGGCAAGTTCGGGGTCTGCCGCGAGCCGGTAGCAGATTGCCGCGCCCATTGAGCCGCAGGCGACAAAGACGGGCGCTGACGGCGCAAGGTCGTGATATTGACGCAGGATCGAGGCGACGCTTGCCACCCCCGCGACATCGAAGCCCGGAATGTCAGGCGACAGGTACAGGCCGCCATTCTGCGCCATCAAATTCTTGATGCGATTGAAATTGCCGCCGAAGCTGTAATCATTGACGCCCTGATCGCGATTGCCACCCCTGCCATGGACATAGAGCGTGATCAGGGTCGGAGCCTGAAGGTTTCCGACGGCGTGCCAGCGCAGGTCGCCGGCGGCGATTTCCTTCTGCACGCGCCGCACCTTCAGCGAGACATATGCGCCATGGGCGCGCCGTTCTGGTATCTCGTCCCGGCCGTTGATGTCGCGGCGTTCATTGTAATCGACGACCAGATAGCGGCCATCCATCGCCTCGGCGAGGATCGCCGGATAGGCGAAGAGACGATCCTTGTGCGGTTTCAGTTCGAGCGCTTGGGCCGCAACCGGCAAGAGCAGGCACAGAGCCAGGGCCGGAACCCGGAGCCCGGCCAGGATATTTGCGGCGAGCCGGCGCCCGCCGCAATTTGTGCGTGCCTCACAAGGGAATATTGTCGTGTTTCCTCCAGGGATTCTCCAGCGACTTGTTGCGCAGCATCCGCAAAGCGCGGGCGATGCGCGGCCGGGTGGAATGCGGCATGATGACCTCGTCAATATACCCGCGCTCGGCGGCGACGAAGGGAGACAGGAAACGCTCCTCATACATGCGCGTGTGATCGGCGATCTTCTCCGGATTGCCCAGATCCTTGCGAAAGATGATCTCGACCGCGCCCTTGGCGCCCATCACCGCGATCTGCGCGGTCGGCCAGGCATAGTTGATATCGCCGCGCAGATGCTTGGACGCCATGACATCATAGGCGCCGCCAAACGCCTTGCGGGTAATCAGCGTCACCTTCGGGACGGTTGCCTCGCCATAGGCAAAGAGCAGCTTGGCGCCATGCTTGATCAGCCCGCCATATTCCTGCGCGGTGCCCGGCAGGAAGCCAGGGACGTCCACGAAGGTCACGATGGGAATATTGAAGCAGTCGCAGAAGCGCACGAAGCGGGCCGCCTTGCGCGAGGCATCCGAATCGAGCACTCCGGCGAGGACCATGGGCTGATTGGCGACAAATCCCGTGGTCCGACCTTCGATCCGGCCGAATCCGATGACGATATTGCGGGCGAAATCCTCCTGGATTTCCAGGAAATCGCCTTCATCGACGGTTTTGAGGATCAATTCGCGAATATCATAAGGCTTGTTGGCATTGTCCGGAATGAGCCGGTCGAGCGAGAGGTCGGGTTCGTCGATCGGCTGGTAGCACTCGATCTGCGGAAGCGGTCCGGTATTCGAGCTTGGCAGGAAATCGATCAGCCGGCGCATCTGCAGCAGCGCCTCGACATCATTGTCATAGGCGCCGTCGGCGATGGAGGAGCGCGTCGTATGGATCGTGGCCCCGCCAAGCTGCTCCGCGGTCACCGTCTCGTTGGTGACGGTCTTCACCACATCCGGCCCGGTAACGAACATGTAGGAAGTGTCACGCACCATGAAGATGAAATCCGTCATCGCGGGCGAATAGACGTCACCGCCGGCGCACGGGCCCATGATGACGGAAATCTGCGGGATGACGCCGGAGGCGAGCACATTGCGCTGGAACACCTCGGCATATCCGCCGAGCGCCGCCACGCCTTCCTGGATCCGCGCCCCGCCGGCATCGTAGAGGCCGATGATCGGCGCGCGATTGCGCAGCGCCATGTCCTGGACCTTCATGATCTTCTGGGCGTGGGTCTCGGAAAGCGAGCCGCCGAAGACGGTGAAATCCTTGGCGAATACATAGACCACGCGGCCATTGACAGTGCCCCAGCCGGTAACGACGCCATCGCCGGCAATGCGCGTGTCGGCCATGCCGAAATCCGTCGACCTGTGCTCGACGAACATGTCGAACTCCTCGAAGGAGCCGGCATCGAGAAACACGGCGATGCGCTCGCGCGCCGTAAGCTTGCCGCGCGCATGCTGGGCATCGATCCGCGCCTGCCCGCCGCCGAGCCTTGCCGTCCGGCGCCTGCGATCCAGTTCTTCCAGCACGTCCTTCATTTCACCCCCAACGGTTCGTTCGAATTTGCGTCCAGATAGCAGCCGCGGGCGCAGCGGGAAAGCCTGTCACGCCGCATTGTCCGCAATCCTACCAGCTTCCGGTATTCGGCATGGATTTCCATGGTTCCGCCGGAGGCAGGGCCTCGCCGCGCTGCAACAGTTCGATCGAGATCCCGTCCGGAGATTTCACGAAGGCCATGCGGCCATCGCGCGGCGGCCGGTTGATGGTGACGCCGGCGTCCATCAGCCGCTGACAGAAATCGTAGATATTCTCGACCTCATAGGCGAGATGACCGAAATTGCGGCCGGAATCATAGGCTTCCGGATCCCAGTTGAAGGTGAGCTCCAACTCTGGCGCCCGGCGCTGCCGCGCAGCCGCCGCATCTTCCGGGGCGGCAAGGAAGATCAGCGTGAAGCGACCGGCCTCGTTGTCGACTCGCCGGATCTCCGTGAGACCGAGCTTGCCGCACCAGAAATCCAGCGCTTCCTCCACATTCCCTATGCGGATCATGCTGTGCAGATAACGCATTTCGGGGATCCTCCTTCTTGCATTTCCAGTCAGCCCCGACGGAGAACGCATCCGCACGCAATTCTGTCAAGTGATGCAAATTTGCGTCAGTTAGAGCTTGTTAATAGATTGCCGCATGTCTGCACTGCTGACAGAACGAATCAAGATGCTATCCTGTAATGCCAGAATCGGTGGCGGCAACAAGACAGAGGGTGCGTACGGATGGAAGAGAAAGCCATCCTTGGGGGAGGGGAAATCCATCGGCGGCAAGGCCTCGACACGCAAAGGGATGAGCTGGCAGCGCCGCTGGAAGTTTCGGGTACCATCAAGTGGTTCGACGTGTCGAAGGGCTACGGCTTCGTTCTGCCGGACGAATCAGGCATTGGCGACATCCTGCTGCATGTGACCTGCCTGCGTCAGGACGGCTATCAGAACGCGCTTGAGGGCGCTCGGGTCGTCTGTCTTGCCCGCAAGGGCGAACGCGGCTTCCAGGCCATGAAGGTGCTTTCCATGGACCTGACGCCGTCGACGCAGCCCTGGGAAGGCGGCGGCGGGCGGACCCATTTCGCGGTCAAGCCTGAAAGCGGGCTGGAACGGGCGCTGGTCAAATGGTTCAACCGGACACGCGGCTTCGGCTTCCTTACCCGCGGCGAGGGGACGGAGGACATCTTCGTCCATATGGAGACGCTGCGCCGCTTCGGGGTAACCGAATTGCGGCCGGGACAGGTGGTGTTGGTACGCTACGGTCGCGGCGACAAGGGCCTGATGGCCGCGGAAGTGCATCCGGATGTAGGCACAGTGCCGGCATCGCACTGAAAGCGGAACGAGTCATGGTCGCGCCCCCCAAGGCAGATGCGATTGCAGGGCGGGGCTTCCGGCTGGCCGCGTACGCGCTCATGTTCCTGCTTCTGGGCGCATTGCCGACGCCGGCGCAACAGCGGCCTTTCGAGCATGAATTGCATCCGGAACCCCTTGTCGTTGAAACCGCCACCGGCATTCATCACATCACGGTCGAGATCGCCGACGATCCCGGCGAGCGCTCGCAGGGGCTGATGTTCCGGCAGGACCTGGCGCCGGACCGTGGGCTGCTGTTCGTTTTCGAGGGTACGGGCCGGCAATCCTTCTGGATGAAGAACACGCCCCTGCCGCTCGATCTGCTCTTCATTGCCGAGAATGGCCGCGTGGCGGCGATCCGCCAGGCCGAACCCTATTCGACCGAGTCGATCTCGCCGCCCAATCCGGTACGCTTCGTGCTCGAACTCAATCGTGGCCAGGCAGCGGCGCTGGGCATCCGCATCGGCACCCGTCTGCGGCATCCGGTCATCGATGGAATTGCCGGGCGGCAATGATATGCTGCGCCTGAAGCGGGCCGCGTGCCCCCAATGGAGGAATGAACATGTACAATGCGATCCTGGTTCCCATCCATCTCAGCCACAAGGAGCGCTTTCGCCCGATGCTGGATGTCGCCAGAAGGGTGGCCGGAGAGAAGGCGAGGATCATTCTCCTGACCGTGGTCGAGGAGGTGCCCGCCTACATCATGTCGCAGCTTCCGGCGGAAACCGCGACGAAATCGCTGGAATTCGCCACGGAAGAGCTGAAATCGGTCGCGAAGCAATTCGATCTCCAGGCAGAGATCACCGTGCGCTCCGGCAATGCAGCGCGGTCGATCCTCACAGTCGCCGAGGAAAAGGGCGTCGACCTGATCGTCATCGCTTCTCACCAGCCCGGCTGGGAAGATTACCTGATCGGTTCGACCGCAGCGCGGGTCGTGCGCCATGCCGAATGCTCGGTGCATGTAATCAGGTAGTTCGTCCGGAGCGCCGGACCGGGCTTCGGCGCACAATGCCGCCCGGTCTCAGAGCAGGTTCAGCACCGCGAAAACCAGCGCCGCCAGCAGGGCGGATACGGGCACGGTCACGAGCCAGGCGGCGATCACGGTCGTGAAATGCGCCCGCCGCACCAGCTTGCGCCGGATGATCTCGGCGCTCAGCTCCTTGAGATCGGTATCCGGCACCTCATTGCCATTCTCGGCGCCATTGACTTCGGCCTCGTTATTGCCCTTGCGCCCATTGGCCAGCCGCTGTTCGATATAGCGGCGCCGGCGGCGGGAATTGGCCGTGTACCATTCCCGGAAGAAGCCGACCCCGAAGATCGCCCCGACCGCGATGTGCGTCGAGGAGACTGGCAGGCCCAGCCAGGAGGCGGCAATGACCGTGATCGCCGCCGATAGCGCCACGCAATAGGCGCGCATGGGATTGAGCCGGGTGATCTGCGCGCCGACCATGCGCACGAGCTTGGGCCCGAACAGGAGCAGCCCCAGCGAAATGCCGATTGCACCGATCACCATGACCCAGAGCGGCAGGCCGACTTCGGCGGAGACACCCTGGCCGGACGCGGCATGGACGATGGCGGCAACCGGCCCGACCGCATTGGCGACATCATTGGCGCCGTGGGCGAAGGACAGCAATGCCGCAGAGAAGATCAGGGGAATATGAAACAATTGCCGCAACGACTGGTTGCGGTTCTCGAGGCCCTCCGACTGGGCCCGGATCAGGGGCCGCGTCACCAGCCAGGTCGGGATTGCCACACCGACGCCGATGACCAGCGGCAGGATGCCGTCGACATCGACGATCTTCTTCAAGCCCTTCATGACAAGATAGGTAGCGAAGGCGCCTGCCATCACGGCAATCAGCACCGGCACCCAGAGCCGCGCCGCCTCGATCTTTTCTTCCGTGTAGATCAGAAAGTGCTTGATGAAAGCGAGGAACAGGACGGCGATCAGCGCGCCAAGCAGCGGCGAGACCACCCAGCTAGCGGCGATGCCGGCCATGACCGTCCAGTTCACGGCGGAGAATCCCGAGGCCATGATGCCGGCGCCGACCACGCCGCCGACCACGGCATGGGTAGTCGAGACCGGCGCGCCGATCCAGGTTGCGATATTGACCCAGAGCGCGGAGGATATGAGCGCCGCCAGCATGGCCCAGATGAAGACGCTCGGGGATGCCACCGCATCCACATCGATGATGTTGCGGGAAATGGTCTGCACGACGTCGCCGCCAGCAATCAGCGCCCCGGCGCTTTCGAAAATCCCGGCAATGACCAGCGCGCCGCCCATGGTGAGCGCCTTTGCGCCCACCGCCGGCCCGACATTGTTGGCTACATCATTGGCGCCGATATTGAGCGCCATGTAACCGCCGATCGCCGCCGCAAAGATGATGATGAGGGCGCGCGGCTCGCCAGAGCTGAAGATTGCGGCGGCAACGGCGACCAGCGCCAGAAAGATGAGTCCAAGCCCGGGAGCGACAAGGCTGCGCGCCACCGTGGTGGCGGCCAGTTCGACATGCGCGATCTTGTCGAGATCCTTGTCGAGCGTGTCCTTGCGCATGCGGGTCGGAAGGTCGGTCATGCCAAAACTCGTCTTCGAGGCCGATTCCGGCAATGCGCTACAGGCCTCCCTGACAGAAAGCAACCATCCGGTGATCCGTTCCGGCGGCTCAGGCCCGAATTCGGTGGAAAGACCGGACCATCTGCGCAAGGCCGGGCTCGTCGATCCGCTTTGCGGCCCTTGCGGGCGTCAGCCATCGGCGCTCCCTTTCTCTCATCTCGGGCCATTCGTCGGAGAGGGTGATGACTTCCAGCGGAAAGACAAAGACTTCGACCGAGCGGGCCGCGCGCCGGCCACCGCCCAGCATGTAGGAGCCGATCGCCTCTTGGCTGACATGGCCGCGAATGCCGGCCTCCTCAAAGGCTTCGCGCTCGGCGGCCCGGTGCAGGGGTTCGCCCGGCTCCGGCCGGCCGCGCGGCGGAATCCAGCGGCCAGAATCGCGGCTGGTGACCAGCAGGATCTCGATGCCGCCTCCCTTGTGCCGCCACGGCAGGGCCGCGGCCTGTAGATGCGGCGGCATGCCACCCAGCAGCCGGCGCACACGCTCGACCAGACGTTCCGCCGTGATCTGGATCATCGCCTTTCGGGACTCCATCTTGATTCGGAGCCCGCATCCTACCATGAAACCGGGCGGCAGGATGGCGGCGCGCCCGGGATCGTGAAGGCGTCCGTTTCAGCGCGTCGCGTTTTCCGCAATCGGCTTCTGATAGGAAAAGCCGAGATCCCACGGGAAATAGATCCAGGTATCCTGGCTGACCTCGGTGATGAACGTATCCACCATCGGAACGCCTTTCGGCTTGGCGTAGACGGTGGCGAAATGGGCCTTCGGCATCATGTTGCGCACCAGTCCCGCCGTCTTGCCCGTGTCCGTGAGGTCATCGACGATGAGAATTCCCTCGCCGTCCCTTTCCAGCATTTCCCGGGCGACGTGCTTCAGCACCCTGATCTCGCCCTGGTTGACATAATCATGATAGGAAGCAACGCAGACCGTCTCGATGATCCGGATGTCCAGTTCGCGCGCGACGACCGCCGCCGGGACGAGGCCGCCGCGCGTGATGCAGACAATGGCACGCCAGGTCTCGTTGCGCCCTGCAAGGCGCCAGGCGAGAGCCCGCGCATCTCGGTGAAACTGGTCCCAGGAAACGGGAAACGCCTTTTCGGGCAATGACATCGAACCGCACTCCAGCTTGCAGACTCTCCGGACAGATCCGAGCGATAACCGCAAATCCGGTTCGCTGACAAGCGGTTGCGCCGCCTCCGGCACGCAAATCAAACATTCCGCTTGTGTTTCGGCTCTACCTGCATCATATGAGGCGCAAGGCGCATGGGCCGGATCGATCCGGCCTTTCCCTTGCGGACGAGCTGCGCTTTCCTTTCTCATTGTCAGCTTGCTTGCCAATGTCGAAGGCAACAGCCGGGACGCAACTGCTTTCCGAGCCAATTCCAACCTGCGGAGCCGGCACAAGCGCCGGCCCGGTCGCGGCCGCTGTGGCCGCTTGAAGGCAAATCATTGACTGAATCTCTCTCACATCCTCTGGACAACGCCCAAGCCGGAACCCCGGCGGGCTTCGAGCAACTCGGGATCGCCGGGCGCCTTGCCGAGGCCGCCGCCAAGGCCGGGATGCTCGCGCCCAAGCCGATCCAGACCCTTGCAATTCCGCCGCATCTGGCCGGCCGGGACATTCTGGGCGTCGCCCAGACCGGCTCTGGCAAGACGGCCGCATTCGCCCTGCCGATCCTCGCAAGGATCATGGGAATGGGCAACAAGCGCACGCCACGGGGCGCGCGGGCGCTCATCCTGGCGCCGACCCGCGAACTGGCCGTGCAGATCGAGGAAACCTTCCGCAAGCTGTCGCGCAGCGCGCATCTTTCGACGGCGCTCGTCCTTGGCGGGGTTTCCCGCGCCGGACAGGTGCGCCGGATCCGCCCCGGCGTCGATGTGCTCGTGGCCACGCCCGGGCGCCTGACCGATCTGTTGCGGACGGGCGAACTGGATCTTGCGGCGACAGGCTGGCTGGTGATCGACGAGGCCGACCGCATGCTCGACATGGGCTTCATCCGCGATGTCCGGCGCATTGCCGGCGCGGTGCACGCGGAATGCCAGACGGCGCTGTTCTCGGCGACCATGCCGGCAGAAGTGCGCAAGCTGGCCGAAAGCCTCCTCAAGGATCCGGTGCGCGTCGAGGCTGCCCCGCAGGGCACCGCGGCAGGCGAGATCGAGCAGAAACTCGTGCTGGCGCGCACGGCGCAGAAGCGCAGGCTGCTTTCCAGCATGCTTTCCGACGAGGCGATCCGCTCGGTGCTGGTCTTCTCCCGCACCAAGCATGGCGCGGAGCGAATCGGCCGCGACCTCGTGCGGGACGGTTTCGAAGTCGGGATCATTCACGGCAACAAGTCGCAGAATGCCCGCCAGCGCGCTTTGGCCGGCTTCCGTGACGGCAGCGTGCGGATTCTCGTCGCCACCGACATCGTTGCCCGCGGCATCGATGTGCCGGGCATCACCCATGTCATCAATTTCGACCTGCCCGACGAAGCCGAATCCTATGTGCACCGGATCGGTCGCACCGGCCGCAATGGTGCCAGCGGCACAGCCGTCACCTTCTGCGATCCGGCCGAGGCGAGCAAGCTGCGCGCGGTCGAGAAGCTGATTCGCACGCGTCTTCCCGTGACCGAGGACCATCTCGGCGCGCCGGACCCGGTCCGTTCGCGGACCGCGGCCAATGAAGAGGGCGCGGGCGCGCCTCGTCCGGCCCGCAAGGCCAACCCGCCCCGTCGTGCGCGGCCAGCCCGCAACAAGGGCAGGCGCATGGGCGAATCGCGCGGCGCCCGTCGCGCCGCCTGACGGATCCGGCGCTCAATCCGGCAGGGTTCCGACCTGCCGGTCGCCGGTGCCGGACGGAACCGATTGACGTTCGGGAATAGGGAGGCTAACCCGACTCCTGGCCCGCCAGGACCCGGTTCCGTCGGCCGATTGCGGCGTGTTGAGGAAGCTGCCAATGGCAGGGATCATCATTCTGGCAGGCGCCTATGTCCTGTCGCAATTCTACCGGTCGTTCCTGGCCGTTCTCACCCCGATTCTCAGCCAGGATCTCGGCGCCACCAGCACGGATCTCTCGCTGGCCTCGGGAATGTGGTTCGCCGCATTCGCACTGATGCAGTTTCCGGTCGGCATCGGCCTGGACCGTTACGGTCCACGGCGGACGGCCGGGTGGATTCTGCTCATTGCAGGCGGCGGCGGTGCGCTGCTCTTTGCCTTCGCCGCTTCGCCCTGGATGCTGGTAGTCGCAATGACCCTGATCGGCATGGGATGCGCCCCGATCCTGATGGCGGCCATGTACATCTTCGCCAAGACCTTGCGACCGAACCTGTTCGCGGTCGCCGCCTCCTGGGTGATGGCAACCGGCATGGCCGGCAACATCGTCGGCGCCTCGCCGCTGGCAATGGTGGTGGAGTGGCTGGGCTGGCGTGGCGCCATGCTGGGATTCGCGGTGCTGACCCTCGCAGTGGCGGCGCTGATTCTCCTGATCGTCAAGGACCCGGCACAGGATGACGGGGCGGGCGCTTCGGGCCTCTCCGGCTATCTGGAGGTGGCGCGCCTGAAGGTGATCTGGCCGATCCTGCCCTTTCTCATGCTCAACGGCGTCATCGCCAACGGCATACGCGGGCTCTGGGCCGGGCCGTTCCTGTTCGAACTGCATGGCGCAGATCCAATCTCCATCGGCAATGTAACGCTTTTCATGGCGCTCAGCATGGTGGTTGCAAGCCTGGTCTTCGGCCCCCTCGACACGGTATTCGGCACGAGGAAATGGGTGGTTGCCGCTGGCGGAGCGACTGCCGTGGCCGCCTGCGCCTTCCTTGCCTTCCATCCGCAATCCAGCATGGCGGTCATCACCTTCGCCTTCATGTTCGCCGGGGTATCGCTGGGCGTCTTCGGCGTGCTGATGGCGCATCTGCGCTCCTTCTTCCCGCCGCATCTGCTCGGCCGTGGCGTGACCGCGATGAACTTTCTCGGCATGGCAGGTGTCGGGCTGATGCAGGTCATTACGGGTCAGATCGTCCGGGCGGCGAGCGATCCAGCCGACCCGGCCCGCAGCTACGAGGTCCTGTTCACCGTCTATGCGGTGACCGTCGGTCTTGCGCTGCTCGTCTACCTGTTTTCGCGCGACGCGAAGCCGGGACTGGTCACGGCAGATTCCCGATCCAGCCGATGATGTCCTGCGCGATCGCTCCGGTCGTTGCCGGTGAACGCGCATCTCCGGCGAGGACATGCATGCCGGGATCGCCGGATTCATCGATCAGGATCAGCTCATGCGGTGCGCCCCACCGGGAAATGACCGATTTCGTCGCCGCAGGATTCACGACCCGGTCCCTGTTCGACAGGATGAAGAGCGCGGGAATGGTGACGTTGGAATAGTCGGCCTGCTGCGCCAGCCGCATCGTCGCGGCCAGCGGCAGCAAGGCCTCGACCGGGTAGCGCCACGTCCACAGCTGGCGATGCAGCTCGTTGAGCGGCGTGCTTTCCTGCTCTGCCCCCAGCACGAGGCGGGCCAGCGTTTCTCCCCAGGGCAGCAGGAGCAGGTCCATCCCGGGCGCCTGCACCGCGAAATTCGGCGAGAGCAGAATGAGCCCGGCCACATTCCGCATCAGGCCCGGCTCGGCGGCGCCCCATGCCGCGAGGCTTCCGCCGGTCGAACTCGCCATGACGAGGATGCGCTCGCCGATCCGGTTGCCAATCGCCAGCGCCTCCGCCAGATCCTGGATCCAGTCATTGGCCGTCGGCTCGCCCATTGCCGCCGAACTGCGACCATGTCCGGCAAAGCGGGTGAAATAGAGATTGGCGCCGAGGTGACGGGCGATGAGATCGGGCAGGGGGCGGACCTCGCCTTTCGATGCAGAAAAGCCGTGCAAGTATATGACGGCGTATGGCGTTTTCTCCTTTGTCCGGGGATCTGCCCAGATGATTTCCTTCTGCAGGCCGGGCCTGATGTCGGCAAAGCGGGACTCGACCTCGGCAAGATAGGCATCCGGATCCGGACCGATGGCGGAATCGTCGAAGCGCAGGGTCGGATCGATCTCGACCCGTGGCCCGGTCACGATGAGGATGAACGCTGCCGTCAGCAGGACAGCGAGGACGGTCGCAATTCTTCGCACCAGCATCTCCCTGAAATGGATGTGTTGCCGCATGCGCCCGAATCGGGGGCGGCATGCCTTCACTAGCCTCTGGCGGAGAAATTGCTCCCTTGAAAGGCAATGCCGGCGCTTCTACCCTGTCGGCCAGCGAAAAGGAATCGTTCCCGGCCATGTATCCCACGCTTATCGACACTATCGGCAACACGCCGCTCATCCGCCTCCAACGCGCCTCGGAAATGACCGGGTGCGAGATTCTCGGTAAGTGCGAGTTTCTCAATCCCGGCCAGTCCGTCAAGGACCGCGCCGCCCTGTTCATCATCCGCGATGCCGAAAGGCGCGGGCTCCTGAAGCCCGGCGGCGTCATCGTCGAGGGAACTGCCGGCAATACCGGCATCGGTCTTTCCCTGGTCGGGCGCGCTCTCGGCTACCGAACCGTGATCGTCATTCCTGAAACCCAGAGCCAGGAAAAGAAGGATGCGCTTCGCCTGCTCGGCGCCGAGCTGATCGAGGTTCCGGCGGTGCCCTACCGCAACCCGAACAATTATGTGAAGATTTCCGGCCGCCTGGCCGAGCAGCTCGCGAAGACCGAGCCGAATGGCGCCATCTGGGCCAACCAGTTCGATAATGTAGCCAACCGGGACGGGCATGTCGCCACGACCGCCGAGGAAATCTGGCAGCAGACCGGCGGGCGGATCGACGGGTTCGTTTCGGCTGTCGGTACGGGCGGAACGCTGGCAGGCGTGAGCGCCGGCCTGCGGTCGAGGAATCCGGACATCAAATGCGCCCTTGCCGACCCGCACGGCGCCGCGCTCTACAGCCATTACGTGAATGGAGAACTGAAGGCAGAAGGCGAATCGATCACCGAAGGCATCGGCCAGGGGCGGATCACGGCAAATCTCGAAGGGTTCACGCCGGACTTCGCCTATCGCATCGCCGATGCGGAAGCCTTGCCGATCCTGTTCCAGCTGGTGGAGGAAGAGGGGCTTTGCCTCGGCGGTTCGACCGGAATCAATATTGCCGGCGCCATCCGCCTGGCGCAGGATCTGGGGCCGGGCCACGTGATCGCGACCATCCTGTGCGATTATGGCAATCGCTACCAGTCCAAGCTGTACAATCCGGAGTTCCTGCGGGCCAGGAACCTGCCGACTCCCGCCTTTCTGGAACGGGAGAACCGCATCGACGTCCCGTTCGAGGAAGTCCCACAATGAGCCAGCCGACCGAAACCCTGTTTCGCGACGATGCCTATCTGGACATGGCGGAAGGCAGGGTCGTTGCGGTGAACGAGCGCGGCGGCCTGCTGCTCGACCGCACGATCTTCTATGGCGCCTCCGGCGGCCAGCCGGGCGATACCGGCCATCTCGAACTGGCCGATGGCGGGCGAATCGAGATCGCGGCGACCCTGTGCGGTGAAAGCAAGGAAGAGATCATCCTGGTCCCGGCGCCCGCCCAGGACTTGCCGGAGCCGGGAATGCAGGTCGTGCAGCGCATTGACTGGGAGCGGCGCCATCGGCTCATGCGCATGCATACGGCCTGCCACCTGCTGACCGTGATCTGCCCCTATCCGATCACCGGCGCGGCGGTAGGTGTCGATGAGAGCCGAGTAGATTTCGACTTACCGGATGCCGGCATGACGCGCGAGGAGGTTTCGTCACGGCTGATGGAACTGGTGCAGGCCGATCATCCGGTGTTTGCCCGCTGGATCACCGAGGCGGAACTCGAGGCGAGTCCAGGCCTCATCAAATCGAAAAATGTTCGCCCGCCATCCGGCACGGGGCAGATTCGGCTGGTCTGCATCGGCGCCGATGGCTCGATCGACAGCCAGCCTTGCGGGGGCACCCATGTCCGCTCGACCGGCGAGATTGGCGAGATCCATGTCGGCAAGATCGAGAAGAAGGGGCGAGAGAATCGCCGGTTCCGGATCCGCTTCGGGACTGCCCCATGAGCGCCGGGCAGGGACCTTTCATCGTTTCGCCAGACTGGTTGCAAGCCCGGCTGGGGGCGGAAGGGCTGCGGATCGTCGACGCATCCTGGTATTTGCCGGCGCAAATGCGCGACGGTCCGGGCGAATTTGCGCAAGGGCATATTCCGGGCGCCGTATTCTTCGACCATGATCGGATTGTCGATCCCGATTCGCCGCTGCCGCATGCGCTGCCGTCCCCGGAGGAATTCCGTCGCCATGTCGAGGCGATGGGCATCTCCGCTGGCGACCTGATCGTGGTTCATGACGGGCCCGGCTTCTTCTCGGCGCCGCGCGCCTGGTGGATGTTCCGGGTGATGGGGGCGACCAATGTGCGGCTGCTCGACGGCGGCTTCGACCGCTGGAAGCGGGAGGGAAGGCCGATTACCGCGCAACCGACCCATCTGCAGCCCGGCAATTTCCCGACGAATTTCGATCCGTCGACCGTGGTCGGGCTGGACGAGATGCGCCGGCTCGTTGCCAACGGATCGGTGATGATCGCCGATGCGCGGCCGGCCGGTCGCTTCGATGGCAGCCAGCCGGAACCGAGGCCGGGAATGCGCTCGGGCCACATGCCTGGGGCGCGCAGCCTGCCAGCCGTCGAACTCAGCCGCGATGGCTCCATGCTGCCGCTGCCGGAGCTGCGCGCCCGGATCGAGGCGAGCGGCATCGATCTCGACCGTCCGGTCGTCACGACCTGCGGCTCGGGAATCACCGCCGCCGCCATTTCCTTTGCCCTGCAATCGCTCGGCCATGACATTAATCGCCTCTATGACGGCTCCTGGAGCGAATGGGGCGGCCGGGAGGATACGCCCGTTGCCACCGGGCCAGCAGCGCCATGGCCCGGAAGCTCCTGACGCGGATCACCTATCTGGAAATGGCCGCCCCTACGGGCTGGCACCACCCGGCGCCGCTCACGCCGCGGCTGGCCCTGATGCGCGCGCCGGCCATGCCGGTGCATTTCTACCGCTATCTCTACGAACAGGTTGGCAAGCCGCATCACTGGTGTCTGCGCCGTCATCTCGATGATGAACGCCTTGCGGCGGAGATCCATGACGAGGCTTGCCAGCTGCAGGTGCTTTATGCAGATGGCGCGCCGGCAGGCTTTTTCGAACTCGACCTGCAACTCCCCGACCGGGTGGAGATCAGGTACCTGGGACTCGTGAGAGAGTATCAGGGGCTCGGGCTCGGGCGCTTTCTCCTTTCCGAAGCCATTGCGGCGGCGTGGAACGAGCGGCCGGAGAAACTGACGATCGAGACCAATACGCTCGACAGCGCCAGGGCGCTGCGCCTCTATCAGCTCGCCGGCTTCGTTCCCTGCGGCTGGCGCGAGGCGGAAATCGAGGCCTGGGATTGATCCCGGGCCGCCCTCGCTGCGCCCGCTAGGGCACCGGTTCCGCTCAGCCGTTCACGGCCTCCCTCTGACGAAGACGGCGCAGGACGAAGCGCTCCAGCCGCTCGGCGGCTTCCCGCAGGCGCGGCCCGGTTTCGCACATGCTGATGCGCACATGGCCTGCGGCGGCCGGCCCGAAGCTTTCGCCAGGCAGGATGGCGATCCCTTCCTCCTCCAGCAAGGTCCAGGCGAATTCCTCGCCGCTTTCCGCAACCTCCCGCACATCGATCATGACATACATGCCGCCCTCCGAGCCTCGCACCGCGAGGGAAGGAATTGCTGACATGGCTTCGACGAAGGCGCTGCGGCGGCGTTCGTAGCGCGCCGCGATTTCGGCGACCCCATGGTCATGCTCGATGGCCGCGATGGCGGCGCGGCTGACGAAATCATTGAGGCCATAGGAGGAAACGAGGTTGAGATGCAGGAGCTTGGCGATCGCTTCCGGCGGCGCCTGCAGCCAGCCGATGCGCCAGCCTGTCATGCCGTGACTTTTCGACATCGAATTGACGATCAGGGTCCGCTCGCGCATGCCGGGCAGGGTGCTGGGAGAAACATGCGGGTGCCCCGGGCCGGTATGCGTCCAGTAGACCTCGTCGCAGACCAGCCAGAGGTCATGCTCGATGCAGATGTCGGCAATGGATTGCAGGACTTCCCGCGTGTAGACCGCGCCGGTCGGGTTGTTCGGCGTATTGATCAGTAGCACCCGGGTCTGCGGCCGGATCGCGGCGCGAATATCGGCGGCTTCGGGCTGGAAGCCGAGTTCGGCGCGGGCCTGGACGATGGTATGGCTCGCGCCCGTCGAATTCATCGTCGCCGGATAGGTGGCGTAATAGGGGCTGATGATGATGCCGTGATCGCCGGGATCGAGCGTGGCATTCAACGCCCCGAAGAGCGCCGCCTGGCCTCCCGTGGTCGGCAGGATCTCCTCAATGGATATGTCAAGGCCGGTAGACCGCGCCGCAAGTGCGGTCATCGCCCTGCGCAGGCGCGGCAGGCCGGCAAGCTGCGTATAATGATGGTGGCCGGCATTGAGCGCCTCGATACAGGCATCCACCGTCGCCCGCGGCGTGGGGAATTCATGGTCGCCAACGGAGAGCATCAGGATATCCTCGCCGGACTGCTGGCGCGCCAGGGCCTGGAAATGCAGCTCCCAGCCATCCTTGCCGGCCGGAATGATGTTGTTGATGCGTCTGGATAGTCTCGGCATGTTCATTCCCTTGTTCCTCGCGCTGATGGCCAAGTCTCCTTCTCTTGCCATGCCCGAAAGAAATCGCCTCCGGCGTGCCGGTTGATACAGAAATGCATGGCGTGCAGAAGCTGGAGCGAATGCGACTGCCCTTGCGCCTTTTTCTGTCGCAGCGGCAAACTCCCTATTGCATCGATGTGCCGATGTGACCATATTTCACGAGTCACCCGGGCCGGGCCCCTCTGACAGGCAAGGCGTTGCCTGTGATGTCGGACCGATCGACAATCGCGCCTCACGCAGCGCAAGCGAAACCCTCAAATCATGTCCGTTGAAATATGGCTCTGGCCCGGCTTCCTGCTATTCGTAGGCGCAATTCTTTTCTTCGACCTCTTCGTGCTTCACCGCAAGGCACGGGTCATCACGACCCGCGAGGCCATGATCACCGTCGGCGGCTACGTCTCGCTCGCCATCCTGTTCGGCATCGGCGTGCTTCTGTTTGCCGGGGCGGATCGCGCCTCGGAATTTGCTACCGGCTACCTGCTGGAACAGGCGCTGTCGATGGACAACATCTTCGTCATCGCCCTGATCTTCACCTATTTCAACGTACCGTCGGAAGCGCAGCACCGGGTGCTGTTCTACGGAATCGTTGGCGCGATCTTCATGCGACTCTCGCTGATCGTGCCGGGCGTGCATCTGGTCGACAAGTTTCATGTCATCGGCATGGCCCTGGGCGCGCTGCTCGTCTATTCGGGCTATCGCATGATGCGTTCGCAGGGCGAATCCATCGATCCGGGCAATAGCCGCATCGTCCGTTTCCTGCGCCGCTCCGGCCGGGTGACCGATGAATATGAGGGCTCGAAATTCCTGACCCGGCGGCACGGCGTCCTGTACATGACGCCGCTCTTCGTCGTCCTCGTGACGGTCGAGCTGACCGATCTCGTCTTTGCGATCGACTCGATTCCCGCCGTCCTGGCAATCTCCAACGATCCGTTCATCGTCTTTTCCTCGAACGTCTTCGCGGTGATGGGGCTGCGCGCGCTCTACTTCGTGCTATCCGGCATGATGCGCGAATTCCGCTACCTCAAGGTCGGGCTGTCGCTTGTCCTCGTCTTCATCGGTTTCAAGATGATGCTGGTCGAATATGTGCGCGTCCCGTCCTTGCTGGCATTGCTCGTGACCGTTCTGCTGGTCGGCGGCTCGATCCTTGCCTCCATCCTGCTACCGGCGCCTGCCGAAGCCGGAGAAGACCGTCCTTCCTGACGGGAGATCGCCCGGATCGGCAGGCGGAATCGATCCGAAGCGCGCATGTGGCATCGGGGCAACACCCATTCTTTAAGCGCTGGGCTATAGATGGACGGCAGGGAGTTGCCAACTTCCCGCCATAAACCCGGCGCACCTCATTTCCATATCAGGAGGCGCTGCTCTCTTTGCAAGAATATGCCGCTTGCGGAGCGGCATAAGGGTAAGTCATGGACGCGACGAACAAATCGAATCTCAAGTCCCGCCTGCCGAGCCGCCATGTCACGATGGGGCCATCGCGTGCGCCGCACCGCTCCTATCTCTATGCGATGGGCCTCTCGACCGAAGAGATCAATCAGCCCCTGGTCGGCGTCGCGAGCTGCTGGAACGAGGCCGCGCCCTGCAATATCTCGCTCATGCGTCAGGCGCAGGTGGTGAAGAAGGGCGTCGCCGCCGCCAATGGTACGCCGCGCGAATTCTGCACCATCACCGTCACCGATGGCATTGCCATGGGTCATCAGGGCATGAAGGCCTCGTTGGTGAGCCGCGAAGTGATCGCCGATTCGGTCGAGTTGACCATGCGCGGACATTGCTATGATGCGCTGGTCGGGCTTGCCGGCTGCGACAAGTCCCTGCCGGGCATGATGATGGCCATGGTGCGTCTCAACGTCCCGTCGATCTTCATCTATGGCGGCTCGATCCTGCCCGGCACCTATCGCGGCCGCGAGATCACCGTGCAGGATGTGTTCGAGGCCGTCGGCCAGCATTCCGTCGGCACGATCGACGATGCCGACCTTCTGGAAATCGAGCAGGCGGCCTGTCCGTCGGCGGGCTCCTGTGGCGCCCAGTTCACCGCCAACACGATGGCCACGGTTGCGGAGGCGATTGGTCTCGCGCTGCCCTATTCATGCGGCGCGCCTGCGCCCTACGAGATGCGTGACCGGTTCAATTACGCGACCGGCATGCAGATCATGGATCTGGTGGTGAAGAACATCCGGCCGCGCGACATCGTTACGCGCAAGGCGCTGGAAAACGCCGCGACCGTTGTGTCCGCATCGGGCGGCTCGACCAATGCGGCGCTGCACCTGCCGGCGATTGCGCATGAATGCGGCATCGAGTTCGACCTGTTCGACGTTGCCGAGATCTTCCGCAGGACCCCCTACATTGCCGATCTGAAGCCGGGTGGCAGATATGTCGCCAAGGACATGTTCGAGGCGGGCGGCATTCCGCTGCTGATGAAGACCCTGCTCGACCATGGCTATCTCCATGGCGATTGCCTCACTGTCACAGGTCGCACCATTGCCGAAAATCTCGCCGGCGTGCCCTGGAACGACCAGCAGGATGTCGTTCGCCCCGCCAGCAATCCGATCACCGCCACCGGCGGCGTTGTCGGTCTCAAGGGCAATCTTGCGCCCGATGGCGCCATCGTGAAGGTGGCGGGGATGTCGCGGCTGGAATTCACCGGCCCGGCACGCTGTTTCGATTCGGAGGAAGAATGTTTCGAGGCCGTCTCGCAACGGCGCTACGAAAAAGGCGAAGTGCTGGTGATCCGCTATGAGGGTCCGAAGGGCGGTCCCGGAATGCGCGAGATGCTTTCCACGACGGCCGCACTCTATGGCCAGGGCATGGGCAGCGAAGTGGCGTTGATTACCGATGGCCGGTTCTCCGGAGCCACGCGCGGCTTCTGCATCGGCCATGTCGGACCGGAGGCGGCGGTCGGCGGCCCGATCGCCCTGCTTCGCGATGGCGACATCATCCGGATCGATGCGGTCAAGGGCACGCTGGACGTCGAATTGTCGGATGCCGAGCTGGCCGAACGCGCCCGGAACTGGCAGCCGCGCGAGACGGATTGCCAATCGGGCGCGATCTGGAAATATGCGCAGGGCGTCGGCCCGGCGCGCCATGGCGCAGTCACCCACCCGGGCGGGGCGAAAGAAACCCTCTGTTATGCTGATGTCTAGAGTAACCCATCTTGCCGCATTGAGTGCCGTCACCGCCCTGCTGCTCGCCGGACTGCCCGCCCATGGGCAATCCTTCGACCGGCAGGCCGCCGAATCGGACAAGCAGAGTCCATGGGCCGTATTCCGCTTCGGCTACTCGGCCTATCAGCGCGGCGAGATGAAGGATGCCGTCGAAGCCTATCGCTATGCCGCCGAAAAGGGGCAGCTTGGCGCGACGTGGAAGCTCGGCCGGATGTATGCCGAAGGCGATGGCGTGCCGCGTGACGATTACGAGGCGTTCAAGTTCTTCAATACGATTGCCGCGCAGGATGTCGAGCCCGGCAGCCCGGATGAGGCCTATGTGTCCGACGCGCTGGTCGCGGTGGCCTCCTATCTGCGCACCGGCATTCCCGGCACGCCGGTGGTCGGCAATCCGGCCGCGGCCCAGGATTACTACATGCGCGCTGCCGCCCATTACCGCAATCCTGTCGCGCAGTTCGAGATGGGCCGGATGTATCTTCTCGGCGAGGGCGTGCGCCCCAATGTCAAGCAGGCTGGACGCTGGCTGCATCTTGCCGCCGAGAAGGGCCATTTCGGCGCCCAGGCCCTCCTCGGAAATCTCCTGTATCAGAGCGGCAAGGTCGTTCGCGGCCTCGCCCTGATGACCGCAGCGCTGGAACAGGCCAGTTCGGCCGACCAGCAATGGATCCGCAACATGCAGGAAGAGGCCTTTGCCCTTGCGGCAGAGAACGATCGCCGCACGGCGATCGCGCTTTCGCAGGATATCCTCAACGGAAAATAGCGCTCGCGCCCGGCCTCAGCGCAGTGCGAGATCAAGGCGGACGCCGACCGGCACGTGATCGGACGGCCGTTCCCAGGCGCGCACATGCCGGTCGATCATGGCGGATTCCAGGAGGTTGGCCGCTTCCGGCGAGAGCAGCAGGTGGTCGATGCGGATACCGTTGTCCTTCTGCCACGCACCGGCCTGGTAGTCCCAGAAGGTATAGAGATCGGTGGCGTCGCTGCAGGCCCGGATGGCGTCGGTCATGCCCAGATTCAGCAGGCGGCGCAGCGCCGCCCGGCTTTCGGGCCGATAGAGCGCATCGCCGACCCATCCGGCAATGTTGCGGGCGTCCTCCGGCTGGGGAATGACATTGTAGTCCCCGGCAAGGACCAGTGGCTCCTCGAGGAGCAGGCGCTGCCTTGTCCAGTCCTCCAGCCGCGCCATCCAGCCAAGCTTGTAGGCAAATTTGTCCGAAGCGACCGGATTGCCGTTCGGCAGGTAGAGCGATACCACCCGCAAAGCGCTGCCGGCCACCGAGAACACGCCCTCCATGAAGCGGGCCTGAACATCCTCTCCGTCGCCAGCGAGGCCGCGTCTGACTTCGTCGAAGGGCAGGCGCGACAGGATCGCGACGCCGTTGAATCCCTTTTGCCCATGGGTTTCGATATTGTAGCCGAGGGCCTCGATGTTCTCGCGCGGAAAGGCCGCGTCCTCGCACTTGATTTCCTGCAGGCAGACAATGTCTGCCTCGCTTTCCTTCAGCCAGGCCAGCAGATTGTCGATGCGCGCGCGCACGCCATTGATGTTCCAGGTGACGATTTTCATCGTCCGTCGGAGAGGCTGCCGGTTGCAGTCATCTGGCTGGACCGTTTCAGGCTCATGCCGATGACTGGTACGAGTTCGTCATTGACGCGCACCGAGACGGTCACGTTCATCGTGTTCTCGTCGGGGAGCCGGGCCAGCATGGCGCCATTCAACTTGTCGCGGTTGAGCCCGAAAACGACCCGCTCGCCATCGATCGTTCCCGATACGATGTCGAGGCCCGCGCCGGCGCTGCCATCCATGAACACGCCCCGGTAATGCTTGCCCTTGCGTTCCACCTTCGCCGACATCTTCTGGGTGAAGACGCCCACTCGGCACGCGCCATCCAGGGACATGCCCGTAGCCTTCTTTGGCGTCGCGCCGGTGAAATTGCAGGTGAACCGGGTCCCCTTGTACTTACCGGCAACCACTTCCCCGGGGCCGGTCCAGGTGCCTTCGACCTGTTTGAAGAACTTGCCGTCGCGATCCTGCGCCATTGCCGGCGCGGCCAGACCGGCTGCAAGAGCCGTCACCAGAACAGGCCCGGAAATCAGGCGAAGGCAAATTTGCATCGGACAGATCCATTCCTTGCGCGGGTGGAATCGGACACCCCACTTTGATCGCCAGCTTGCCGAAGAATGGTTAATCCTTTCTCTACAGCGGCACGGCTAGAATGTAAGAAGTTGCGCACTTTCGCATATCAAGCCTTGTTACGCTCGGTAACTCTGGATGAAGAGGTCAGGCCCGGCAGGAAATCGCTCATGCCCGGCCGCCGCAGCGCATGAAAGGGAAGGGGGCGCACCGTCTCGATGGCGGCAATGCCGATGCGCACCGTCATCAGCCCGTTGATGACGCCTTCGCCGAGACGGGCGGAGAGACGGGCGGCGAGGCCCTGGCCGACGAGCTGCTGCACCAGGCTGTCGCCAATGGCAATCGACCCGGTGACGGCAAGATGGCCGATCACGTCGCGGACCAGCTTGAGGAAGCCGAGGCCGCCGGGCCTGCCGCCATAATGCTGCGACAGGCGGCGAATCATCCGGCTGGCCTCATAGAGCACGAAGGCGAGATCGACGACCGCGCGCGGGCTGACCGCCGTGACGACGGAAACGCGCTTGGCTGAATCCATCACGATGGCGCGCGCCTCGCGGTCGAGCCCGGCCAGCAATTCCTTTTCTGCAAGTGCCAGCAGGTCTGCAGGGTCGACGACTTCGCCGCTTGTATCTTCCATGCGTCGCCGGCCGCCGGCCGTGGCCGGGTTGGCGGCAAGCAGGGCAGCAACGCCATCGACAAGGCGGCGCGCTGCGGCGTGATCCTTGCTTTCCAGGGCAGCAATGGCTTGCTTGCGCAAGCGCGCCACCGAGCGCAGGCGCAGGATGGCCAGCATTTCGCGCATTACCAGCCCGGCCAGGGCCAGGGCGGCGATGGTGGCAATCGCGACGGCGCTCCAGCCGAGCCAGTCGGCGCGGGCGAACAGGTCGCGGATCAGCCGATCCGTCCACAGGCCGAGGGCGAGCGAGACCAGCAGCGTGAAGGCGGTGAGAAAGATCGTGCCCCAGGCGATGCCGCGCCGCCGGCCGCGGGCCATCCGATCCATGCCGTCGGCCGGCGCCTCGCGCTCGAACGCGTCGATCTCGTCCATGACGATGCGCACGGCATCGAGATCGCGAATGGCCTCGGGCGGACGCGCCCGCGCGCGGGCCTGCGGCCCGGAATCCTCTGCCTGCCCCTTCATCGGAAAGGCGGCTGGGCTGCGCGGCGGCTTCATGCGAGCTTGTCTCCGAGCAGGAACTCCAGGGCCCGGTCGAGACGGACATGCGGCAGCGAGAGCGCAACCCCTTCCGCCGTACGTTCGAGTTCGGGCGGCCGGAAACGGACAAAGCGCAATTGCGGAAAGTCGGCCGGCATCTCCGTCTCGCTGAAGGCGATCCCCGCAGCAGGCAGGTCGCCAGGAAATATTGCGGTTTCAGTCCGGCCGTCGAACCGCTCGCTGCCCAGCGTTTCACCCTCGATCGGCGTGCCGATGATGACGGGCAGCGTCTCGGACCCGCGCGTCACGCTTCCCTCCCGCGTCGCCCGGACGGCGGCCATGGCCAGCGCCTCGACCCTGGCGCCAGAGAAATCCGCTGCCTTGATCGAGCGCGCAACGAGCGACCTGACGATGGCCTGCAGGCGGTCATGGCTCTCGTGATGCAGGTGATCCGCCTTGGTCGCGGCGACGAGGATGCGGTCGATCCGGCGCGTGAACAGCCCGGTCAGCCAGCCGGTTCGCCCGTGCCGGAAGCAGGCCATGATCTCGTTCAGCGCCCGTTGCAGGTCAGCCATCGCCGCCGGGCCGGCATTGAGCGCCTGCAGCGCGTCGATCAGGATGATCTGCCGGTCGAGCCGGGCGACATGCTCGCGAAAGAAGGGCCGGACGACATAGGTCTTGTAGGATTCGTAGCGGCGTTTCATCATGGCGTGAAAGGAGCCGGAGCGCGCGGGCCGATCCGGCTTGGGCAGGGGCGCGAAGGTCAGGGCAGGCGACCCCTCCAGATCGCCGGGCATGAGGAAGCGTCCAGGCGGCAGGGTCGAGAGGGCGCGCGAATCTTCCTTGCAGGCGCGCAGATAGGCGGTGAAGGCTTGCGCAAGTCGCTGCGCTTCCGGCTCGTCCGGTGCGCCATGCGGATCGATCGCGTCGGCAATGGCCAGCCATTCCCGCGCCAGCGCGGCGCGCGCCGGCAGGCGCGCCAGTTCGAGTGCATGGGCGGAGAATTCCTCATAGGAGCGGGCGAGCAGCGGCAGGTCGAGCAGCCATTCCCCCGGATAATCCACAATGTCGAGATGCAGCCGGCCACGCGACAGCATCCGCGACATCGCTGAACCCGATTCGAACTCGATCGTCAGCCGCAATTCGGAAATCTGCCGCGTCGATTCCGGCCAGCGCCGCTCCGTGACCAGGGTGTGGACATGATCCTCGACCTGGAAGCGCGGCACATTGTCGTCGGGCTGTTCCTGCAGCCAGGCTCTGGCAATGCGACCGCTGCGCATCGCCTCGAACATCGGGAGCCGGCCGCCATGGATCAGATTGTGCACGAGGGCCGTGATGAAAACAGTCTTTCCGGCCCTCGAAAGCCCTGTCACGCCAAGCCGCAGCGTGGGCGTCACCACGCCGGAGGCCCGATCCTGCAGCGTATCCAGTGCGATCCGCGCCTCGTCGGTGATCGTGGTCAGCTTTGCCAATGGGTGCTTCGTCCTGCTGCGAGTGTACTCGATATAGGTGAGGGGCCGGTCGGTGCAAAGACTCAGCGGACCGCCAGCGGCGAGCCGGGCGCAAGAAACGCTTCCAGCCTGCCCGAGCCCGGCTCGATCTCGGCAAGGTTCCCTTCGAAGGTGAGTACCGCCAGTCCGGCAGTCGGAAAGCCGCGACGGAGCGCGGCGATGAGCTGCGGATCGCCGCTGCCGGCAAGCGCCAGCGTAAGGTCCTCCAGCATCGGATTATGCCCGACCAGCAACAATGCGCGCGCGCCATGGGCCGCCTGCACGGCCCGCAAATACCGTACCGCATCGGAATTGTAGAGCGAATCCTCACGGGTCACCGGGATATCGCCGATGAAGTCGGACATCTCCTCGAGCGTTTCAATGGCACGCAGCGCCGTTGACGAAAGGATTGCGTCCGGCAGCAGGCCGGCCGCGCGCATCGCCTCGGCGAGCAGTCGCGCCTCCTTGCGGCCGCTCTCGGTCAGGGAACGGTCGAAGTCGCGGGCGCCGGCGCTTGCCCAGCCGGCGCGGGCATGGCGCAGAAGCATCAGTCGGGTCATGCGCGCCTATCCTCCCTTTCGGCGATGCGCGGGCCGGGACGATCTTCGCCCGCGCCGATCTATCGCAGCCACATTACATGAGCGGTGTTTATCACGAAGCTTTGCCCTTGTATGCTTTCGAGCTCGCGAATATAAGGCGCGCGAGTCGGTATCGAAGAGGAGGTCTGTTATGAGTGAGGATGCGGAAATCACCTACTCTCCAAGCGATGACGAACCCTTCATGAGCGAGCGTCAGCAGGCCTATTTTCGCAACAAGCTGATTTCATGGAAGAACGAGATCCTGCGCGAGGCGCGCGAAACGCTTGAAATCCTGCAGCAGGAGAATTCGAATCATCCGGATCTGGCCGACCGGGCATCGTCGGAAACGGATCGTTCGATCGAATTGCGCGCCCGTGACCGCCAACGCAAGCTGATCGCCAAGATCGATGCGGCCTTGCAGCGGCTGGACGAGGGTACCTATGGCTATTGCGAGGAAACCGGCGAGCCGATCTCGCTGAAGCGGCTTGATGCACGCCCGATTGCCACGCTTTCGATCGAGGCACAGGAACGGCACGAGCGCCGCGAGCGCGTCTATCGCGACGATTGAGCCTCTGTCCGGGGCTTTTTTCGCCGGATTGCAGGGAGAAGGCCGCGCGATACAACCTGAAGGCCTCCATGACCGGGAACAGCAGGAGCCCTTCGATTCCGGGCAATTGCCGGGAGGCGGCTCCGCCGCTCCTGCTCACTGGCCGCGATGCTTGCGCACAATGTCGGCAAAGATGCTCGACAGCGTCTCCTCCGGCTTGGCCGGCTCCTTCTTCTCGCTCTTTTCCGCAAAGCCGGCTTCCAGCTCGCGAAGCAGTTCGGCATCCAGCCCGGCCTGTACCGGCTGCGGGACGGGCACCTCCAGTTTCGGTTCGGTCCGGACCGCAGCAGTCTGCGCCGTCAATGGGGGATCGACTCGCGGCGCGGCGGCGAGTACCGGTTCGCGCGGGGCAGGCGGAACGGGTTCGGGGGCGCGCGGTTGCGGTTGCGGTGAAACCGCGACGGGACTGGCCCGGGGCGCCTCGACCGCTGGCGGACGCGGCTCGGAGAATTCCGGCGCAATGCGCGATTCGGGCGGCTTGCGGCGGATTCCCTGCTCGATCACCACATCGCCCGGCCCGCCGATCATCACCAGATGTTCCACATCGTCCCGGCGGATGAGTACGAGGCGCCGGCGCGAATCAATGGCTGCGACATCGATCACGGCAAGGCGCGGCTTCCGGTTGCGGCCGCCGGCAATCAGCTTGCTCGACGCGGCCCGGCCGAACAGCCAGTATACGGCGAGGAACAGCAGGATCAGACCAGCGATCGAGGTGAGCCCGAACAGGAGCGCTCCAAGGGTGGGACCGGCAAGATCGATGAACCAGCCATACATTTTTTCGTGCTTCTCCAGAATCTGTTGCGTCACGCGATTTTATTGGACAACTCGCCTCAAGGGAACGACAGCCGGCCGCCGTACCCGGATTTTTCGTTCCGGCCGCGATTCCGGCCGTTGCGGGCGGAATGTCGGGGGAATCCCTGCCGGGATTGCCCCGCAGGACTTTTTTCGCAATGGAGAATATGATTCAAGCAGAATCGGCGATGCGGCCGGACCGGGCAGGACAGGCGGAGATTGATGGCAGGCGAACCAGGCGGCGAGGCATACCCCGCTCCGATCGTGGATCACAATGCGCGCCCGGCGACCATCGCGCGGCTGATCGCGCTGATCATCATCCTGGCCCTTGCGGCGCTGGCCTTCTCGCTCTATCGCGAGCAGCTGGGCGATCCGCTCCTGCTCGGCATGCTCGGCCTGCTGGCCATGATCGGCGTCGGCTTCCTGTTCTCGGCGGCCATCGGCTTTGTCCGGATCGGCCCGCGCGGTTCGGCGGGCGAGCTGGCCAGGAGCCTCATCGATACCTTGCCGCACGGGCTGGTCGTGTCCGATTCCCGAGGGAGGATCGTCTATGCCAATCGCGCCTGGGCGGACCTTACCGGCGCCACCTCGCCCGCCGACGTGAAGTCGGTGGAAGCGCTTCTGGGGACGAACGAGGAAGCCGCCGCAGTCATCATGCGCATTTCTGCCGGCTTGCGCGACGGCAGGCCCGGGGAGGGCGAGTTCCGCCTGTCGCGGCCCCTGGCGCCAGGCGCGCCGGCAAGGCCCCAATGGCAGCGGGTGCGGGCGCGGCTGTTCTCGACGCCGGAACTGCGCCGGCCGCTTTACGCTTGGGAGATCGCCGACATCTCGGCCGAGCGCGCCGAGCAGGAACGGTATTTCCAGGACCTGCAGGAGGCGATCGATCATCTCGACCATGCGCCGGCCGGCTTCTTCGCCGCCGACGAGGCCGGGCGCCTGACCTATATCAACGCCACGCTGGCTGAATGGCTGGCCATCGACCTGGCGCAATTCGCTCCCGGTTCGATCAGCCTGCACGAGATCGTTGCCGGGGACGGGATGGCGCTCATTCGCGCCGTGAAGGCCGAGCCGGGCACCTCCCGCAGCGCCACGATCGATCTCGACCTTGCCACCAGCGCCGGCGCGGTGCTGCCGGTCCGGTTCCTGCACCGGGTGCGCGCCGACCGGGAGGGCAATCCGGGAACCAGCCGCACCATCGTGCTCAATCTTTCCGAGGGGGGCGAGGCAGAGGCGACGCTGCGGGCGGCGGAAATCCGCTTCACGCGCTTCTTCAACTCGACGCCAATGGCCATTACGGGCGTCGATCGCGAGGGGCGCATCCTGCGCACGAATGCGCCATTCCTGTCGTTGTTCTCGAGCGTGATCGACCGTGATTCGGTCGAGCGGACCTTGCCGCTGGCTGCCGTCATCCATGAACGGGACCGTCCCGCGCTCGCAGCGGCGCTGGAAAAGGCAAAGGCGATGCAGGCCCATATCCCGCCGATCGACACGACGCTGCCCGATGACGAGGAGCGCCACATGCGCTTCTATGTCAGCGCGGTCGCCGATGGCGGCGGCGAGGGCGAGGAGGCCGCCATCGTCTATGCGGTCGAGACCACGGAACAGAAGGCGCTGGAAAGCCAGATGGCCCAGAGCCAGAAGATGCAGGCGGTCGGGCAGCTTGCAGGAGGGATCGCGCATGATTTCAACAATGTGCTTACTGCGATCATCATGGCCGCGGATCTCCTGCTGACCAATCACCGCCCGTCCGACCCTTCCTTTCCGGACATCATGAACATCAAGCAGAATGCCAATCGCGCCGCCTCGCTGGTGCGGCAATTGCTGGCATTTTCCCGGCGCCAGACCCTGCGGCCGGAAGTGCTCAATCTGACGGACGTGCTCGCCGACCTGCGCATGCTGCTGCAAAGGCTTGCCGGAACCCAAATCCGCCTCGAAATCGAGCATGGCCGCGATCTTTGGCCCGTGCGCGCCGATCTCGGCCAGCTCGAACAGGTCATCGTCAACCTGGTCGTCAATGCTCGCGACGCCATGCCGGATGGCGGCGACATCACCATCCGCACGCGCAATCTCGCCGAGGCCGACTGCGCTGCCTTTTCCCATCACCGGGAAATGACCCCGGCCGAATATGTGCTGATCGAGGTGGAGGATACCGGCACGGGCATCGCGCCGGAAGTGCAGCGCAAGATCTTCGAGCCGTTCTTCACCACCAAGGAGGTCGGCAAGGGCACGGGGCTTGGCCTGTCGATGGTCTATGGCATCATCAAGCAGACCGG
>CAYLGY010000029.1:0-29699 GCA_964383325.1 uncultured Rhizobiaceae bacterium
CTAGCTTCATATCGTCTGATGTTGGGTATCGATAGGATGGTCAGCGCCATCGCTATAAAGGGCGATTATATCAGAACCGACTAGCCTCAGGAGATGGGGCAGCGGTCTCCCGGACGGGATTCCGCCTAGCTGAACTTCCTTGCATTCGCGATGGCGGCATTGACCAGGAATGTCACATCGGCGCCTGCGGTAGCATATCTGGCGCCGAGGGCGATCATCTCCTTTGCCAGTTCGGGTCGCTGCCCAAAGCCGCCTATGCCAAGGTAGATCCCGTTGGCTTCGCACGCTGTCGCCACACGCTCGATCGCAGCACGTATATCGGGATGGTCCAGCTCTCCCGGAACCTTCAGCGCGTTTGCGAGGTCGTTGCCGCCCACGAGTAGCATATCCAGGCCTTCGACTGCCGCAATCTCCTCCACGGCGTCAACGGCCTCGATTGACTCGATCATCGCGACGACCAGCGTTGCCTCGTTGACTGCCCGCATGGCTTCGATTGCAGGCGCAGGCCGAAATTCGAGATGTGGAAGGCACGGCATGATCGACCTGTTGCCGGCTGGCGGGAACCTTGCGGCCGCAACGGCATTCCTCGCGTCTCGCGCTGTCTTGATTGCGGGCACGATGACCCCCATCGCGCCGCAATCGAAGGCATGCGAGATTTCTGTTTCATTTACCCCCGAGACGCGCACCAGCGGCGTGATGCCGGCCATATTCGCCGCAAGGCACAGCTGGGTCACGGTCGCGAGCGAAAAATCATTGTGCTCCGTATCGATGAACAGGCAGTCGAAGCCTGCTGTCCTGGCGATCGCGACGATCTCTACCCCACGAACAAGTCGCACGATCATTCCGACGGCAAGCTTTCCGGAATCCATCTTGTTTCGCAAGGGATTCACCAGCCGAATCGGGCTATTGGACATTCTCGGAGACACCTTCTTGAAGACAATCGAGCAACGGACGCACAACGCTGCTGCATAGTAGCGGCATGACGAGGCCGATTATACTCCGATCCTCACCCTGCGACATTCAATTCCCGGCACAGGAACCCCGAGGGATTAGATTTTACTATACCAGGCAAAACCTGCATCGGCCGGAAATATCGAGCATTCCCAATTCAGCTCGCAGCGATATCGGCAAGGCGTGAACCGCCACACCTCCTCAATGTGCCGGCTTCCCCTTTCGCGCAGTTCAGTGAGCGTCTCTAGCGCGGCGCCCTCTTGGCCAGGATCCGCTGCAGGGTCCGCCGGTGCATGCTGAGGCGCCGGGCGGTCTCGGAAACATTCCGGTTGCAGCTCTCGAAGACGCGTTGAATATGCTCCCAGCGCACCCGGTCGGCCGACATCGGGTTTTCCGGCAGCGGCGCCTTGCCGTCCGATTGCTGCGTCAGGACCGCGAAGATCTCATCAGCGTCGGCAGGCTTGGCGAGATAATCGATCGCGCCGAGCTTCACGGCCGTAACCGCCGTGGCGATGTTGCCATATCCGGTGAGGATGATCGCCTTGGTATCCTCCCGGCGGGAGCGAATGGCTTCGATGACGTCAAGCCCGTTACCATCGCCCAGGCGCATATCGACCACGGCAAAGGCCGGAGCTGCGTTGCGCACGCACTGTACCGCCCCTGCAACCGTATCTGCGGTCGTGACTTCGAAACCACGTGCTTCCATGGCGCGTGCAAGCCGCTGAAGGAATGCCCGATCATCATCCACGATCAGCAGCGTATGGTCCTCGCCGGGAATGGTCGCTTCTTCTGTCGCCATAAGGAACATCCGTCTGTGTCTGACTTGCCACGCTAATTACCGCATCTGTGCTATTTCTCCAAATTCCGATCCGTCTTGCTGGATTCCTGGAAATTCGAAGCTTCTCCTCGTCCAGGCGATGGTCACTGCAGCGCCAAATCCCCGCTTGACCGAATTGCCGAAATGCACGCTTGCGCCTGACCTGCCAAGCAGCGAACGGGCGATGAACAATCCCAGCCCCAGCCCGCCAGCGCCGCGATGCTTGTGCGTGGGAGATCTGTAGGAAATATAGGGCTCGCCAATCCGGTCCAGCAGTTCCGCTCGAAATCCAGGTCCGTCATCGACGATCTCGATGCGGACGGAATGCTCGTCATAGGACCAGGAAATCTCGACGCGCGACCGGGCGAAATCGACCGCATTTTCGACCAGATTGCCGATTCCGTAGATGACGCCGGGATTGCGGAGAGATACGGGCTCGGGGCCCTTCGCGGCGCCCGGCAACAGGGCGACCTCGATCCCGAAATTCCGATGCGGCGCTACGGCTTCCTCGACGAGCGAGGTCAGTGGAAGGCGAGACAGCGGCCCGCCGCTTTCGGTCGAAAGGCTGTTGAGCTGCTTCAGGATTTCGCGGCACCGTTCCGATTGCGTCCGCAGAAGGCGGACATCCTCGGAAAATTCCGAATCCGCGGCCAGCGCACGCTCCATCTCGCGCGCAACGAGGGCGATCGTGGCAAGGGGCGTGCCCAGTTCATGCGCAGCTGCTGCAGCCAGCCCGTCAAGTGCCGAGAGATGCTGCTCGCGCTGCAGTACCAGCTCAGTTGCAGCCAGCGCCCCCGCCAGCTTGCGCGCCTCGTCCGCCACCCGCCAGACATAGATCGATGTGAAGAGGATGGTGGACACCACGGCGAACCACACGCCGGCCATGTAGACGACCGGGATGACGAGTTGCACGCCTGGCGCCCAGGGCAAGGGCCGGTGAAAGAACATCAGGAAAGTCACCAGCAGGATGACCAGTGCGCCGAGGAGCATCGTGTGGCGCACCGGCATTGCCGTTGCCGATATCACCACGGGCGCGACCATCAGCAATGCGAACGGATTGGTCAGCCCGCCAGTAAGAAAGAGCAGGCCACCCAGCTGCAGCGCATCATAGGAAAGCAGCGCCAGGGCCGGTCCCACCTTCAGGCGATGGGTCGCGGGATAGGCAAATGCCAGGTACATGTTGAGCGCCGCCGAGGCCGCGATCAGCGCGGCGCACTCAGCGATCGGCAACGGGAATTCCAGCACGATCGCAACGATGAAGATCGTCAATCCCTGGCCGGCGAGCGCGAGCCAGCGCAATTTGATCAGCGTGTTCAGCCGCAATTGCCGGCTGATCCCGAAATCGGTGGATTCGACATCATGCAAGTCGCTCATGTCCCGTTCCTTTCGGGCCGGCGGCGCGCAGTTGGAACCGCGGTCGCGGGTGTCTCCGGCCAGAAGTGCTTCGGATACCGCCCGCGCATCTCGGTACGGACTTCTCTCCAGGAACCTTGCCAGAAACCTGGCAGATCACGAGTTAGCTGGACTGGACGTCCGGCCGGCGACAGCAGTTCGAGCAGGAGGGGAACCTTCCCCCGCGAGATGGCGGGATGGCAGGAAAGACCGTACAGCTCCTGCACCCGAACCGCAACGACGGGAATTTCTCCTTCATAACGGATCGGAATCCGGTTTCCGGTCGGCGCGACGAATGCTGGCGGAGCGAGGATATCCAGCTCTCGCTGTAGTTCGTATGGCAGGAGCGACTGCAACGCTGCCTCCAGCCGCCCGGCCGAAAGTGCCGCCAATTCATGGCTCCCTGTCAGGTAAGGCAACAACCATTTCTCGAGCTGTGACAGGAGGTCCGCCTCATCGACACAGGGCCAGGGGTCGCCCTCCAGATGCCGCAGCCAACGCATGCGGGCCAGAAGGTGTCTCGCACCATCGCTCCAGGGGAGCAGCGACAGTCCGTGCGCGCGGATTGCCGCGACCAGGCCGAGATCTGCCTCCGCGCCGGAAGGCGGCGGCAAGTTGGCATCGGACAGAACAAGGGCGCCAAGCTTGCGCTGTCCCCGCCGCCGCAGGCTGGACGAGGCGGGGTCGAAGCGGGTTTGCGCAACCTGCGCGACCCTTCCCGTCACCGCGTCCTCGATCTCTTCGGGAAGGATCGGCGCCGCGGCAAGAATGCGCGCGTGGGCGGTCGTGCCGGTCAGATCCGCGACCACCAGCCATTTCTGCGCCGCCAGCGGATCGGCTTCATCGAGCCTAGCGCCGTGACCGTTTGCAAGCCTGAACTGGCCTGGCGCCCCGCGGGCCTGGGCAATGCGGTCCGGAAACCCCTGCGCGAGAATCCGGCCGGCAGAGACCTCGCCTTCATCTTCGCCCTGCTGCACCCGGGCCGCAAGCCTGCGCGCCAGGGCAGCCGCCTCGCGGCCGCGTCCGCTGCGATCCTGACGCAACCTCGCCAATCTGCGCTCCAGATCCACGCTATCGCCGCCAAGGCCGCGCTCGGAGATCAGCAAGGCGAGTTCCGCGGCGAGGCGCGCTGCCTGTCGTTTGCCTGCCTCCAACACCATGGCGGCAAGGCGTGGCTGCAAAGGCAGGTCAAGCATGATGGCGCCCTTTTGCGTCAGTCGCCCGGCATCGTCCATGGCTTCAAGCGATCGCAGCAGGCTGCGGGCTTCATCGAGGGCGCCCGGGGGTGGCGCATCGAGCAAGCGAAGACCTGCGGGGTCAATGCCGTAGGCGGCACAATCCAGCACCAGGCCGGTCAGGTCCGATGTGAGGATTGATGGCAACGACATCGGAACGAGAGACGCAGTCTGGCCCTCATGCCAAAGGCGAATGGCAATGCCGGGCCCTGTGCGACCAGCCCGGCCGGCACGCTGGTCTGCAGATGCACGCGAGACCCGCACCGTCTCGAGCCGGGTGATCCCTGTCGAGGGCTCATACCGCGGCACGCGGGAAAGGCCGCCGTCAATGACGATCCGCACGCCATCTATGGTAATCGATGACTCGGCGAGAGATGTCGAAAGCACTATCTTCCGCCTGCCTTCCGACGCTGGTTGTATGGCTCGATCTTGGTCGGCACCCTCGAGGCCGCCATGCAAGGCAAGCAGGTCTGTATTTTCCGGCACCTTGCCCTTGAGCTGTTCAAGGGTCCGCCCGATCTCTGCCCTGCCCGGCAGGAAAGCCAGGATGCTACCCTTCTCCTGCCGCAGCGCGAGGCGAATGGCGCTGGCCATTGCATACTCGATCCGCTCCCCGGCCTGCCGTGGCAGGTGGCGCAACTCCACGGGGAAGCTGCGCCCCGGACTTTCGACAATGCCGGCGTCACCGAGAAGATGCGCGACCGGTGCCGCCTCGAGCGTCGCGGACATCACGACCAACCTCAGATCTGCCCGCATCGCCTCGCGAATCTCCATCGCCAGGGCAAGGCCAAAATCGACCTCGAGCGATCGTTCGTGAAACTCGTCGAACAGGACGGCATCGACGCCTCCTAGCTCGGGATCTTCCAGCGCCATGCGGGAGAACACGCCATCCGTGACGACAAGGATGCGGGTCCGGCCGGAGCTTTTCGAATCGAAGCGGACCGCATAGCCGACCGTCTCTCCCACAGCCTCTCCGAGCATCGATGCCATGCGTCGGGCAGCGGCCCGCGCCGCGATTCGCCTCGGCTCGACCACGATGATCCGACCGGATCCCATCCAGTCTGCCGACAGAAGTTCCAATGGCACAAGGGTCGTCTTGCCGGCCCCCGGCGGCGCCACCAGCACCGCCGCGCCCTGGCGTTCCAGCACCCCAGCCAGTTCTGGCATCGCTGCCATCACGGGCAGGTCTGGCCGTCCGGTCATGCCGCCACTTCGCCGATGCGGATTACCGGCCCGCCGGCAGCAATCGCGTCCTCCTCATCATGCGTGACCAGCACGGTCGGAAGCTGCCGCTGGCTGGCCCGGGTGAAAACGAGATCCCGGATTTGCTGGCGCAACTCGGCATCCAGTCGCGAGAAGGGTTCATCGAGAAGCAGCATGCGCGGCTCGGAGAGCAGCACGCGCGCCAGCGCGACACGGGCCTTCTGCCCGCCAGACAACGTATCGGGATCGCGCGCGCCCATTTCGGCGAGGCCGACATCGGCGAGGGCTTCTGCCGCGAGCCTCCGGCGAGTTACCTTTCCCCGAACATGGGAAGGGATGGCGAAAACGAGATTGCCCAGTACCGACATGTGCGGGAATAGCAGCGGGTCCTGGAACAGGATTCCGGCATGACGATCCTCGGCGGCAAGGCCTGCAAGATCGGTTCCGTTCAGCAGGATCCGGCCGGAAGCCTGAAAGGCCGGATCGAGAAACCCTCCAAGAAATGCAAGCAAGGTCGTTTTTCCGGAACCGGACGGCCCCATCACGCTCAGCACCTCGCCCGGCGGCACATGGTGATCCAGTGCCAGCAGGGCTTGTCCGCCGCGGCGAATACCGACATTCTCGAGGATCAATCCCGCCTGTCTCATTCCCGGCTCCCGGAATCCATTGCCCTGCCCGTGTTCAAGATTCAACCCTTTGCCAGCGCCTCATCTTGTCCCGCAACCGGGATTCACTTCCGGGGATCATGTTCTAGACCCGCAGAGCGCGGCGCGACCGGAATAGCAAGGCCGGGACTGCTGTGGCAATGAGAAAACCCGCCAGCGGCAACAGGAGTTGCAGCACCCCATACAGACCGATCCATCGCCGGTTGCCGCCGGCGGCCAGGGAAACGGCTTCGGTCGTGACTGTTGTCAACCGACCGCCGCCGAGGATCAGGGTCGGCAGATAAAGGCCAACCGAGACGGCGAATCCCACGGCCGCGGCAGTCAGCACGGCAGGGAGCATCATTGGAAGGCGTATTCGCAGCAGGATCTGCCAGTGGCTTTTGCCGAGCGCTGCTGCGAGAATTTCATGGCGGGGATCGAAACTGCGCCAGTGATTTCCGAGCGAAAGCACTACATAGGGAAACACGAAGACGAGATGCGCCAGGATCAGTGCAGGAAGACTTGCCTGCAGACCTGTAAGAACAAGCAGGAAGTGGAGTCCGAAAAGAAAGGCAATCTCCGGGACGATCAGCGGCAGGTAAATCAGGCGTTCGAAGGATGGTAGCAGCTTGCCCTGCCTCTCCTCCCACAGCATCGCAATGGCAAGCACGGTCGCAAGTGCGGTCGAGGACAGTCCGACGAGCAGGGTCGTCGCGAGCGGCTTGCCGATCCTCGGGAAGGCTTCCGCCCAGCCGCGCAAGGTTAAGGTGGAGGGCAATACATCCGGGAATGGCCAGGGGCCTGCGACCGACCATGCCGCAAGCCCGGCAAGGCCGACAAGCGCCGCGCCGGTCGTCACTGAAATCAGCGCGAGACCGGCGAGGGCAATTGCCCTGTCATGCCGGCAACGCCTGCCCTGGAGGAACAGGCCGTTGCGCAACGCGCGACCCAGCCGCTCCAGCACCATCCACGCCGCCAGCGCTGCGCAGGTAAGCAATAATTGCACGATGGCACCTGCGGAAGCCAGATGCCGTCCACCAAGATCTGGATCGCTCATCCAGACGAGGATCCGAACCGCCAGCGGCGATGGCGTGGTCGGGCCTAGAATCGCGGCTACATCGACCACGGAGGACGAGAAGGCAATGACAGCGAAGATCGCGAAACGGATCTGGCGGTAAATCGACGGCCATGCCGTGCAGGCAAACCCTGCTATCCGCCCATAGCCGAGCGAAGCGGCAAGGAATCGATTTCGCGCGAGATCGACCTGCGGCAGGGCAGAGAGGGCGATCAGGAACAGGAACGGAATCTCCTTGATGACAAGGCCAGCCATCATCGTCAGCCCATGCTGGTCATGCACGACAAGAAGATCCGGAGGCCGGTCCCAGCCGGTGAGTTCCGGCGACAGGAGGCGTGCGATCAACCCCGAGGGCGCGACAAGAAAGGCGAGCGCGAATGCCGCCGCAGCGTGCGGCACGGCAAGGAGCGGCGAGACCAGATGCTGAAGCCGACGAAAGAAGGGGGTGCCGGCATAGGCCGCGATGAACAGGAACACCGCCAAGAGCGCGATGGCAGGTGATACGAGACCAGCCGCGAAGCTGATCGTCATCGAACGGAAGATCCCCGGCTGCGCCGCCAGCTCTGCAAAATGGCGGCCGCTGAACCCCGTCGCGCCGAGGACTGGCAGATAGCCGAATGCCGGCAACAGGGTACCCGCCAGGCCAGCGAGCACCGGGATCACCAGCAGAACCATCGCCAGCCCTGTTCCGAGCCGAAACGCGGGATGCATCAGGCGATGTTCCTGTTCAGTCTGCGGCGCCGTAGCGCCGGATCCATTCCCGCTCCAGCATTTCCATCCAGGCAGGATGAGGCTCATCCAGTGCCGGGCCGAGCGCATCCGGCGCAAGCGTCGCAACACCGAGTGCAAGCGCCTCGAACCGGGCCCTGTCCTCGGCGCCTAGCGCGTCAAGATCGAGGACCGTCGGATCACCCCACACTGCCGGATCCTCCTTTCGGGCCTGCGCTTCGGGAGACAGCAGGAAATCGGCAAGGACCATGGCTCCCGCCTTCGCTGCCGCGTTGAACGGGATCGCGAGGAAATGCGTATTGGCAAGCGTCCCGCCCGGAAAGACGAAGGAGCGCACCGTCTCGGGCAGTTCGCCATTAGCGATTGCATTTGAGGCTTCGGATGGATTCAGCGCAAAGATGATCTCGACTTCTCCATCGGCCAGCAATTGCTTCATTGCCGGATAGTTCTGCGGATAGGCGCGCCCACCGCGCCAGAGCACCAGGCGAAGCGCATCGAGCCATTCGAAAAGCGGCGCCGTTGCCTTCTCGAACGTCGCTTCGTCGGGCGTCCGCATCAGAAGGCCGCGATCCTCGACCTGCTCCAGCAGCACCTGTTTCAGGAAGGAGGAGCCGGTGAAATCCGGTGGCTGCGGATAGGTGAAGCGGCCCGGATGACTCCTCGCCCACTCGAGCAGTTCACTGGCGTCCTTCGGCATGGAAGCCGGATCACTTCGTGCGGAATCGTGGAAAAATACCAGTTTCGCCATGCCCCAGGGGCTTTCGAGGCCCTCGACGGGTATGGTGAAATCGACGCGCACGGTGGGCTTGTCGGCGACATCGACATATCGCCAGTTCGGAAGATCCTCGGCCCATCCGGGAGCATGCAGAAGGCCCTCGCGCTTCATCGCGGCGAAATTCTCGCCATTGATCCACACGAGGTCGACCGACCCGCCCTCCGTCCTGCCAGCGGCCTTCTCGGTCAGAATCTGGTTGACCGCATGTGTCGTATCGTCCAGCTTCACATGAACGACCTCGACGCCGAACCGCTTCTGCATCTCCTGCCCGGCCCATTCGACATAGCCATTGATCTGCTCGGAACCGCCCCAGGCATGGAAATAGACCGTCTGGCCTCTTGCCTCAGCGAGCACTGTATCCCAGTCCTTCGGATCTAGGTTGCCCGCCTGCGCTGCCGCAAGTCCTCCCAGCAGGCCCAGCAGCATCGAACCGCAACGGATCATGCACATCTCCTCACAATGCGGCGAACCTCGTTTCGCCGGCCCGGGAGAGTATGGCAGAGAGCGTTGACAAGTCGAGGTCGGCGGCGAAAACTGCCCCTGATCTCGCGGCCATGAAGGGAGCAGCACATGCTTTTCCGGTTATTTCCTACGAGCATCGTTCTGTTGTTCCTTTCGATCGCCGCTCCGGCAGAGCAATTTGTCCTTACCCCCGACAGCGATTATTACGGCTTCGATCTGCGAGCCGAGCCGGAAATGACGCTCGAACAGTGCCAGATGGAATGCCTCGCCGATCCAGCTTGCCGCGCCTTCACCCATAATGGCAGGAACGGCCATTGCTTCCTGAAGTCAGACCATGGCCCGCTTCAACCCTTCGTGGGTGCGACTGCCGGCCGCCTGGCCGACAATGACGCCATGACGGATCTGGGCGCGCCACCGCCCCTGACCTTCCTGCCGGACTACGTGCACGATGAAGCGATCAGCTATCGCGCCGACCTGTTGCGCGCCGAGACCCGCGACCCCACGACCGATTCGGCGCAACCCGAACTTCTCGCCCGGCAGGCATTGGCTGCCGGCAATCCCGTCGGCGCCATCGGGCATTTCCGGACTGCGCTGGCAATCGCGCCGGAAACCAGCAGCGCCTGGTCTGGCCTTTCCGAAGCAGCGCGCACGGCAAGCGGACAGCAAGGCGTCGACAATTGGCAGATGCAGATCACGGCCGGAGCGGCGGCGGTAAATGCCTACCAGACCTCCCGGCACGCTCGCGAGCGCGCCGAGGCCCTGCGGCAGCTTGGCCTCGCATTGGAATGGCGGCAAATGTACCGACCTGCCATCACCGCATATGCGGCAAGCCTTGCCTTGCATGAAAACCCGGCACTGCGGGCGCAGTACGAGGATTTGCGCCAGCGTCAGGGCTTCCGCATTGTCGATCACACCATCGATTCCGATAGCCGGACGCCGCGCGCATGCGTCCAGTTCTCGGAACCGCTTGTGAAGTCCGGCGTGGACTATGCCGACTTCGTCACGCTGGACGGACGAGCGGCGCAGAATGTCACGACCGGCGAGCGGGAGATCTGCGTCGAAGGTCTCTCGCATGGCGAGCGTTACCGGCTTGAACTTCGCGCGGGACTGCCCTCCTCCATCGGCGAAGCGATTTCAGGCCCGGTCGGCCTCGACGTCTATATCCGCGACCGGACGCCTTTCGTGCGCTTCACAGGCGATAATTTCGTCCTTCCTGCCGCAGGTCGCCACGGAATCCCGCTGGTCACGGTCAATGCCGACAAGGTCGAACTGGCAATCTACCGGATCGGCGACCGCGCGCTTGCGGATATCGTGGGGAACTCCCGGTTCCTGCGCCAATTGACTGGCTATGCGCTGATGTCGTTGGCGGAAGAGAGCGGCGAGAGGGTCTGGCAGGGTGTGATGGAAACTGATCTCGACCAGAACCGGGAAGTCGTCACCAGCCTGCCGCTCGACGAGGCCCTGCCGCGACGCCAGCCGGGCGTATATGTTCTGGCGGCAAGGGTGGGCGAGGCCGCCGTGGACGATTGGGAAGCCCAGGCGACGCAATGGTTCGTGGTCTCCGATATTGGACTGACGTCCTTCTCCGGCGAGGACGGGATCAGGGTGGAGGCGAGGTCGCTGGCTCGCGCGGAGCCATTGCAGGGAATCTCGCTGCAGCTCATCGCTCGCAACAACGAAGTGCTGGGCGAAGCCCTGACCGATGCCGACGGCCTGGCGCACTTCCCGGCTGGATTGGCCCGCGGCACCGGCGGCATGGCGCCTCAGCTCGTCGTGGCAAGAGACGATATGCAGGGCTTCGTCTTTCTGGACTTGGCGCGGGCTGGTTTCGACTTCTCCGATCGCGGCGTCGAGGGACGGCCTGCCCCGGGCGGAATCGATGTCATGGTCTGGACGGAACGGGGCATCTATCGCGCTGGAGAGGAGGTGCACGTCACGGCGCTCTCGCGTGACGCTGCTGCCAACGCAATCGACAACCTGCCGCTTACATTCATCTTCAGTCGGCCGGACGGCGTGGAATTCCGCCGCATGGTCAGCGTCGAGCCCCGCCTCGGCGGGCATTCGCTAGTACTGCCGCTTCCGGACAACGCCATGCGCGGCGCCTGGAATCTTGCTGTTCATGAAGATCCCGAGCGGCCGCCGCTGGCGACAAAACCCTTTCTCGTTGAGGATTTCATTCCTGACCGGATCGAGTTCGAACTGGCGACCGCCGACACCAGCCTCGCACCGGGCGTACCGCTTTCCGTCGAGGTTTCCGGCAATTTCCTTTATGGGGCGCCCGCGTCCGGCCTTGCAATGGAAGGCGAGGTGCTGATCCGTCCGACGCAGGATTGGGATGCGCATCCCGGCTATCGATTCGGCCTTGCCGACGAAAGGGACGATGCGGCCATGCGCCTTCCGCTCGTCCAGCTCCCGGTGCTCGACGCTTCGGGGAAGGCTGAAGTCCAGGTGCAGGTCGACAACCTGCCCTCAACCACTCGCCTGCTGGCCGCTGCCATCCATCTTCGCCTGCGCGAGAGTGGGGGCCGCGCCGTCGAACGGGAGATTTCGATCCCGATCCGGCCGCAAGGCCCGGTCATCGGCATCGCGCCCTCCTTTAGCGGCGATGCCGTTCCCGAAGATTCTCACGCCGGATTCCGCATCATCGCCGCGGGTCCCGATGGCGAACGCATCGACTTGCCAGGCGCGAGCTGGTCTCTCGTCAGGATCGAGCGCAACTTCCAATGGTATCGGCAGGAGTCGGGCTGGAATTACGAAGCCGTTGATTACACGACGCTGATAGATGACGGCGAGATCGACCTGACGGCGGACCAACCGGCGCAACTCGCCCTTCCGGTAGGCTGGGGACGTTACCGGTTGGAGGTCGCAACGCCAGACGGTCACGGGATTTCGAGCGTGGAATTCAACGCCGGGTGGTTTGTCGAGAGCCGTTCGACCGATACCCCGGATGGCCTGGAAATGGCGCTCGACCGCGAGGTCTATGATGTTGGGGACGTAGCGCGTCTGCACGTCTCGCCGCGACATGCCGGCAAGCTCGTCGTCATTGCCGGGACCGAGGAAGTGCTGGACCGGTTCACGGCCGACATTCCCGAGACCGGAGCAACCATCGACATCCCGGTCGGCGCGCATTGGGGCGCCGGCACCTATCTCACTGCCACGCTCTACCGGCCCTCCAGCGAAGAGGGGTCGCGCGTTCCGATGCGTGCCATCGGCGTGAAATGGCTGGGCATTGCGCCGGGAGAGCGCAGTCTGGAAGTAGAGCTGCAGGCGCCGGACCGGGCGAAACCGCAGGCAAGGCTGGAAATACCTGTCGCCGTGAAGGGCGCCGGCATTGGCGAACGCGCCTACGTTACCCTCGCTGCCGTCGATGTCGGAATTCTCAATCTTACCCGCTACGAAGCTCCCGACCCTGCCGGGTGGTATTTCGGCCAGCGGCGGCTCGGCCTGCAGATGCGCGATATCTATGGTCGGCTGATCGATGGATCTGCGGGGGCGCCGGGCCGCCTGCGCACAGGCGGCGATGGCCCTGCCATGACGAGGGAGGGAAGCCCGCCGACTGAGAAGCTGGTGGCCTTTCATTCGGGGATCGTCGAGCTCGATGAGAATGGCGAGGCGGTCATCGGCTTCGACCTGCCGCAATTCAACGGAACGGTGCGACTGATGGCTGTCGCCTGGACCGCGAGCGGGCTCGGCCATGCAAGCAAGGACGTCATCGTGCGCGATCCGGTCGTCATTACCGCCAGCATGCCGCGCTTCCTCGCGCCGGGAGATGCTGCCGACATGCATCTCGAACTTGCCCTTGCCGATGCGCCGGCAGGCGCATACAGGCTGAACGTCGCGGCAATGGGCGCGGCCGACGCCGAATTCGGAACGCGCAACATCCAATTGTCGGAGCAGGGCCGGAGCGAAGTCCGTGCCCGCCTCAAGGGTATTGTTCCGGGCATGGCCCGAATCCGGATCCTGCTGGAAGGCGAAGGTGACCTGCGGCTCGAACAGGTGCACGAATTGCCGGTGCGCCCGGCAACCCTGCCCATAGCCAACCGCATGGAGATCGAGGTTGCGGCTCGTGGCGGCAGTCTTCGCCTGGACCAGGAGCTGCTGGATGGTAGCCATGCGGACGATGCGTCAGTCACGCTCTCCATCGCGCCGGCGCAGGCGATCGACATTCCCGCCGTGCTGATGTCTCTTGATCGCTACCCCTATGGGTGCGCCGAGCAGGTCGCGAGCCGCGCCCTGCCGCTGCTCTATGCAGCGCAGCTGGCGGAGAATGCCGGGTTGGAAGCGATTGCGGGAACGGAAGATCGCGTGCGCGATGCCATCGCCCGCGTCCTGTCGAACCAGTCTCCCGCCGGCAGTTTCGGCCTATGGTCGCCGGGAAGCGGTGATCTGTGGCTCGACGCCTACATTACCGACTTTCTGACCCGGGCCCGCGAACAGGGCTACGAAGTTCCCGAACTTGCCATGCGCAGTGCGCTCGACAACCTGCAGAACACGCTCGCCTATACGGACGATGTCGAGGCGGAAGGCCCGGCCATTGCCTATGCCATTCATGTGCTGGCGCGCAATCGCCGCGCCTCGGCAGGGGATCTGCGCTATCTTTCGGACATGCGGATCGATGCCTTCGCCACGCCCATGTCCCGGGCGCAGATCGGCGCGAGCCTCGCGCTCTACGGAGACAGTCGCCGGGCGGAAGCCGCTTTCGCGTCGGCCCTGCAACTCGCCGAGCAGGGCGGCGGGGTCGGACCGCACCGGGCTGATTACGGTTCGGACCTTCGCGACAATGCCGCCTTGCTTGCCCTCGCAGCCGAGAGTCGCCAGGTGCGGCCGGCAATGACGCGCCTGGTAGCGGACAGCCTCCTTGGCAGGAGGAATACCAGCACCCAGGAACAAGCCTGGATGTTGCTCGCGGCCAGAGCACTTGAATCGTCTGACTCGACCATCGAGCTCGCGATCAATGGCAAGGAACACAGCGGTAGCTATGCACGGCGCCTGGAAGGCAGCAAACTGGCCGAGCATCCGCTCGTCATCACGAATCTCGCTGATAGCCCTGTCACCGCTGTCGTGACCACGATTGCCGCGCCGGAATACCCGCTCCCCGCCGGCGGCAATGGCTTCCACATCGAGCGCAATTATTATTCGCTTGCCGGGGAGCTGGTAAGTCTCGCGCAAGTCAGGCAGAACGAACGGTATGTCGCAGTCCTGCGCATCGTCGAGGAGAATGCCTGGCCATCGCGTTTATTGGTGACGGATCTGCTTCCGGCCGGGGTGGAGATCGACAATCCGGCACTTGTCAGTAGTGCTGGTCTCGCCGGTTTCGACTGGCTGCCCGAAACCGAACCAGCGCATCTGGAATTTCGCGATGACCGTTTCGTGGCCGCCTTCGAACGCGACGCAGACAGTAGCCGCGAGATCATGCTTGCCTATGTCGTACGCGCGGTCACGCCCGGAGAATATGCGCACCCCGCTGCCACCGTCGAGGACATGTACCGGCCACACTTTGCCGCTCGCACGGCCACAGGCTACATGACGGTCGTAGGACCCTGAAGGATCGGGAATGCGCAGTCGTGTCCTGGCGTTGTTCTTGTCCCTCGTCGCAGTGGCAGGCGCGGCAGGATGGCTGGACAGGCTCGACCGCGCGGATCCACCACCGCTTGAGCTCGTCGATGAAACCGGGGTGGAACTGACCGACCGGGAAGGCAGGCTCCTGCGCGCCTTCTCGATCGCAGACGGGCGCTGGCGTCTTGCAGTGAACCTGGGAGAGGTCGATCCGCAATTCATCGACATGCTGATCGCCTATGAGGACCAGCGCTTTTTCAGCCATTCCGGCATTGACCTTCTGGCACTTGGCCGGGCAGCGTGGCAGATGGCAAGCGCGGGCCGAATTGTTTCCGGGGGATCGACCTTGACGATGCAGCTTGCGCGGCTGATCGAGCCGCGGGAAAGCCGCTCGTTTTCCGCCAAACTTCGTCAGATCTGGCGCGCACTGCAAATCGAGCGGCGGCTGTCAAAGGAGGAAATCCTCACCGCCTATCTGACGCTCGCCCCCTATGGAGGCAATGTCGAAGGCATTCGCGCCGCATCGCTGACCTGGTTCGGCAAGGAACCCCGCAAGCTTCAGCTTGAGGAGGCAGCGCTGCTGGTGGCATTGCCGCAGCTACCGGAAAGACGGCGTCCCGATCGCTATCCGGTCGAGGCTGGGCAGGCGCGTGACCGCGTATTGAAACGCATGGCCAGAGCGGGGCGGATCCCCACCAGCGAGATCGAGCGGGCGAGCTTGCGGACTGTCCCCACGACCCGCCGGCAGATGCCGGCGCTGGCCGCGCATCTGGCCGAGACTGCGCGCCATGCAGCGCCTCTGAAACGGCAGCACCGCACCACGCTCGACCGACGGATCCAGGCGCAGATGGAAACCGTGGCGCAGGAAGCCGCCCGAAGCCGCGGGGCGGAGATCTCTCTCGCCCTCATCGTCGCCGATGCCCTTACCGGTGAGATTCTCGCGCAGGTCGGATCCGCCGATCCTCTAGACGATCGCCGCCTTGGCTGGATCGACATGACACGCCAGCCACGTTCGCCGGGATCGGCGTTGAAGCCTTTCATCTTCGCGCTGGCCTTCCAGGAGGGCATCGCCGCGCCACAGACACTGATCGCCGATCGGCCGGCCAATTTCTCGGGCTACCGACCGCGCAATTTCGATCTCGCGTATCAGGGTGACGTACCCGTCAGCACCGCCTTGCAGATGTCGCTCAATGTTCCCGCGCTGCAATTGCTGGAAGCAGTGGGGCCGCTGCGTCTTGACGGACTGGTCCGGCGGGCCGGCGCAAAGCTGGCATTGCCAGCAGGTGAGGCGCCGGGACTGGCCATTGGGCTTGGAGGCGCAGGAATTACCCTGATGGATCTGGTGCAGCTTTATACAGCCTTTCCCAATCAGGGCCGGGTTGCCCGACTGGGAAACGGCATCGAGGGCATGCCCTCGCCCGGGCCCCGCATCCTCGATGCGATTTCAGCCTGGCAGGTTGCGGATATTCTAGCAGGGACGCCGCGGCCCCTGTCTGGCAGCTCCCGGCGCATCGCCTACAAGACCGGCACCAGCTATGGCTATCGCGACGCATGGGCCGTCGGATTCGACGGCCGGTATGTGATCGGCGTCTGGGCAGGCGTCGCGGACAATCGTTCCATCCCCGGGCTGACCGGCATCACCGCGGCTGCGCCGGCCCTATTCGATGCCTTTGCCAGATCCAGGCTTCCTGTGGTCAGCCCGCTGCCGCCGCCGGAAGGCGCTGCGCCTCTGCGGGCTGAAGAGCTGCCCGTCGGCTTGCGCCGCTTTGTCTCCCGAACCCAGGGGCTGGTTGAGGTGACCGCTACGGAGCCGCCTCCGGAAATCGTCTATCCGCCGCAAGGATCCCGTATCGACCTGGGCATCCGCGGCCAAGGCAGGGCTGCACCCTTGATCGTCAAGCTTCAGGGCGGCCAGGCACCCTTCCGCATGCTGGCCAATGGCAGGCCGCTCGCGGGGAATTTGCGCCGGCGGACGGCGAGCTGGCTTCCGGACAGTGTAGGGTTCTCGACTCTCACCATCATCGACGCGCGCGGACAGGCCGCCAGCGTCACGGTTTATGTTGATTGAAATGGCGCCATTAGCAGGAATGGATTGACGCATCTGATGCAATCCTTATCGTCGCTCGGGGACCAAGGAAAAAATCTAGAGGGGAAATGCCCGATGAAATGGAGACCAACCCTGCTGAGCTGCCTGACGTCTGCGGCGCTGCTCGGCACAGCCGGCCTTGCAGCGGCCGAAAGCGCCGTCAAGATCGGCATGATCACGACCTTGTCCACCGGGGCAGGCTATCTCGGCCAGGACGTTCGCGACGGCTTCATGCTGGCTGTCGCCGAGGAAGATGGCAAGCTCGGCGGCGTGCCGGTCGAAGTCATTGTCGAGGATGACGGGCTGAAGCCGGAAATCGGCAAACAGCTTGCGGACCGGTTTCTCGAACAGGAAGAGGTGGAGATCGTCACCGGGCTGATCTTCTCCAATGTCGCTCCGGTCGTCGCACCCCTCGCGCTGAAGGCCGGCGCGTTCTACATTTCTCCCAATGCGGCGCCGTCGACCTTTGCAGGATCCGCTTGTCACGAGAATTATTTCGTCGTTTCCTGGCAGAATGACAGCCTGCACGAAAGCGCGGGAATCTATGCGAACAAGCTTGGCTACGGCAAAGCCTATATTCTTGCGCCGAACTATCAGGCCGGGAAGGACGCCCTTGCCGGCTTCAAGCGGTATTTCGAAGGCGAGATTGTCGAGGAAACCTATACCAAGCTGGACCAGACCGACTACGCAGCCGAAATCGCCAAGATCCGCGCTGCAGCGCCAGAGATGGTATTCTACTTCCTGCCGGGCGGCATGGGGATCAACTTCCTGAAGCAATATGCCCAGTCCGGCCTCAATGCCGACATTCCGGTCGTCGTTTCGTCGGTCTCTATGGACGCCGCCATTCTCAAGGCGGTCGGCGATGTCGCACTCGGCGTTCGTTCGACATCGCACTGGAATCACGATCTCGATAATGCCGCCAACAAGGCCTTTGTCGAGAATTACGTGGCCACCTATAACCGGACTCCGACCGTCTATTCCAGCCAAGGCTACGATACCGCACGGCTCATCGCCAGCGCACTGAAGGCGACGGGTGGCAAGGTCAAGGAGGACATGGACGGATTTCGAGAAGCGCTGAGGGCCGCAAATTTTGAGTCCGTGCGTGGCGAATTCAAGTTCGACAACAACCACCATCCGGTCAATGACTGGGTGGGCCGCGTGGTTGAGCAATCAGAGGATGGCGGGTTTCACAACCGCACTGTCGAGATGGTGGCAGAGGATCTGCGCGACGCCTACGCCGCCGACTGCCCAATGCAGTAACCGAGCCATAAGAGGCGAACAGGGGGACGGCGACGCCATCCCCGTCTCCCTGTTTGCTTTTCGCACCCGCTCCTCCGCTCGTCCATGATCCTCTTCATCGAACAATTGCTGAACGGCATACAGCTCGGAATCTTCCTCTTCCTGGTTTCGGCGGGTCTGACGCTGATCTTCGGCATATTGGGCGTCATCAATCTCGCCCATGGATCGCTGTTCATGGTCGGCGCCTTCTTCGCGGCAAGCGTAGCGGCGGCGACGGGCTCCTTCTTTCTCGGCCTTGCTGCCGGCGTTCTCGCCGCCGGAATTGCTGGATTGCTGATGGAAGTGCTGATCATCCGCCATCTCTATCGGCGCGACCATCTCGATCAGGTTCTCGCCACTTTCGGGCTGATCCTCTTCGCCAATGAGCTGGTTTCGATGATCTGGGGAAGGACTCCCATCTTCTACAGCGCTCCCGGCTTCCTCAATTCCTCCTTGGAGATCCTTCCGGGAATCATCTACCCGGCATATCGGCTTTTCATCATCGGCGTCGGTATTGCCATCGCCATTGCCCTCTATTTCGTCATTTCACGCACACGTCTCGGCATGCTGGTACGGGCCGGATCGACCCATCGCGACATTGTCGGCGCGCTCGGCGTCAATATTTCGCTGTTGTTCCTGCTCGTTTTCGGACTCGGAGCCATGCTTGCCGGACTGGCCGGCGCCATGGCCGGACCCTTGATTTCCGTGCAGACCGGCATGGGCGAAAGCCAGCTCATCCTTTCCTTCGTCGTCATCGTGATCGGCGGTATCGGATCCCTGCGCGGCGCGTTCATCGGTGCCCTGCTGGTCGGAATTGTCGATACGCTCGGCCGCGCCTTCATCCCCGATCTGCTCAAGCTTTTCCTTGCGCCATCCGCTGCCGACGGAATCGGCGGTGGCCTGTCGTCGATGGCAATCTACCTGCTCATGGCGGCGGTGCTGATCATCCGCCCCTCGGGGCTGTTCCCGGTCGCGGCGCGCTGAAGCCGATGTCAAGCCGACTCACGATTTCCCGGTACATTCTGATTGCTGGCTTCGTCGGACTTGCCGTGCTCGTGCCGACTCTGCTGAATGCCATTGGGCAGTCTTTCCTGATCGGCAGCGCAACGCGCATCGTCGTCTACGCCATCGCAGCCATGAGCCTCAACCTGATTCTCGGCTATGGCGGAATGGTGAGTTTCGGCCAAGCAGCCTTCTTCGGCATCGGCGCCTATGTCACCGGAATCCTGTCCTTTCATCTGTTCGAAGGCACGGAGTTTCTGGGATTGATCGCCGGCACGAATTCGGCGCTGGTGTCCTGGACCGCCTCGATCATCATCTCGGCGCTGTTCGCGCTGGTGATCGGCGCACTCAGTCTGCGCACATCGGGCGTCTATTTCATCATGATCACGCTTGCCTTCGCGCAGATGCTGTTCTTCCTTTTCGTGTCGCTCGAACGTTATGGCGGCGACGACGGCTTCATGATGTTCGATGGCCGCAGCCGGCTGCCCTGGCTCGATCTGGATCGGAATGCCACCTTCTTTCATGTTTGCCTCGCAATATTGCTTGCCTGCCTCGCCGGAATGCATTTGCTTGTACATTCCCGTTTCGGAAGGGTCCTGCATGGCTGCCGCGTGAACGAGGCCCGTATGCGGGCGCTCGGCTGTCCGACCTATCGCTACAAGCTGGCCGCTTTCGTGCTGGCTGGCGCGATTGCCGGTCTGGCCGGTGCTCTGCAGGCGAACCTGACCGAATTCGTCAGTCCTGACACCCTGCACTGGACACGTTCGGGCGATCTCCTGGTGATCGTCATTCTCGGCGGTATCGGGACGCTGTTCGGACCCCTCGCGGGGGCGGCAGTATTCTTGCTGCTGGAAGAATTCCTGCCGGTCCTGTTTCGCGATCTCGGCCTGGGCCTCCTGCAGGAACATTGGCGGGTCGTGTTCGGTCCGATGCTGATCCTGGTGGTTCTTTTCGCCCGCCGTGGCATCTACGGGTCGCTTGCATCCCGAAGGCGTACACCATGACCGTGCTGTTGGAATTGCAGGATCTTGCAAAGTCGTTCGGCGCCATCCGCGCCTCGGACGGCCTGGATCTTTCTGTCATCGAAGGCGAGTTGCACGCCGTAATCGGGCCCAATGGCGCCGGCAAGACGACAATGGTCGCCCAGCTTGCCGGCCAGATCAGGCCCGACATGGGAACAATCCGTTTCGATGGGCGGGACATCACTCATCTGCCCGAACATTTGCGCCCGCATCTGGGACTCGTGCGCTCCTTCCAGATCACCTCCATCTTTCCGGAATTCACCGCGCTGGAGAATGTGGCGATGGCGGTGCAGATCCGTTCCGGCCACAGCTTTCGCTTCTTCAGGCCGGCCAACCGCGATCCGCGCCTGAGCATGCCGGCGATGCGGTATCTTGAGCGCACGGGACTTGCCGAACACGCTCAGCGCCCGGCTGCAACCCTCGCACATGGCCAGCGGCGGCAACTCGAAATCGCGATGGCGCTGGCGCTCGAGCCACGGCTGCTGGTCCTGGACGAGCCGATGGCAGGCATGGGCACGGAAGAGAGCGCGGCAGTCGTATCGCTGCTGAAGTCGCTCAAGGGCCGTCTGACGATGCTCCTGATCGAGCATGACATGGATGCCGTTTTCCAGCTTGCCGACCGGATTTCAGTCCTGGTGTATGGCAAGGTCATTGCCACTGGCGCCCCGGACGAGATTCGCGCCAATCCCGAGGTACGCACGGCCTATCTCGGTGAGGAGGCCGGGACGGATGCTTGAAGTTCGTGCACTTTCTGCGGGATATGGCCCCATACAGGTGCTTTTCGACATTCACCTCACCGTCGGATCCGGTGAGATCGTCACCCTCCTCGGGCGCAACGGCATGGGCAAGACGACGACGGTACGTGCCATTACCGGGCTAATGGGGATCATGGCAGGCAACATCAGGTTCTGCGGTGAATCGATCGCCGGCCAGCCCTCCTACTGCATTGCCCGGCGCGGAATTGGCCTCGTCCCGGAAGGCCGGCAGATTTTTCCCACGCTCAACGTGCGCGAGAACCTGATCGCGACGGCTGCGAACCATTCGGGCAGGAAGGCGCCATGGACGCTTGAGCGAATCTACGAACTGTTCCCGGTACTGGCCGATAGGCAGAACCAGTCCGGGGGCTCCCTTTCCGGCGGGGAGCAGCAGATGCTGGCCATTGGTCGGGCCTTGATGACCAACCCGGCGCTGCTCATCCTCGATGAGGCCACGGAAGGGCTGGCACCGCTGATCCGCAAGGAGATCTATGGCTGCATTGCCTCATTGAAGGCAGAAGGCCAGTCCATCCTGATGATCGACAAGCACATTGCCGAACTGGTTCGGGTCGCGGACCGGCATGTCATTGTCGAGAAGGGGCGGACGGTCTGGTCCGGTGACGGCGCCGCATTCCTTGCCCAGCCCGAATTGCGCCAGCGCTATCTGGGGATCTGAATTCCAGGACTACAGGAAAAATGACGGACGCGGTACGGGCAGCCGCGGACCGTCATGGCGGAATACATAGCCAAGTCGGGCGAAGATGCTGGCCATGAGCACGGCGAAGCCGAATCCGAGACTGAAGCCCGCAATGACATCCGATGGGAAATGGGCGCCGACAATGACACGGGTCAGCGCAAGCCAGGTGCCGAGCAGCAGAATGGCAGGACGCGCGCGCGGCAGGAACAGGAACAGGATCGCCGTCATGGCTCCAACCGTCGTTGAGTGGCCGGAAGGAAAGCTGGCATAGGATGAATCGACCGCGAAAGGTTCAAAAGAGAATGCGCCCTCCCCCACGCGTGGACGGGCCCGGCCAATCAGTCGTTTCAAAAAGGTAACAATCAGTCCGGACAGTCCGACGGACAGGAGGATGAAAAACGCAAGGCCGGTCCAGTTGTAGAGGCGAAGGAGCCGGCGCGGGGCAGCGCCTTGCCAGTCGATGAGATTCATGGCGAGCAGAACGAGCGCCGCCGGGATCAGATACCAGCCGCTGAGGCCGATATCCGTCATCCATTGCGCCGGGACCTGCAACCATCCTGGCCAATTGCCACGAAGTTCTGCAGCCCACCCATCGAGCCAGATAAGGGCGGCAATGGCCATGAGGGCGACAAGGAACATGAGCAGGAACGACCGCGGCCCGAAATACCCGCCTCGGGGCGAAGTTCGACGATTGCGCGCCCGGATCAGGCGCCAGGTCTGCTGGAAATTCCGCCAGGACCGCCGCGGCAAGCTCCTCATTCGCGGACCCCCTTCGTCCCCGTCGTGGATAGTCGGTAGAGGCCCAGCCCCAGTTCCCTGCCATTCGAATAGTTCAGCCCGTCTATTCTGGCCAGCTGGATGAGCCGGCGGCCCGGCATCTGCGCCAGGCCGGCCAGCTGTTCCGCTTCCGCAGCGGGTGCCAGCGCCAATGCGCATTCCGGATCGGACTTGAGATTGGCAGCAACACCGTCAAGGTCGGTAAGCCGCGTTTGCGTGCCCGCCTGGAAGACGAGGCTCGGCTCATGGAACCCGCTCGCCGCCAGAACCGAGTCCCGACAGGGCTTGGCGGCCTCCAGCGTCGCGACGATCCGCGGCGTCAGCCACAGCCGGTCCAGTGACGGGAGCACTGCGGCGAAAAGCAGGCCATAGGCAATTGCGGCCGCAATTGCGGTCGCGATCATGCCTCGGACCGACGCAGCATGTCGCAGGCCCAGCCAACCCGTCACGAGAATCATTACGGCGGTGGCCAGGCCCGCGAAGGAAAAGCCACCGCCCAAATGGATCGGCGCGGCCACGGCAATCGCAGCGAGCGCAAGCGTCACGATCGAATGGCCGCCAACGGCAACCCGAAACAGCCATCTCGACCATGTCGAGCGCATTGGTGCTGCAAGGACGCCATTGGCGGAAACCACCCATCCGAGGGCCAATGACAGCGCGGGATAGGCCGGCAACATGTAATGCGGCAGTTTCGTCGGGATCAGCTCGCAGAGCAGCCAGAAGGGCACATACCAGGCGAGCAGGAACAGGAGCGGCGCCTCCGTCTTCATGCGGCTCAGCGCCGCGAGCCCTGCGAGGAGCAGCAGAGGACCGAGTGGCCAGACATAAAGCCCGTAGGTCAGCACATAATAGCCCGGCGGCGCGCCATGGGATTCCTGCCCACTGGCCACCTTGCCCAGCATGTCCGTCGCAACGGATTCGCTCCAGAAGGCACTGCCGCCCACAAGGGTAATCGCAATGAGCCACGGCGCGGCAATCAGCGCCGCGAGCAATATGCCCTTGCCGGGCTGCAGCCTCCGCAACCACCCCCAGTCGCGCTCGATTGCCCACAGCGTCCCGATATTGGCGAGGCTGAGGAGCGGCACGATCGGCCCCTTGAGCAGGATTGCAAAACCCTGAGCGGTCCAGAATAGCCAGACAAGGCCGCTCCAAGAAGCTCCATTCCGGCGCGCTGCGGCATGGATCTGCATCAAGGAGCCCTGCGCAACCACTGCAAGCGCGAGAAGCATGGCGTCGGTCTTGGCGATCCGGCCCTCGAAAGCCACACCGAACATCGCCATCAACGCCAGCGCCGACATCATGCCACCGGCTGTGCCGAACAGCGCCCGGCCGGTGAGGAAGGTTGCCGTCACGGCGATCAGGATTGCAGCAACGCTCACCAGACGGTAATGCCAGACAGGTGCGGCCGGCCCATCCCCCCCGGCAAGGACGGCAAGCGATTGCAACCAGTAAATGCCGATCGGCTTCTTGTACCGCGACTCGTCCTGAAACCGGATATCGATGAAATCGCCGCGATCGACCATCTGCTTCGTTGCCTGCACATAGCGGCTCTCATCGCGATCAAGCGGCGGCAGCGAGGCAATGCCGGGCAATGTCATGCCCAGCGCCAGTACGATCAGGAAAATCAGGCGCATCGAAGCTGGCTACGCAAGTCAACTCGCATCCGACATTGCGGCTCGGCGCTCGGCGGCGATCAACCAGAGATTGCGTACATAGATGAACAGCCCAAGTCCCTGCCCCGCAATGAATACGGGATCCTGGCGCTGGATGGCGTAGATGAACAGCAGCGCGCCTCCACCAAGCGAAAAGAACCAGAAGGCAATCGGGATCACGCTGCGCCGGGCTCGTTCGGATGCGATCCATTGCACGAGAAAACGCATGGTGAACAGGCCCTGGGCAAGAAATCCGAGCAGGACCCAACCATCGAACTGGTCAATGAAGACATTCTGCAGCCATTCCGTCAGGAAGCGCACCAGGTCAGACATGCGGAATCTCCTCAGCCAGAGGCATTCTCCTGCGCCGGCGGCGCAACCACCACACCCCGAACAGATCGAGCGCCCCCTGCAGGCCGCGATCGAGAATGCCATAATTGGACTGGCCGTGCTGGCGCGGCCGGTCAATCACATCGAGATGCGCGATTTCATACCCTTCCTGCAGGACGAGCGCAGGCACATAGCGATGCGTGCCATCAAAAAAGGGCAGGCGGCGCAGGATATCCGCATGGATGGCTTTCAGACCACATCCCGTGTCTCGCGTCTGGTCGCGCAGGATCCGGTTGCGCAGTCCGTTGGCGAATCTGGACGCCCATTGCTTCAGCGTCGAATCGCGCCTTTTCAGCCGCTGACCCTGGACCATGCCGCAACGCGGCCCGCCGGCGATCAACCTGTCGATCAGGGCAGGCAGATAGGCCGGATCGTTCTGTCCGTCGCCGTCCAGCGTGCCGATGATCCCGCCCCGTGCCGCCCATGCGCCGGACCGTAGCGCCAGGCTCTGCCCCGAAGACCGGGCATGGCGGATCTCTCGCAAGGGGAAGGTGCAAATCCGTGCCTGCTCGGCAAGGACCTCACCGGTCCGGTCGGTGGAACCGTCATTGACGACAATGACCTCGAAGCTGCGCCCTTCCAGGGCAGCGCCGATCTCCGACAGCAGCACCGGCAGATTCTCCGCCTCGTTCCTGCAGGGAATGACGATCGAAATCTGGGGACCCGTCATCGGCGAAAGTCCTGATTCATGTGATACTTCGCTCGGAAGAACTGTCCACGCCGCTTCGGGCAATGGCGATTACCTACGCCATCGACCTTGCCGACGCAAGAACTCCGCATGCACCCACATTGTCATTCGTTTTCGCTGCCGGAAAATTGCAAAGCGTCCATGCCTCGGCTACAGGCTGGATCGCCGGATACCGGAACAAGGCGCACCTGCACTCTCTGCGCAACTTCCTCCTGTGAGCGCGAATGACTACCTCAGCCAATCCCCGATCTGCCAATGGCCATGAATGGCACATGCGTCTTGTCCTGGCCCTGGGTCTCGTGGTTGCCTTGCGCCTCTGGACCCTGCACATTTCCGAGATCGATCTCTATTTCGACGAGGCGCAATATTGGGTCTGGTCGCAGGAACCTGCCTTCGGCTATTTCTCGAAACCGCCGATGATCGCCTGGTTGATCGGGCTGACGACAGGTCTTTGCGGCCAGGCCGAATTCTGCGTCCGCCTCGGCGCGCCATTGGTGCATGCGGCCAGTTCCATCCTGATCTATCTGACCGCCGCACGGCTTCATGATCGCCGGACCGGCTTCTGGGCCGCGCTCGTCTTTGCCACGACCCCCGGCATTTCCTTTTCGTCCGCGCTGATCTCGACCGATGTTCCATTGCTCTTCTTCTGGTCCGGCGCGCTGCTGGCATGGGTCATCCTGTTGCAAGACCGTTCATGGCCGGCCGCAATTGCTCTGGGCCTCTGTCTGGGTCTAGGCCTGCTGTCGAAATATGCCATGGTCTACTTCCTGCTGTGCGGGACCGTCTGGCTGGCAGTGGATCGCGATTCGCGCTGGCTGCTCCGCGACCGGCGCCTCATTGCCTCGGTGGGCGTCGCAGCACTGCTGATAATGCCGAACATCGGCTGGAACCTCTCCAATGGCCTCGTCACCTTTTCCCATACTGCCGACAACGCCAACTGGACCGGCGAACTCGTCCATCCGGTCCGGGCGCTCGAATTCTTCGGCGCTCAATTCGGCGTCTTCGGTCCGCTCCTGTTCGGAGCGTTGATCTGGATCACACTGTCCGCCCTGCGTCATCGTGCGCCGGATCCGCAGCGCATGCTTCTTGCATTCTCCTTGCCGGTTGTGATCCTGATCCTTGTACAGGCTTTCCTGTCGCGCGCGCATGCCAATTGGGCCGCCGTTGCCTATCCGGCCTGCGCGATCCTTGTGACGGAGGCCCTCATTCGCGATGGCTGGCGAAGATTGCTTGTCTTCTCGCTGGTCCTGCATCTGGCAGTCCAGACCGCGCTCACCTATGGCCTCGCCAATGCCGCGACGATTTCCCTGCCGGGCAAGGCCGACCCCTTCTGGCGCGCACTCGGCTGGCAGGAGTCCGCGGATCGAGTCCGAAAGGCGTCGGAGGCGAGACAATATGGATCCATACTCACCGACAATCGCTACATGACCGCCGAGCTCCTCTATTATCTCCGCGATCTCGAAATCCCGATCCTGGCATGGCGCCCCGGACCCGTGCCGCAGGACCATTTCCAGCTCACCCGGCCCCATGACGCCAGTACACCGGAGCCGGCGCTGCTTGTCACGGATTCCGGGACGCCGCCCGACATCCTCGCGAGTTTCAAGGAGGTGGAACTGGTCGGCAGTTTCGCGGTTGCCGCCGGCGCAAAGACCGTGCGGGAATTGCATCTGTACAGGCTGGCTGGCCGGATCGAGACAACTGATGAATAATTCGCTCCTGCTCGCTTCCCTTCTCGTTGGGCTTGCCGCCGCGATCCTGTTCCTCGCCTTTCCTGGCCTCGACCTCGCCTTCAGCGCGCTCTTCGTCGACGATTCGGGTGAATTCCATCTCGGACAGATCGCGGCAGTTCGACAGCTCCGTGCGGTTTTCAATCTTGCCTTTGCAGGATTCTGTGCCTTGGCGATTGCCGGGCTTGCCGCGGCGCTGCTGCTTCGTCGTCGCCTGCTCGGCCAGGGCTGGCGCGAATGGCTGTACCTCCTCGCCGCCGCCATTACCGGGCCTGGCCTGGTCGCCAATCTGTTGTTCAAGGACCATTGGGGGCGTGCAAGGCCGGTCCAGGTCGAGCAATTCGGCGGGGACGCGATGTTTTCTCCTGTCCTGCTGTTTTCCGACCAGTGCCAGCGCAATTGCTCATTTGTCTCGGGCGAGGCTTCTTCGATCTATCTCATGTTCTTTGCGCTGGCGATGCTGCTGCCAGTTTGGCGCAAGCCTCTCTTCCTCGTCGGGATCGTTGCCGGCAGCACAGCCGGTCTCGTGCGGATCGCGGCAGGCGGGCATTTCCTCGGCGATGTGCTGTTTGCGGGAATCTTCATGGCGCTGGTGGCACAACTCCTGCACCGCGCGATACTGGGGCCGGAAACAGGCGGATCAGGTACGCTCGGGCGGTAATGGCGCTGGCTTGTCCGTCCCGAACTGACGCTCAAGTTCTTCCATGAGGCCGAAGAAGCGCCTGATGAAGCGCTCCATCAGCCCGAGCGACTGCTCGAACTCTTCTTCGTCCGGCATCGATCCGGGTGGCGCGGGCCGCGCCGCTTCCAGCGCTTCAAGACGTGCATCGAGGTCGTCAATCCGGCTCTCGAGGCGATCGATCTCGCTGAGAAGCGCCGAGCGCTCATCAGCCGCGATACGGCAGACAGTCTGGCCATCCCGTTCCACGCAACGGGAAATTTCACCGCTCTGCCGATCGAGACGCAGGAAGCCATCTCCCGAGCGCTCGATCTGGAACCGGGCTTCCTCAGCTTGCGCAACCGGCGCCAGCAGCAGCCAGAGGGTTGCGGCCATCGTCAGGGATCCGCGCATGCCAGTCCTCCCTTTCACGCGAGCAGCCATTTCAGCTGCGCCCATCATGATCCGTTCCAGCCCGAGCGCAAACTGCATTTTTCTGCATGCATGATGTGGAGACGCTTTCCAGCTGGCGCAAGCCCGACTATAGCGATGCCATGTCAAGACTCATCTACAAGATTTGCCCGGAAGAGCTGTGGACCGAAGCGACTCGCACGGGCTGGTTCCGCGGAGCGCCGGTCGACCAGCGCGACGGCTACATCCATTTCTCGACAGCCGCGCAGGTCCGCGAGACCGCCGCGCGGCATTTTTCCGGCGAGGAAGGGCTGGTGCTGGCCGCGATCCTCGCCGAGCGGCTGGGCGAATCCTTGCGCTATGAGCCGGCGCGGGGTGGCGAACTGTTTCCGCATCTTTATGGGCCATTGCCAATGCTGGCCGTGCAATGGGTGCAGCCCCTGCCGGTCGGCGCCGATGGCCGGCATGTCTTTCCTCAATTGACGACCGAGTGACCCATGTTCGCGCCGGCAAGATGCCTGCTGTTCCGACTGGACCCCGAGACGGCGCACCAGCTTTCCGTAACCGCGCTCCGGACCGGCCTGCCCCTCGCTTCTGCACCTTCGCCAAGCCCGCGACTGCGCGTGCGCGCGGCCGGCCTCGAATTTCCCAATCCGCTCGGCATGGCGGCTGGCTATGACAAGAATGCTGAAGTGCCGGACCCGCTACTGAAGATCGGTTTCGGTTTCGTCGAGGTGGGCACGGTAACTCCATTGCCTCAGGGAGGAAGCGCGCGTCCTCGCCTGTTCCGGCTGGCGAAGGATCTCGCAATCATCAACCGGATGGGGTTCAACAATGAAGGCCATGCGGCAATTCTATCACGACTCCGGGCTCGCCGGTCCGGGGGAATCGTCGGCGTCAATCTTGGCGCCAACAGGGACAGCCGCGACCGTTTTGTCGACTACGAACGGGGAATCACGGTCTTCGGCGAGGTGGCTTCCTATCTCGCGATCAATATTTCCTCTCCGAACACTCCGGGCCTACGCGACCTGCAGGCCAGTGAACAATTGACGGTACTGCTCGAACGCTGTGCCGCCGCGCGTGCCGGACTTCGAGCTCCAGTGCCGATCTTTCTCAAATTGTCTCCCGACCTCGATGACGAGGAGCTGGATGCGATCTGCACCGTCCTTGCCACCTGCCCACTGGACGGGGTGATCGTTTCCAATACCACGATTGATCGAAGCGGCCTGACCGACCGGCACCACGCCAACGAATCCGGGGGCCTGTCCGGCGCGCCATTGTTCAGACGGTCCACGCGAATGCTCGCCCGGCTGCGCCAGCGTCTCGGCACCGACATGCTGCTGATCGGTACAGGTGGGATCGATTCGGTAGAGACTGCGCTGGAAAAGATCCGGGCCGGCGCGGATCTGCTGCAACTCTATACTGGCCTGATCTACAAGGGCCCGGGCCTGCCCGGCAGGATCGTTGCCGGCCTCGACCGATACGCGGCGCAAAACGGCCTTGCCTCGATCCGGGAGATTCGCGACAGCCATGTCGAGCGCTGGGCAAGCCAGCCGCTGCAAGGGATGGATGCGACGATCTGATTCGCTCGTGCCGACAAGAAACCTGCCTGCAGCCGCGTAAGCCGCCCGCAGGAAAGATGGTGCTGCCGGACAGGATTGAACTGTCGACCTCTCCCTTACCAAGGGAGTGCTCTACCACTGAGCTACGGCAGCGT
>CAYLGY010000030.1:0-22661 GCA_964383325.1 uncultured Rhizobiaceae bacterium
CTAGAGGGGCTCACTCCGCCCAGCACCTTCCTGGTCTTCCCGCCGCTTGCGCTGCCAGTAGGCGCGAGCGCTGAACGGCAGGAAGGCGAGGTAGGCGATCGTGACCAGCGACAGGGTCTGCCAGGGAAAATTCATGAACAGCAGCACGATCAGCACCGCTGCGAGCAGGATCGGCACGACCATGTCGCCGCGGATCTGCTGACCGATCGATTTGCCCGAAAAGACCGGTACCCGGCTGATGAGCAGGAAGCCGACGATCAGCGTATACAGCGTCGCCAGATAGGCGCTGAACCGGCCATGCTCCACGCCGAGAAAGCCGAGATAGACCGGCAGCATGACCAGCATGGCGCCGGCCGGCGCCGGAATGCCGACAAAATACTCGTTCCGCCAGTCCGATTTGTCCGGGTGGTCCAACATGACATTGAATCGCGCCAGCCGCAGCGCGCAGGCGATGGCGAAGATCAGCGCCGCGATCCAGCCGATCGGCGAAGCAAGGTGCAGGAGATAGGCATAAAGCACCAGCGCCGGCGCGACACCGAAATTGACAACATCCCCGAGCGAATCCATCTGGGCGCCGAACATCGAGGTCGCCTTGAGCGCGCGCGCCAGCCTGCCATCGATACCGTCCAGAAAGGCCGCGATCAGCACCATGACCACCGCGACCTCGAAATGCCCCTCGAACGCCTGGCGAACGCCGGTCATGCCGGCGCAAAGGGCGAGGATGGTGATCAGGGTCGGCCAGACCATCCGCACCGGAATTTCGCGCAGGCGCGGTCCGCGATGCTCATCCGTGTCGTTCCTGCCGTCCGGGTCGAACTGGGGGAAAAAGGTCCTCATCAGTGCGTGCGGGTCCCAGGCCGCCATCCGGCGCCGTCAAGCACGGCCAGCACGGTCTCACCTGCTATGGCGGTCTGGCCGACGGCGCAGCGCAGGCTTGCATTTTCCGGCAGGTAGACATCGACCCGCGATCCGAACCGGATCAGGCCGAACCGCTCCCCGGCCTCGATTTCGCTGTCTTCGGCAATGAAGCAGACAATCCGGCGCGCAACCAGCCCCGCGATCTGCACGAAGGCGATCTCGCCGGCGGGGCTATCGAGCACAAAGCTGTTGCGCTCATTGTCCTCGCTGGCCTTGTCGAGTTCGGCATTGAGGAATTTGCCCGGACGATAGGCGATTCGGCGGATCCGGCCGCGCATGGGCGAGCGGTTCACATGGCAGGAAAATACGTCCATGAACACGGAAATGCGCAGGCGCGGTTGCTGCCCGAGATCCAGCTCGGCGGGCGGAATCGCCATCTCGATCGCCGAGACCCGGCCATCGGCCGGGCTGATGACGAGCGTGTCATCGAGCGGGGTCACCCGTTCCGGATCCCGGAAGAAATAGGCGCACCATGCGGTAAGGACCATGCCGATCCAGAACAGCGGCGTCCAGAGCAGGCCAAGCAGGACGGATGCGACCGCGAAAATGGCGATGAACGGATACCCCGCCGGATGCACCGGCACGATCGTTCGGCGTATCGAATCTGCAAGGCTCATTGTTGCCTATCCTCTTGCTCAGGGCCCGCATCGGCGCAAGCGTTACGATGCCGGTCCACGCCACGTGCAGGCCTGCCTTTCACGCCGCAGGCTTACACAAGCACGGGGTCACGCGCAAACGGCTTTTCCGCCGCGAGTGGATCACGGATCCCCGGCGAGCTTCGCCTCGCCTTGCCGCGCCGCATCGGGCTCCCCCTCGACGACGGACTGGCTCCAGCCCGGCTGCTGACGGCGGCGCACGACGACCCCCATCTCGTCGGTTTCGCGCACGCGAAGCAGGCGATTCTCGGCATCGGTCGCTTCCAGCTGGCGATCCCACATGTCCGCATAGAGGCCGCCGAGGCTCAACAGCTCCCGGTGCGTGCCGCGCTCGACGATGATTCCGTCCTTGAGGACGATGATCTCGTCTGCATTGATGACCGTCGAAAGACGGTGCGCGATCATCAACGTCGTCCGGTCGCGGCTGACCAGATCGAGCGCCGACTGGATCTCCTGCTCGGTGCGGGTGTCGAGCGCGGAGGTCGCCTCGTCGAGCATCATGATCGGCGGCGCCTTCAGGATCGTGCGGGCGATGGCGACGCGCTGCTTCTCGCCACCGGAAAGCTTCAGGCCCCGCTCGCCTACCATGGTGTCGAAGCCGTCGGGAAGCCCGCGAATGAAGTCGGCAATCTGCGCCAGCTCCGCAGCCTGGACGACCTCCGCATCGGTCGCATCCATCCGGCCATAGCGGATATTGTAGGCAACCGTATCGTTGAAGAGCACGGTATCCTGCGGCACCATGCCGATGGCGGCGCGCAGGCTGCTCTGGGTCACGGAACGGATGTCCTGGCCGTCAATCTCGATCGAACCCGAATCAATATCGTAGAAGCGGAACAATAGCCGGGAAATGGTGGACTTGCCCGCGCCAGACGGCCCGACAATGGCAATCGTCCTGCCGGCTGGCACGTCAAAGGAAATGCCATTCAGGATCTTGCGCCCGCGATCATAGCTGAAATGGACATCGCGAAAGCTGACCGTGCCCGCCGTCACCTGCAGCGGCTTCGCATCGGGCAAATCGACTACCTCGCGCGGCGTATCCAGCAGGTCGAACATCTGCTCGATATCCGTGAGGCTCTGGCGAACCTCGCGATAGATGAAGCCGATGAAATTGAGCGGAACCGATAATTGCATCAGCATGGTATTGATGAATACGAAATCGCCGATGGTCTGGGTGCCCGCCATGACCTCCCGCGCCGAGAGGATCATGGCGACCGCCATGCCGATGCCGAAAATGAGGCCCTGGCCGAAATTGAGCCATCCGAGCGAGGTCCAGGTCCGCGTCGCGGCATGTTCGTAGCGGGCCATGGAGCGGTCGAAGCGCTCGGCTTCCATGCGCTCATTGTTGAAGTATTTCACCGTCTCGTAATTGAGCAGCGAATCAATGGCCTTGGTATTGGCATCCGTATCCGACTCGTTCATTTCGCGCCGGATCGCAATACGCCAGTCGCTGGCAATGACCGTGTACCAGGTATAGGCGACCACGGTGACTGCAAGGATCAGCACGTAGAGCCAGCCATAGACAATGGCGAAGATGGCCGCGGTCAGGGCAAATTCGAGCACGGTCGGCGCCGTGTTCAGGATGGTGAAACGGACGATCGCCTCGATGCCCTTCACGCCACGCTCGATGATGCGCGACAGGCCGCCGGTCTTGCGCTCGAGGTGAAAGCGCAGCGACAGTTCATGCATGTGCACGAAGGTCCGGAACGCCAGCTGGCGCACGGCATGCTGGCCGACGCGGGCGAAGAGCGCATCGCGCAGCTGGTTCAGCCCGACCTGGGCGACGCGCACGAAATTATAGGCGATCACCAGCATGACGGGAGCGGCAAGAAAGGCCGGCAGATAGGCGGGCAATTCGCCATCCACCAGCGCATCGGTGGACCATTTGAAGAAATAGGGCACAAGCATCAGCACGAGCTTGGCCACCACGAGGAATATCGTGGCCCAGACCACGCGCATCTTCAGGTCCCAGCGATCCGCAGGCCACATATAGGGCCACAGATTCGCCAGCGTCTGCAACATGGAGCGCGAATCCGCCGATACTGTCTTCTTGCGTGCCACCGGCTACCTTTCCTCCGTCGCGAGGTCTGTCGTTCCGATCCCGCGCCGCCAAGCGCCGGGTGGCCATTGGCAGCATGAACCTGTTCCCGAAAGGCGGGAGTCTTGCTTGCGTCAGGTCGGATCCCGCCAGCGGGCAGGATCCGGCACCCGAACTTCCTTAGCGCGGATCCGGAGTTGTCGCACCCAGACGATCCGAGATTGCGTCGAAATTCGCCGGATTGCCATCCTCACTGATCGCCGGCACCTCGAAAACCTGGCCCGGCCAGATCCGGTCCGGATCCTCGATCTGATCCGCATTGGCGCCATAGATCGTGGTGTAGCGGATTCCGCGCCCATAGACCCGGCGGGAAATCTGCCAGAGCGTATCTCCACGCCGGATAATGACCGAAGCCGGCGACGGTTGCAGCGGCGCGGCGGTCGGCATGTCCTCATCCGTCACGGAGTGCGCATCTTCCGCCGCTGGCCGAGGTTCTTCCGCCACTGCGGGCTGTGCCGCTTCCTCTGCGGCCGGCGCTGACTCTTCTTTCGCCAAGTGCTGCGCTTCCATGGGCACGGCCTCGCCCTCAGGGGCCTCCCCGGCAGGCCCATCGGCCAGATCCGGGCTACCCGCATCAGCCGCCTCATCCGCTGCTGCCGAGGCCTCCGCCTCAGGCTCGCTCTCAGCGGCAGCAGCAGCCTCAGTCTCGATCTCAGCCTCGATTTCGGCCGCGGCTTCCCCGGCGGGCAAGGCGACTTCCGGTTCCTCGATCGCGCTCGATTGCGGTTCGGGGGTCGATGCAGCCTCCGCCTCGTCCGCAACGCGCCGCGGCTCGTCTACCTGTTCTTCCGACGGCGAGGGAACGGGAAGGGAATCATCGCCGGCGCGGGCCGGCAATTCCTCGACCGGCTCCGCAGCAGCATCCTCCTGCGCGGCTTCGGGCATTTCGGCTGCGGGTACTTCAGCTGCGGGCAGGACCTCCTCCGGTCCCTCCGTAATGCTCACCGGCATTTCCGGGGTCGCAATGGCCGCCTCCGGCTCATCCGACGGAAGCGGGGATTCGCCAGACGTTTCCGCGGGCGCCGCTGACGCAACCTCCGTCACCGCATCGGGCTCAGTCGCATCTTTCGGCTGTGCGTCTGCATCGGTCGCGGGCCGGTCAGCTTGGCGGCTGTCGGGTTGCGCCGGAACATCCCTCCCATCTGCCATGGCCTGCTGCGCAGGGAGGCTATCGGCGGCTTTCTGTCCTGCCGCCACCGAAGGCATCGCTGCCGGTTCCTCGCCACCTTGCGCAGCTGCATCCTCGTCGGCGCGTTCCCGCACCGCCGGGGAAGGCTGCGCAGAAATTTGTCCGGCACTTGCCGCGGCCGACAATTCCGGCGCGACGGCCGCCAGAAGTTCGCCCGGAGTCCGCTCGAAAGGCACGGCGGCGCGGGCGATCACATCGGCGCTGCCGAGCGCCAGCAGGTCCGCACGGATGATGTAGTCACCCTCCGCAAGGCCCTGGGTCGATTCCACCAGAAACCGGCCAGCTTCCGAGACGAGCGCCTCGCCGATCAGATCCTTGTTGGCGTAGACACGCACGATCTTGCCGCCCTCTGCCCGTCCGGCAATGAAGACGTGATCGCCCTCGATCTCGACCGCCTCGACGGCAACGACAGGCTTGCCGGGTTGCGCGGCCGGAGTCTCCGGTTGCGCAGGCTCGGGTTCCGCGTCGGGCGCGGCGGCCGCCTCCGGCGCGGCAGCCGGCGCATTGGCGACTTCATCCTCGCGCGCTTCAGTGGAAATGACCGCGGTTTCGTCGGCCTGCCCGGAAGCATCAGGCGTAGTCGCCGCTAGCTCTTCGCCCACGCTCGAAGAATCGGCGACAGCAACGTCCTCCGTTCTGGATGCAGCCGACGGCGCATCACTTGCAGAGGCGCCCGGCACGTCAGCCGCCGGTCCTACCTCGGCCGAGGCAGCGGCAGGCTCTTGCGCGGCAGGCTCAAGCACCACAGGCTCTTGCGCGGCAGGCCCGGGCGAACGATCCGGCATGGCGCCCGCGACTTCCTGCTCCACTGCCTCGTCGCCTGCTCCGGCAGTCTCCTGTGACCCGGTTTCCCTTTCCGTCCCTGCGACGGTGATCAGCTTGGTCGGCTTGCCCGGCTCGTCGACAATCGCCAGCACTTCACCCTCCGGCGATTCCGGAATGCTGACAATGGCTGTCTCCGCCGACATGGCGACGACCCCGTCCGGGGAGGTGGCGCGAAGGACGATCGAGTAGTCGCCAGCCGCCAGCGCCTCCTCCAGAATGACGACGAAATCGCCATCCGCATTGCTCTCGCCTTTCCCCAGGATCCGGTTGCCGGTGATGATCTCGACGTCGGAACCCGCCAGCGCCGATCCCGCGATCAGCACGTTTCCGTCGGTCTCGACCCGAACGACGTCGAAGCTCGGCGCAACCACGGCAGCTGCGGGAGCGCTCTCCCTCTCCGTCGATCCGGACCCGGACCCCGTTTCCGGGCCCGCCTCCGTCTCGACCGCGGCAGGTTCCGCGAGCGTGATCGCCTCGCCGGGTCCGCCCTGGCCGGACGTCATGTTCAGCCGGTCGAACCATCCGGCATTATAGGCTAGCGCGCCAACTGCCAGTGTCCCCAGCACAGAGAGAACGTAAAGCTTGAGCGACTTGCCTGCCATGATTTCCCTTGCTCTCGGTTTCCGCCCTCATCTAGAGGCTTTCTTGTTGAAATGGAAGCAGTTTGCGTGCCGTTTACGCCGGCGCTTGCCCCCGCGTCTGCACCAGAGAGAAGGTGTAGATCCCCAGCGCAAGCCAGATCAGCGCGAAAGTGAGCGCGCGGAAGAGATCGAACGGTTCCCCATAGACGAAGACCGCCAGCAGGAACAGCATGGTCGGCGTCAGGTACTGCATCAGGCCGATGGTCGTGAAACGCAGCAATCTGGCGCCCAGACCGAACAGCAGCAGGGGAATGGTCGTCACCACGCCGCCCGCAATCAACATGGCGACATCGTACGGCGCAGACATGCGGAAATGGCCGGTGCCGAGATATGCCAGCCAGAGCAGCCCGGCCAATGCCGGCACCGACAGGATCAGGACCTCGAGGAAAAAGCCCTGGGTAGGCCCGATCGGCAGGGTCTTGCGCAGGAAGGCATAGGCAGAAAAGGAGACCGCAAGCCAAAGCGGCACCCAGGGCACGCCCCCCGTCGCGACCGTCAGCATCAGCACCGCGATCGTGGCCAGCACCACGGCGAAGAATTGCGCCCGGTTCAGCCTTTCGCCCAGCACCACCGCGCCGACCGCAACATTGACCAACGGGTTGATGTAGTAGCCGAGCGCCGCTTCCACGACGCGGTCGCTCACGACCGACCAGACATAGACGCCCCAGTTCGAGGCAACGACCAGCGCCGTCAAGCCGGCCATCGCCAATGTCCGCGGCGTCCGGAAGGCGACGCGCAGATCCGCCGTCCTGCGCATCAGGAGCAGGACAAGCCCGGCCACGGGCACGGACCACACGGTCCGGTGCATCACGATCTCGATCGCGGAAATGTGATCTATCGCCTTGAAATAGAAAGGAAACAAACCCCACAGCACATAGGCTGCGCCAGCATAGGCCAGCCCCGCCAGCGAGTCCGTATCCTGCCGGGCCGGCACGCCGGCGTAATCCTGCTTGTCCACTGCCATCCTGCGCTCCCCCTTGCGCCACATGAAGCCGGGCAAGCTGCCTGGCCAGAACGGAAGCGCCGGGAGCCTGTTCAGGCGCGCGCCGGCCTGCTCCCGGCCCGACCGACCAGCAACCGATTTTTCATCAGCTTGTAGACGATGGAATCGTGCAATGCCCGGAAGGATGCGTCGATGATATTCTCCGAAACGCCGACGGTCCACCACCGATCGCCGGTTCCGTCATGGCTTTCGATGAGCACCCGCGTCACTGCCTCCGTGCCGCCATTGAGGATGCGTACCTTGTAATCGACCAGTTCGAGATCGCCGATCTCTTCCTGATACTTGCCAAGATCCTTGCGCATTGCGAGATCGAGCGCATTCACCGGCCCCTGCCCCTCGGCCACCGACATCCGCTCCTCTCCATCGATGACGATCCGGACGACTGCCTCCGATACCACCTTCTCGACCCCGCGCGCATCGAACCTGCGCTCGACCATGCAGCGGAAACTGGTCACGTCGAAGAAATGCGGCACCGCTCCGAGGACACTGCGGGCAAGCAGTTCGAAACTCGCATCGGCGCCTTCATAGGAATACCCCGTGGATTCGCGCTCCTTGACGATCCGGATCAGGGATTCGAGCCTTGGATCGTCCCGGCCGACCGCGATGCCATGACGCTTCAGCTCGGCAACGAAATTCGCCTTGCCGGCCTGGTCGGACACCATGATGCGCCGAAGATTGCCGACGCTTTCCGGCGGCACATGCTCGTAGGTCTCCGGCTCCTTCGCCAGGGCGGAGGCGTGAATGCCCGCCTTGGTCGCGAATGCAGAAGAGCCGACATAGGGCGCCTGCGGATCGGGTGCCCGATTGAGGAGTTCATCGAAACTGTGCGCCAGATGGGTAATGCCGGCGAGCGAAGCGGGGTTGATTCCGGTCTCGAAACGATCCGCATAGACCGGCTTCAGCATCAGCGTCGGGACGATGGCGATCAGGTTGGCATTGCCGCAACGCTCACCAATGCCGTTGAGCGTGCCCTGGACCTGCCGGACCCCCGCATCGACTGCGGCCAGGGAATTCGCGACCGCCTGTCCGGTATCGTCATGGGCGTGAATGCCGAGCCGGTCCCCGGGAATGCCCGAATCGATGACGGCCTTGACGATCTGGCTGACCTCCGAAGGCTGGGCACCCCCATTGGTATCGCACAGGATCACCCAGCGCGCGCCGGCCCCGAACGCGGCATGGGCGCAGGCCAGCGCATATTCGGGATTGGCCTTGTAGCCATCGAAGAAATGCTCGCAATCGACCATCGCCTCGCGTCCCGCTTCGATTGCCGCCGCCACGGATTGCCGGATGCTGTCGAGATTCTCCTCATTGCTGCAGCCGAGCGCGACGCGGACATGATAATCCCAGCTCTTGGCGACGAAGCAGATCGCATCGGCCCTTGCTTCGAGCAATGCATTGATTCCCGGATCGTTGGACAGCGAGACGCCGGCCCGGCGGGTCATGCCGAACGCGACGAACCTGCTGTTGCGAGTCCGCTTCTCGGCAAAGAAGGCGGTGTCGGTCGGATTGGCGCCGGGATAGCCGCCCTCGACATAATCGAAGCCGAAATCATCGAGCATCTGGGCAATGGCCAGCTTGTCGCCGACCGAGAAGCTGATGCCGGGCGTCTGCTGGCCGTCGCGCAGCGTCGTGTCGAAAAGGTAGATGCGTTCGCGCTTCATCGCTCGGCCTCCCAGCTCGTCACCCGCTCGCCAGTTGCCGGGTCCTTCCCGTCCTTCAGCCGGATGCCCACGGCCAGCAACTCATCCCGGATCCGGTCCGCGGCCGCGAAATCCTTCTGGCGAATGAGATCGAGCCTCTCCTCGATCCGACGGTCGATCTCGTCCGCCGGAATGGCAGTGGCCGGCGGCGAGGACGCGCTTTCCTGCCATTGCCGCAAGCGCTCTGCATCGATGAGACCGAGAAATTCGAGCGAGTCGAACAGGCTGGCCGCCGATCCGGCGTCGCGGGAATTCGCCAGCGCGTGCAGGGCGGCGAGGAGTTCGCCGGAATTGAGATCATTGCACAAGGCGGCGATCACGCCGGGCGCCGGAACGGACTCACCCCTCTCGCCTGCGCCCACCACCCCGGCCGCACCTGAAGCGGAAACCAGGGCGCGCCGCCAGCCATCCAGGGTCGCCTCTGCCTTTTCCAGTCGCCGGACGCTGAAATCGACCGGTTCGCGGTAATGCGTCATCAGCATGGCGAGGCGCAGCACTTCGCCCGGCCAGTTCCGGCCGCCGAAACTGTCGCCATGCAGCAATTCGTGAATGGTGATGAAATTGCCTTCCGACTTCGCCATCTTCCGGCCTTCGACCTGGAGAAAGCCGTTATGCATCCAGTACTTGGCCATTTTCGGCGTGCCATGGGCGCAACGCGACTGGGCGATCTCGTTCTCGTGATGGGGGAAGATCAGGTCAAGCCCGCCGCCATGAATGTCGAACTCGCTGCCGAGATAGGCCGCGCTCATCGCCGAACATTCGATATGCCAGCCCGGCCGGCCGAAAATGACCTCGGCCTCGTCGCCGGCGCCGAACTGCGCCGCCCAGCCCGGTTCCCCCTCGCCAGATTCCTTCCAGAGCACGAAATCGGCCGGGTTGCGCTTGTGGGCTTCGACCCGGACGCGGGCGCCGGCCTTCTGCTCGTCCAGGCGGCGCCGGGACAATTGCCCGTAGGCAGGCATGGAGGACACGTCGAACAGGATTTCCCGTCCCTCCGGGCCTTCGGCAATATAGGCATGGCCGCGGCGGATCAGCTCGCTGATCAGGCCCACCATATCGACGCGGCCATCCGCCCGGGGCAGCACGAATTCCGTCGCGCGCGGCTCATGGGTCGGCGGCAGGCAGCCAAGGGCGGCCACATCCTCGTGGAACTGCCGGATGGTCTTGTCGGTGACCTTCAGGATCGCTTCGTTGAGCGGCAGGTCCGGATATTCCTGCCGGGCGCGTGCATTGATCTTGTCATCGACGTCGGTGATGTTGCGGACATAGGTGACGTGCTCGGCGCCATAGAGATGGCGGAGCAGACGGAACACGATGTCAAAGACGATGACCGGCCGCGCATTGCCGATATGCGCGAAATCATAGACCGTCGGTCCGCAGACATACATGCGCACATTGTTGGGATCGAGCGGCTCGAAGCGCTCCCGCTTGCGCGTCAGCGTATTGTAGAGGGTGAAAGTGCGTTCATTTCCGGACATGACCGAAACCCTTCCCGGCACTGGCCTGGACGTTCGTCACTCTTCGGGGGAACAGGCGAAAACGACCGGGCCAGCGCGACGCTAGCCAATAATGGTGATGGTAATGCGAATTGCCCGGACTGGGCACGGCGTTTTCATGCACGCCTTATCGCCTTTTCGCGGCGGCGCCGTCAAGCGCGGATTTCATTCCCGCCGCCAGCGAATGCGGCAAAATCGCAACAGCGCCGGCAATACCGTCCTCACGCCACCGAAACGCCTTGGATTCGACCCATTCTGCCGGCATCCCGCGGCCATATCGAAAGAAGGGTCGGGCCCATGAAGGAAACAAGGGAAATGGAACGTCCTGAAGACAGCCGGAATGCCAGGGATCTGCTGGCGCAACCCGATCGGAGTGTCGGACCGGCCGCGATCCGGGCCGCATTGCTCTTCATGCCGCGCAACGGGCAGGAACCCACGATCCGCAAGGCGGACTGATGTCGCGCATCTTGCCTGGGGATGGGCCCGTCGAGGCAGCGTCAGCGGCGCTGATCTGCGGCGACAGGATCCTGATGGTGCGCCGCGGCCGGGAGCCGGCGCGGGGCATGCTCGCCTTTCCGGGCGGCCGCCTGCGACCGGGCGAGACGCCGGAAGCGGCCGCGCGCCGGGAAGTGATCGAGGAAACCGGCCTTTGCCCGGGCGCGCTGGCGCCGATCCGCACCTTCGAGCCGGAAGAGACCGGCGGTCGCTTTCGGCTGCACGTCTTTTGCGGCGAAATTGCCGGAGATCCGCCGATTGCCGGCGACGACGCCGAACATGCGGCATGGTACCGGCTCGATGAGCTGGCGGGGCTGCCGGTGACGAGTACCTCGCTCGAACTGGCGCGGCGCCTGCTTGAGCGGGAGCCGCAAGCATGAACGCCTCCCGTCCGCGGCCAACCCTTCGCGTCGGGGCATTCGCGCTCGCCCTGTGCCTCGCCCCGATGGGGCTCATGGGGGTGCCCGGCGCGGCACGCAGCGAAGGCGCGCCCTATGATGAAAGGCTCCTGCGTCTTGCCGAAGTGCTCGGCGCGCTTCATTATCTGCGCAATCTCTGCGGCGAGCGCTCCAGCACCTGGCGCGGCGACATGCAACGCCTGCTCGATGCGGAAGAACCCGATACGGAACGCCGCGCCCGGCTGATCGCAAGCTTCAATCGCGGCTATGAGGGCTACCGCGCCAACTATTCCAGCTGCACGGATTCGGCGACCGAGGCGGTCGCCCGGTACATGCGCGAAGGCGAGAAGCTGGCGCGCGAGATCGTCGTTCGCTACGGCAATTAACTGAACCGGGGGAAAGTCGGATCCGCTCGGTGCACTGGCGCCAGGATTGTGCTAGGTAGAATGCAACAGGTGCCGGGCGCTTCGATCCGGCGCGTCACAAGGTCTGAGACGAATGGGAAATCGCGCTTCGCCCGATATCGAGGAGTTCATCCGCGAGGAGAAGCGGCTTTCGGCACTGGAAAGCCAGTTTGAAACCTGGGCGGAAGGGCTTTCGGCGGGCATCGAGCCGGAAATCCTGGCCGAGGCGGCCCTGTCGGCCGCTTGCCAGGAATTGCTGCGCGTGACCAGCGAGGATGCTGCGCTTGCCTTGCTCGACCGCATCCGCGAACGGATCATCGCCGGCGAATTCAGCCCCTGGCTCAGTCATCACTGAGGGCAATTGCCGGCCATCCGGACCGGCGCAAACCCATGCGATCATCGCCAGCCGATCCGGTCCGGACCCCGCGACTGGATTTCCCCGGCCATTTGCTGCAATCCTCCACCATCAGGTTGCTCGGCAGGGAGGCGGCGCGATGGCCGGAACGCGTGAGGATTGTATTTTCTGCAGGATCGGAGCCGGAACGGTTCCTGCGCACACTCTGTACGAGAATGCGCGGATCATCGCCTTTCTCGACCTCCATCCGATCCATCCCGGCCATGTCCAGATCATCCCCAGGACCCACTATCCGGCCTTCGACGACCTGCCGGAGCCGTTGCTGGCGGAAATCGCTGCCACGGGGCAGAAACTGGCGCGGGTTCTGCGGCAGTTGTTCGACGCGCCGCGCGTCGGCTTCATGTTCAGCGGCGCCGACATTGCCCACGTCCATGCACATGTCCTGCCGCTGCACGCGCGCGACGACATCACTTCGGGGCGCTATATCATCGAATCGCCCGTCACCTATCGCATGCCGGATACGCCGCCGGCAGAGGAACTGCGCCGCATTGCCTTAGGGATTCGAGAAAGACTCCTCGGGGAAAGTTGAAACATTCGCACTTGCTAAGGCTATCGGGTTCCGCTTCGATAGGCCGCAAGTCTCATGATGGAAGCGGAGGAGGAAGTTTCGTGATCAAGAGGACCATCGCATTCGCAGCCATGGTGCTGACGGCGGCGGCAAGCCTGCCGGCGCTCGCCCAGACCCAGACGCCCTTCGCGCTGGACTGGAAATTCGAGGGACCGAGCGCAGGATATTTTGCCGCCATCGACAATGGCCATTTCGCCGCGGAGGGACTGGAGGTGGAAATTCTTGCCGGCCAGGGCTCGCTCGATGCGATTCCGAAAGTGGCCACGGGCGCCTATCCTTTCGGCTTTGCTGATCTGAACAGCCTCATAAAGTTTCTCGACGAGAACCCCGATGCGCCGGTCAAGGCGGTCATGATGGTGTATGACAAGCCGCCCTTCTCGGTGGTCGGCCGCAAATCGCTCGGTGTCGAGCAGCCCAAGGACCTTGAGGGACGCGTCCTCGGCGCCCCGCCGCCCGATGGCGCCTGGGCCCAGTTCCCGGCCTTTGCCAGCGCCAACCAGCTCGACATGTCGAAGATCAAGGTGGAGCCGGTCGGCTTTCCGACCCGCGAGCCGATGCTGGCGGAAGGCAAGGTGGATGCCATTACCGGCTTCTCCTTCTCGGCCTATCTCAACCTCGTGCGTCTTGGCGTACCCCCCGAGGACATCAGTATCATCCTGATGGCCGATCACGGCCTGGCGCTGTACGGCAATGCCGTCATCGTCAATACGGATTTTGCGGCCGCCAACCCCGAAAAGGTCACCGGCTTCATCCGTGCCGTCGCCAAGGGCTGGAAGGATGCAATCGCCGATCCGCGCGCCGGCGTCGAAATGATTGCAAAGCGGAATCCGGCGCTCGACGTCGATCTCGAAACGGAGCGGCTGCAATTGTCGATCGACGAGAACATCGTCACCGACTACACCCGCGACCATGGCATGGGCGGAATCGATCCGGAACGGATGGCAAGGGCCATCGCGCAGCTCGAGGAAAATTACGAGCTGAATTCAACCCCGGTCATCGAGAACTTCTTCGATGCATCCTTCCTGCCCGATGATGGCAGCCTGAATTTCGAGTGATCGGCACGAATGGACGCCGCTTCCCGGCGTCCGTTCCCTTGCAAGAACGGGATTTCCAGAATGAACGGGCCGCATATCGAACTGCGCCGGGTGACGCATGCCTACAAGACGGATCATGGGCCGCTGCCCGTGCTCGATGATCTGTCTCTGACCGTACAGCCGCAAACCTTCACCGCCGTGGTCGGACCCTCCGGCTGCGGCAAGTCCACCCTCACCCGGCTGATTGCCGGCCTGATGCTGCCGGACCGCGGGGAGGTATTCCTGCATGGAGAGCAGGTGCGGACGCCGAAAGCCACTGTAGGCATGGCTTTCCAGAATCCGGTCCTCCTCGAATGGCGAACGATACTCGACAATGTCCTGCTGCCGCTGGAGATCGTCCCCAACCGGCTGAGCCAGGCCGAGCGGGTCGAGCGGGCGCGTTCGCTGCTGGCGCTCGTCGGTCTCACCGGCTTCGAGAACAAGCGCCCTTCCGAACTGTCCGGGGGCATGCGCCAGCGCGCCTCGCTCTGCCGGTCGCTCGTGCATCGGCCGGAAGTGCTGATTCTCGATGAACCGTTTGGCGCGCTCGACGCCTTCACGCGTGAAGATTTGTGGCAGACCATGCATGAATTGCGGCGCAAGGAGGACATTACCTGCCTGTTGATCACGCATGACCTGCGCGAGGCCGTGTTTCTCGCCGACCAGGTGATCGTGCTCTCGGACCGGCCGGCAACGGCCATCCACGTGGCGAATTCCGACCTCGGCGCGGAGCGGACGCTCGAAGACCTCTACACGCCGAAGAGCCTCGAACTGCTTGCCGTGCTGCGTCAGCAGATCGCAATCGCCCAGAATCGCGGACAGGAGGCAGGCCGATGAACGCCTTGCGGCAGATCGCCATTCCGGTCGCGGCGATCCTGGTCTTTCTCATCCTGTGGGAATGGCTGGTCTGGTACAATCAATGGCCCAACTACAAGATGGCCTCCCCATCCGATCTCGGCCCGGCCTTCTGGAAATTCCGCTGGCTGTTCCTGGAATATGGCTGGCAGACCCTCTGGCGCACGGTGGCGGGCCTGTTGCTCGCCGTCGTCGTCGGGACATTGCTGGGCATGGTGATGGGGTTGTCCCGGGTCATGCGCGACGCGCTCTATCCGCTGCTCGTCGGATTCAACGCCATTCCCAAAGCGACCGTCGTGCCGGTCATCGCGCTGCTCTTTGTCGGCATGCACGACATGAACACGATCCTGATCGCATTCATGATCTCCTTCTTCCCGATCTCGGTGTCGGTCGCCATCGGCCTTTCGACGCTGGAACCGGAATATCGCGACATCCTGCGGGCGCTGGGCGCCAGCCGGTTCACGATTTTCCGCAAGATCGCCCTGCCGAAGACCCTGCCCGAATTCTTCGGCGCGCTGAAGGTTGCCGTCACGCTCGCCTTCATCGGCACCAATCTGATGGAGATCGTCGAGCCGCACGGCAAGGGCCTCGGCCATCTTTTCGACAGCGGCAAGATCAGCGCCGACTATCCGTTGATGTTCGCCGTGCTCATCGCGCTCGCCTTTCTCGGCATCGTGCTCTACTACATCGTTGTGTGGCTGGAGCGCATCTTCGCGGGGTGGGCGGAGCGCAGGGAACAATAGAGCTTTCTTGTCGAAATGCAGCCGGGCGCTTGATTTCCCGCCCGGCTCCCTTACGTCAGGCACATGACAAGCCTTTCCATTCTCGATCTGGCGCGGATCACTGCGCAAACCGATGCCCGCGCGGCGCTCGACAATGCCCGGGATCTCGCGGCCCATGCGGAACGATGGGGCTACAGGCGCTTCTGGCTCGCCGAGCATCACAACATGCCCGGCATTGCCAGCGCCGCCACCTCGATCTGCATCGCGCATGTGGCGGCAGGCACGAAGACCATTCGCGTCGGCGCCGGCGGCATCATGCTTCCGAACCATTCGCCCCTCGTGATCGCCGAGCAGTTCGGAACGCTGGCGCATCTCTTTCCCGGCCGCATCGACCTCGGACTCGGCCGGGCGCCGGGAACCGACCAGCTCACGCTGCGCGCATTGCGCCGTTCGCCGCAATCGGCGGAAAATTTTCCCCAGGACGTGCTGGAACTCCAGGCCTATTTCGCGCCAGCCGATGCGCCACGCCGGATCGAGGCCGTTCCGGCGACGGGAACGCAGGTGCCGCTGTGGATACTCGGTTCCAGCCATTTCGGCGCCATGCTGGCGGCTGAGCTCGGCCTGCCCTATGCCTTCGCCTCGCATTTCGCGCCGCAGCAGCTCCTTTCGGCGCTGGAAATCTACCGCAGCCGGTTCAAGCCTTCCGAACAATTGCAGCGCCCCCATGTCATGGTCGGCGTGAACATCATCGCGGCGGAGACCGAAGCCGAGGCGCGGCGCCTCGCCACGACGCAGCAGATGTCCTTCGTGAACATGTTCCGCGGCCAGCGCGGCCCGAGCCAGCCACCCATCGACGACATCGAATCCTACTGGACGCCCATGGAGAAGATGCAGGTCATGCAGATGCTGGAACGGTCGATCATCGGCGATGCAAGCCGCGTGCGCGCCGGCATCGATGCGCTGGTCGCCGAGACCGGCGCCGACGAGCTGATCATCGTTTCCGACATTTACGACCATGCCGCCCGGCTGCGCTCCTTCGAACTGATAGCGCAGGCCTGAGCGCCGCGCCGCGCCGATTACGCGACCGATTTCCTGTCCTTTTCCCGGCGAAATGTGTTGCCTGGTACAGTCGGAAACCATCGAATCAAGTATTGATGAAGTTCGGGGCAATTCTAGTCGGAGTGGAAATCTTATCGGACAGGGGAACAAATTTCATGCCGACCTTCGATGTCGATCCATCCGGGCGGAACATCCAGCCTTCCTCTTCCAGCGTACCGGAACAGGAGCGTTCCGGCATACGGCTTTCCAGGGAGGAGACGCAGAAATTTGCCTTTGTCACGCAGGACAGGATCGTCCGGCAATTTCTCGACGGCAAGCTCAGCTTCGATTCTGCCCAGGCAGTATTTTCCCGGCTCAATGAGGCTGCCTTCGGCCAGAGATCCGTGGAAGCGCTGCGGGTACTGGCTGAAATCGTGCGCTGCCACGAAAGGCCGGAGCAACTGGGTTTCTTCACCCGCTATTTCTCGCAGCGTCTTGCCGGTCTCCTCGGCGAACAGTTCGATCTGCGCTATGGCCAGAAGGATCCGCGCCGGCCTCGCCTGCGCGAACTCTCCGACCTGGAGTGGTCCCTGCTGGCCAGCATCCTCAGCGACCGCAACCTGAAGGTCCTGGGCCAGACGCACAAGGATCTCGTGCCGGTCCACCGCGACTTGATGGAATGGGCTTCCGCCTATGACAAGAGGAGGTTCGATTCCTGTCGTTCCTCCGGAAAGAAGATCGAATCGATGGCCAGGGAAATTTCGCGGCTCATCCAGGAGTTCACGGATCAGCGGGTGAAATCCAGCAAGCACGGCAAGCGGATCGAATTGTCCCGTACCGCACCGTTGAATCTGGAATCGACCGAAACCGACCGATCGCGATCGCTGCGCACCAAGGGCCTTACATCCAACCCGAACCTGAATCTGGAAACAATGCCGAAACCGAACTGCATCACGGACGGGACCGAGTCCAGCCACAAGCCGGTCCAGCTTCAGCCGCGGATACGGCCGAAGCCCTACTGGCCAGAAGGCGCTCCACCCAAGCCGAGGCCGTCCTGACCGCGCAGAGCGGCCTCACGGGGAGGTTTTTTCGACCGGGTCATGCGGCCGCAGGCTTGAAGCGCGCAGTTGCCGGATCGCAGGCATATAGCTCCGCCAGCGGATAGGGATTGCGTGCCAGGCTATCGACGCATTGGATGATGTGATCTGCCTTGGCGTCGTCCATCAGGGCGCTGAAATTCAGTCGTACCCAGCCGGGCTTTTCGAGTTCGGCTCCGGTGCGGATGGCCGCACGCAGCATTTCGGAGCGTTCCTGGTCGATCCCCAGCAGCCGGTGCGCATAGGGGCCGGCGCAAGCGCATCCGCCCCGCGCCTGAATGCCGAACGCATCGCTCAGCATCCGCGTGAAGAGCTGGTGGTGCACATGGCCGCCCCGCTTCGGATCGCGAATGCGAAATGCGAATATCGGCAGGCGGTTGGGCCGGTCGGCGCCAAGCAGTTCCATGTTCGGGTTTTTCGACCAGCGGGACAGGGCACGCCGGTTCAGTTCCCGATGCCGTTCCTCCATATGCGCCTGCCCGATCGCTTCCTTGACCAGGAAGGCGAGCGCGGCGCGAATGTCTCCGATGACATTCGGCGTGCCGGCTTCCTCACGCGCCTCGATGCGGCAGGAATAGTCATGCCCCCAGGGCGAAACGAAGCTTACGGTGCCGCCGCCCGGCTGGGACGGCCGTTGCGAACGGACCACGCCCCTGCGAACCGCGAGGACCCCGGAAGCGCCCGGCCCGCCGAGGAATTTGTGCGGCGAAAGCACGATGGCGTCGATCGGACAATCCGGCGCCGGCTGCATGGAGAGTGGCAGATAGGGGCCGCCTCCCGCATAATCCCAGATCGACAGCGCCCCACGGCGCTTCAGGATGCGCGTAACGGCCGTCACATCGGTGAGAATGCCGGTTACGTTCGACGCCGCAGAGAACGATCCGATGCACAGGCGCCCCGGTGCCACACCTGCAAGCGCTGCCTCCAGCGCGGCCGGATCCGGCCCCCCGGTCTTGCCCTCAGTGATTTCCACGATCTCGGCGCCGCATTCGCGCCAGGGCAACAGGTTGGAATGATGCTCATAGGGTCCGACCAGCACCAGCGGCCGCTCGCCACGCCGCGCGGATGCCGCAACGCCCAGCAATTCGACCAGCCGGTTCAGACCCGCAGTTGCGCCGGCACCGCAGAACAGGATGGCGCAATCGGCGCCCGCCTCCATCTGCGCGGCGATGACGGCCCGCGCCGCATTGCGGAGCCGGGTCATGTACATGCCGCAGAACGAGGCTTCCGTGTGGCTGTTGGCATAATAGGGCAGGACTGAATCCAGGATTCGGGCCTCAAGCTGGCGCAAGGCGCGCCCGGAAGCCACATAGTCCGCATAGATCAACCGTCGCCGGCCGAACGGACCGGCGAACTCCGCGCCCTCGCCGATCACCCCCGCGCGAAGATTGGCGATTGCCCCGCCTGCCCGGAGTTCCGTGCGGAACGACTCGAAAAACTCCGCCGCCAGATCGTTTTCCTGAACTGCAACCATCATTTGCTCCCTGAATGTCCGGAGCAGAGAATTTTCACATTGTATCGGCAATTTCAGTATGATTTTACTGCGTCAGAGAACAAATATTCGATCACGTGAGCGACAATGGCGGAAAAATTCGATTCAATTGATCGCGCGATCCTGCGCGCGCTCCAGGAAGATGCCTCCCTGTCGCAACGCGCCCTCGCCGAGCGCGTCGGCCTTTCCCAGAATGCCTGCTGGCGGCGTCTGAAACGGCTCGACGAAAGCGGTATCATTCACGGACGCACGCTGCGCCTCGACGCCGGGCGGCTCGGCCTTGGCATCACCGTGTTCGTGATGGTGCGCACCCGGCACCATTCCAGGGAATGGCTGCAGGAATTCCGCCGCAAGGTGCTGTCCATCCCGCAGATCATCGATTTCTACCGGATCGCGGGAGACTATGACTACATGCTGAAGGTGGTTGCGGGCGACATTTCCGTATTCGACCGCGTCTATCAAAGGCTGATCGACGGGATCGAACTGGAAACCGTGACTTCCTATTTTGCCATGGAGGCCATTGCCGACCAGCGGCCCCTGCCCCTGCGCTGACCGGGCATGGACAGCCTGTTGTTCGGCCCTCCAGTCGCCGGCTATCATGCCGGCCCGAAGAATCGGTTCCGCCGGCAAGCCCGCCGGCTCCATGCGAGGTTGAGATCCATGCCGATCACCCTTCTTTCCGGACGCGCCACCATCGAGATCGACGGGGGGGATGCGGAAGGATTCCTGCAGAACCTGATCACGGCCGACCTCGCCACGATCCGGCACGGCACGGCGGCTCCGGCTGCCCTGCTTTCTCCGCAGGGCAAGATTCTCTTCGACTTCCTGATCTCGCGCCGCGACGGCGGCGGCTTCCGGATGGAGATCTCCCAGGCGCTTGCAGGAGAGATGCTGCGGCGCCTCACACTTTATCGCCTGCGCTCGCGCGTGGAGCTTTCCCTTGCAGAGTCCGTGCCGGTCGCGATCGCCTGGGGAGAAGAATTCATGCCGGCAGGCTGGGTTCGCGACCTACGCTTTCCCGACATGCCGGTCTGGCGCCATGCCGGCCCGGTCGGGGACATCAAGGCAGATGCGGCAGAGGCCGACTGGCACGAATTGCGCATCCTGCACGGGGTGGCGGAAAGCGGCAGCGACTTCACGGCGGGCGATGCGTTTCCCCATGACGTCCTGCTTGACCAGAATGGCGGCGTCTCCTTCCGCAAGGGCTGCTTCGTTGGCCAGGAAGTCGTCTCCCGCATGCAGCATCGCGGCACGGCGCGCCGCCGGCTGCTGCAGGTCCGCGCCACGCAGAATCTGCCGCCCGAACGAGCTGAATTGATGGCTGGGGGACGGCCCATCGGCCAGCTTGGAACGGTTTCGGGAAGTCGCGGGCTGGCGATCGTGCGCATTGACCGCGCCGCACGCGCAATGGAGGATGGCACCCCGATCCTGGCCGGAAATGTCGAAGTTACCCTTTCCGTCCCGGGCTGGGCGCAATTCGAGCTTTCCGCCGGTTCGGGGGAGGATTCGTGACCCGGCGCGACCAGCGCGCATGGCAGCGCATGATCTCCGGCCGCCGGCTGGACCTGCTCGATCCATCGCCGCTCGATGTCGAGATTGAAGATATTGCCCATGGTCTTGCCCGGGTCGCGCGCTGGAACGGCCAGACCTCGGGCGACCATGCCTTTTCGGTCGCGCAGCACTGCCTGCTGGTGGAGGAGATCTTTTCGGCAGGCGGAACCGCCTCGCCTGCGGCGCGCCTCGCCTGCCTTCTGCATGATGGCCCCGAATATGTGATCGGCGACATGATCTCGCCCTTCAAGGCGGTCGTCGGCGGCGATTACAAGGCAGTGGAGCAGCGATTGCAGCGCGCCATCCACCTGCGCTTCGGCCTGCCCGAAGCATTGCCGGCAAGCTGGACCCGGGCCATCAAGCGCGCTGACCGGGTCGCCGCATGGCTGGAAGCGCGGCTACTGGCCGGTTTCTCCGACCAGGAAGCCGCCCGCTGCTTCGGTCGCCCGGCAAGTGTGAGCATCCCCGATCACGAACTCGTCCCCCTGCCCGCCCGTGCGGCGCAGCAGGCCTTCCTGGCACGTTTTGAACTGCTCGATGAGAAGCGTTCCGCCGCTCCGACGCCGGGGCGACGCCGCGCAAGGCAAACCGCCGAACACTGATTCCGATTGTTTCCCACGGCAAGGGTGGAGTAAGGAAGCAGTTCGGAGCGACCGTATCCTGCCGCGATTGCGAGGAAGCGGCCGAACCCGACGCATGCAGCTCAATTCCGAAAGAATCCCGCGATCTTTCGATTTCTACAGACTGGAACAGACCTTGCCCTCCACCGCCTCGCGCAACGCGTCCATCCCTTGGCTGATCGTGACCTGTGGCTGCCTGATCTCGGTCATCACATTCGGTCCTCGGTCCGCAATGGGATTCTTCCAGCTTCCCCTGCTCGCCGATACCGGCTGGGATCGAGCGACTTTCGGCTTTGCCATGGCGCTCCAGAACCTGTCCTGGGGAATCGCGCAGCCCGTGTTCGGGGCACTGGCCGACCGTTTCGGCACGTGGAAGATGCTCGCGCTCAGCGCCCTGCTCTATGCGGCCGGCCTCATCATGATGGCCGTCCCGACCGCACCCTGGATGCTGCATCTCGGCGGCGGCGTGCTGGTTGGCCTCGGCGTCGGCGCCGGCTCGTTCGGCATCATCCTGGCGGCCTTTGCCCGCAATGTCGCACCGGAGCGGCGCAGCCTCGTATTCGGCTTCGGCACGGCGGCCGGTTCGGCGGGCATGTTCCTGTTCGCGCCGCTCAGCCAGGGCCTGATTGACCGGTTCGGCTGGTCGGACGCGCTGATCTGGATCTCGGCGCTGATGCTGCTTGTTCCGCTGCTGGCAATTCCGCTACGCGGCAATTCATCCTCCGGCATTGCGGTACGCACCGGAATCGAGCACACGGTCGCCGAGGCGCTGACCCACGCCTTCACCCATCATGGCTATCTGCTGCTGACCGCCGGATTCTTCGTCTGCGGCTTCCAGATTGCCTTCATAACCGCTCATTTTCCCGCCTATCTCGGCGATATCGGCATCGAGGCGCGCTATGCGGTGCTTGCCATTGCCGCAATCGGCTTCTTCAACATCATCGGCGCGCTGTCGGCAGGCGTGATCGGCCAGAAATATTCGAAGCCGATCTTCCTTTCCCTCATCTACCTCGCCCGGTCGATTGCAGTGACCCTGTTCCTGCTGCTGCCGCCCACGCCGGCAAGCGTCGTCATATTCTCGATCGTGATCGGCCTGCTCTGGCTCTCGACGGTGCCGCCAACCAATGCGCTGGTGGCGATCATGTTCGGCACGCGCCATCTCGGCCTGCTGAGCGGCATCGTCTTCCTGTCGCACCAGATCGGTTCCTTTCTCGGCGTCTGGCTCGGCGGCGTCTTCTATGACCGGTTCGGCAGCTATGACCTTGTCTGGTGGCTGGGTGTCGGCCTTGGCCTGGTTGCCGCAATCGTGCACTTGCCCATCCGGGAAAGGCCCGCAGGCGAGCCCGTTCCGACGGGGGTCTAGCGCATGATCCCGGAAAGTGGTTTCCGCTTTCCGGAAAAGATCATGCG
>CAYLGY010000030.1:22761-29251 GCA_964383325.1 uncultured Rhizobiaceae bacterium
CATGATCCCGGAAAGTGGTTTCCGCTTTCCGGAAAAGATCATGCGGAAGCAGGAGAGTTCGCTTCTGATGCAATTTCCGCATTGAATCCGAAAATTGCGGCAAGGCATTGCAGGGTCACGTCTATTTCGGCCGAACCAGGGAAATGGCCTCGCACTTGAGAACCTGAATCAAGACAGCGTCGCAAGGATTCGGAAATCGGGCCCAACTCCTTGCTGGTACAGGTCTTTTCGGCCGCGAAGGATGCGGGGCGGGTTCAGTCCTTGCCAATCTGCTTCGTCACGGCAGCAAGAAAGCTCGCGCGGGCAGGCGGTTCGCCGATCCCCCGGGGCTCCCAGACATGCCGGGCGAGGAAATGGCCGGTGAGCCGGAAGGAATTCGACAATTCGCCGGGTTGCGGCTCCACCCTCTCTTCGCAGGCAAGAAAGCCTGGCAGGGACAACAGCCGGTCCGCCCAGGGCAAGCCGGCCTCCCTGCTGACCGCTCTGCCCGTTCGCGGCGAAACATAGATGAGATCCTGCCGCGCTCCTGTGGCGGCGCAGGCCGACAAATCGAGCCCGAAGCCCAACTCCTCCAGCACCAGCATCTCGAACCGCGCCATCAGCTCGGCTGCGGCTCGCGGCTCATCGAGGTGATCGACGATCAGCCCCAGCATCCGGTACAGCACGGGATGCGAATCGCGCTCGGGAAGCAGACGAAGATGGGCCGCGGCAAGCTGGAGCCCGTACAGCGCGACCGCCATGCCGATCAACCGGCCGGCATTGAGCGCGACCGGCTCGGCCTGAAACGTGCCGAGATGCTCGTCCAGTCGCGCCCGCCAGGTCACTTCGATCCGGTTTCCCGGTTGCAATACCGGACGCAGGCGCCGCGAGCGGCCGCCCCGCACCAGACCCAGATGGCGACCGTGGGCAGCGCTCATGACTTCGAGAATCGTGCTGCTTTCCCCGTGACGGCGGGTGCCGATGACGATTGCTTCATCCTGCCACTGCATGGCCGCAGACTGTCGCCCTCAATCGGGGAATTCAAGCCCGATTTCCCGATAGCGCTCGGGATCGTCGCCCCAGTTCTCCCGCACTTTCACGAACAGGAACAGGTGGACCTTCTGGCCGATCTCCTCGGAAATTTCCTTGCGTGCCGCCGTTCCGATCGCGCGGATCGTCTCGCCCTTGTATCCGAGCACGATCTTCTTCTGGCTCTGGCGCTCGACATAGATGACCTGCTCGATGCGCACGGAGCCATCCTTTCGCTCTTCCCACCGCTCTGTCTCGACATGCGAGGAATAGGGCAGTTCCTGATGCAGGCGCAGATAGAGCTTTTCCCGTGTGATCTCGGCGGCAAGCTGGCGCATCGGCAGGTCCGAAATCTGGTCCTCCGGATAATACCAGGGCCCCTCGGGCAGCCTCTCGGCCAGATAGTCCAGCAGATCGCCACACCCCGAACCGGTCAGCGCCGAGATCATGAAGGTACGCTCGAATTCGAGGCGCCGGTTGATTTGCTGCGCCAGTTGCAGCAGCATTTCCGGCCGGATGCGGTCGATCTTGTTCAGGATCAGGATCTTCGGGATGGAAACGCCGCCGAGCCCGTCGAGCAGCGCCTCGCTATCCTCGCCGATCCCGCGCTCGGCATCGATCAGCACCAGCACGAGGTCAGCGTCGCGCGCCCCTCCCCAGGCCGTGGTGACCATGGCGCGATCGAGCCGGCGCCGCGGCCGGAAAACACCCGGCGTGTCGAGCAGGACGATCTGCGTCTGCCTGTGCAGGACAATGCCGCGGATCATCGTTCGCGTCGTCTGCACCTTGTGGGTGACGATCGAGACCTTGGCTCCGACAAGCTGGTTGACCAGGGTCGACTTGCCGGCATTTGGCGCGCCAAGCAGCGCAACGAAGCCGGAGCGGCGTGGCAGTTCTGCGTCTGTTGCCTTGTCGCTCACTTCGTTTCTTCCCAATCGTTCCAGACGTTTTCCCGGCGCAGAATGGCGGTGGCCGCACGCTGCTCCGCCTGCCGTTTGGACGAGCCGGAGCCCGTTTCCGGCGGATAACCTTCGACGCTCGCCTGCACCACGAAGACCGGATCGTGATCCGGCCCCGTCCGGCTCACGGTCGCATATACGGGGACCGTGCCGCTGACGCGATGCGCCCATTCCTGCAGTTCCGTTTTCGGATCGCGGCGCCCGCCATCGGACGCCAGTGCGCGGGCGCGCCAGAACCGTTCGACAAAGCCTTCCGCCGCTGCGAGGCCAGCATCGAGATAGATTGCCGCAATCAGCGATTCGACGACGTCGGCCCGCAGGTTCACCGCCTTGCGGCCCCGCAGCGTCCGGATCTCCGCACCGGTCACGACCAGATCGGAAAGTTCCAGCTCGTCGGCAATCTCCGCCAGCGCCTCGGCATTCACGAGCGCATTGTAGCGCCTCGACAATTCTCCCTCATCGGCGTCGGGAAAGGCCTTGAAGAGCATCTGCGCGATGGCGAGGCCGAGGACGCGGTCGCCGAGAAATTCCAGCCGCTCGTAATTGCGACGTTCCGCGCCCTTGGCGCTGACATGCGTGAGCGCCAGAACCAGATTCTCCGTCGTCCGGAATACATGACCTGTCCGGCGCGCAATGTTCCCGGCAAGATCGTCCCGATCAATGGTCATCCGGTCAGTCTACCCAGCTGAGCAGCCGCGACAGGCGCAACTCGCTCGGCCATTTCCAGATCTCGAGCGGGCTGGCGCCGCCGCTGATGGAGAAGAAGATGATGTTGGCGCGGCCAACCAGGTTCTCATGCGGCACGAATCCGACATTGAACCGGCTGTCGGTGGAATTGTCGCGATTGTCGCCCATCATGAAATAATGGTCTGCGGGCACGGTGAACTCGCGGGTATTGTCGCCGATGCCGTTCTTCGTCAGATCGAGCGTCTGGTAGGATACCCCGTTCGGCAGCGTTTCCCGCCAGACCTCGACCGGCCCGCGCATCTCGGTAATGTCGACATCGTCCACGACGCCGATCATTTCCCGCTCGACCGGTTCCCCATTTATGTGGAGCACACCGTCGCGCATCTGGATCCGGTCGCCCGGCAGGCCGATCACGCGCTTGATGTAGTCGATCGACGGATCGGGCGGAAACTTGAAGACCACGACATCGCCGCGCTCGGGCGTGCTGCTCCAGATCCGGCCGGAGAAAAGGTCGGGAGAGAAGGGCAGGGAATGCCGCGAATAGCCATAGGCCCATTTGGTGACGAAGAGATAATCGCCTTCCAGCAGGGTCGGCCGCATCGAGCCGGACGGAATCGAGAAGGGCTGGAAGAGCAATGTCCGGATGACCAACGCCAGGAGCACTGCCTGGATGATGACAGAGACGGTCTCTCCGAGCCCGCCAGATTTCCTGCTCCGACCTTCAGCCACGCTCATTCACTTTCCCGGATGGTTTAAAAAAAGGGTCCAGCGCCTCATAGCGGCTTCGCGCCGGCGCCGCAACGATTACCGCCGGACTCACTCACGGACCTGTCCGCCGCCGCCCAGGGCCACGGCCTCGATGATGACGAGCGCCTGGGCAATCGGAAACTCATCCGTGATCGTCAGATGAATACGTGCTTCATGGCCGGGCGGCAACAGGGAATGCAGGCGCCGCAAGGCTCCGCCGCCGAGTTGGAGCGTCGGCTTGCCGCCGGGCAGATTGACGACCCCCATGTCGCGCCAGTAGACGCCGCGCGCAATGCCGGTTCCCAGCGCCTTGGCGCACGCTTCCTTGGCGGCGAAGCGCTTGGCATAGGAGGCTGCGCGATTGCGACGCGCATCGGATTTCCGCTGCTCGGTCTCGGTGAAGACGCGCTCGATGAACCTTGGCCCGAAGCGTTCCAGCATCCGCTCGATGCGGCGAATGTCGATCAAGTCGTTGCCAAACCCGATCATCATGAGTCGGCGATCGCTCCCTTGCCGGCCGGTCCGGCGTTACCAGGCACGCGCCGGGTCCGCTCGGCGAGGCGCCGGCGCTGGCGCCGATGAAAGACCACGATCATTCCCCGGGTACCGATATAGAAGATGAGGGCGAAAACGAGGCCCACCGGCACGGCGCCGACCAGCATCGGCTTGAGCAGCGGCTCCCAGATCCGGGCGGCATCCAGCGTCAGCAGCGACAGGCTCAGCTTGCCGACCTCGGGCGAGCCATCCTGCTCGCCCAGCAGGAACTGGCCGAATTCCAGCGTTCCGACCATGATCAGCGGCATGGTGAAGGGGTTGGAGACCACGGTGCCGAGCAGCGAAGCCAGAATATTGGTGCGCGTGATCCAGGCCAGAGTGGCAGCCAGAATGAACTGGAAGCCGATAAGCGGCAAGAAGCCGGCAAAGACCCCCATGGCGACTCCGCCCGCCACCGCATGCGGCGTCGCCTTCACGCGCAGCACGCGCTTGGCATAGTAGCGCGCCGAGCGGCTGATGGACCGGCGCGGCCACAATGCAATCCGCAGGCGATCGAGAAACCCGGCAGGCTGCCGTTGCCTGAACAGCATCAGTGCCGGACCCCTCCAGCCTGGCAGGAGCCCTTCCCGCCACATCCTGAAACCCGCAAGCCCATCGTCGCCCTTCCCGCAGAACCTGTTCGCATCATTCTACAACATATAGTCCCCGGAAGGCGAAGTTGCGAGGTGAGGGCAAGCCTTCAGCCATTGACCCTTCTGGCCGCGGAGACGCTCTCGTTTTCCCGCAATTGCGAGATCAGGCGATTGAGATGCTTCAGGTCCCACACTTCGAGATCGATGACCAGCTCGGTGAAATCCGGCGCTGTACGCCCCATGGTCAGCTTGTGGATATTGGCGTCATTGGCGGCGATTACCTGTGCGATATTGGCAAGCGAGCCCGGCTCGTTGATGGCGTCGACGACGACGCGGGCCGGAAAGCGCTCCTTGGTATCCTCGTCAATGTCCCAGCGCACGTCAATCCAGCGGTCAGGCTGGTCGTCAAAGGCCATCAGGGCCGGAGACTGGATCGGATAGATGGTGATCCCCGAACCCGGCTGCAGGATGCCGACGATGCGATCGCCGGGGACCGCGCCTTCCGGGGCGAAACTGACCGGCAGATCGCCGCGCACGCCCCGGATCGGAACTGCATTGTCCCCCTTGCGGTTGGAGCCGCGCGAACGCCGCGAGCGTCCCGGAACCTGGAACAGCATGCCGGCGGCATTGCGCAGGTTGAACCAGCCCTCCTCGCGCTTGGGCGGCGGCGATGTGACGCGCTCATCCTTGTAGTCGGGATAGACGGCTTTCAGCACGTCGGGAGAGGTCAGCTCGCCCCGTCCGACCGCCGCCAGCACCTCCTCGACATCCTTGCGCGCCAGCCTGTGCAGGATCGGCTTCAGAAGGTCCGGCGACCACTCCTTGCCGGCGCGCTCGAAAGCGCGTTCGAGGATGCGCGCGCCAAGGCCGGAATATTGCGCCCGGATCGCCGCCCGGCTCGCCCGGCGAATGGCCGAGCGCGCCTTGCCGGTCACGACCAGTGTCTCCCAGGCGGCTGGTGGAACCTGGTTGGCCGAGCGGACGATCTCGACCTCGTCGCCATTCATGAGCTTCGTCACCAGCGGCACGACCCGCCCGTTGACCCGCGCCCCGACGCAGCTGTCGCCGATCTCGGTATGGACCGCATAGGCAAAGTCGATTGGCGTGGCGCCACGCGGCAGCGCGATCAGCCGTCCCTTCGGCGTGAAGCAGAACACCTGGTCCTGGAACAGTTCCAGCTTCGTGTTTTCGAGGAAATCCTCCGGATTGTCGCCTTCCGCCAGCGCTTCGATGGTCCGGCGCAGCCATGCATAGGCATTGGATTCCCGCGCCGCCGCCGTGCCGCCTGCGTCCTTGTAGATCGAATGCGCCGCCACGCCATATTCGGCGACGTGATGCATCTCGCGCGTGCGGATCTGCAATTCGACGCGCTGCCTGGAGGGCCCGACAATGGTGGTGTGGATCGACCGGTAGCCATTCTGCTTCGGCGTCGAGATGTAATCCTTGAACCGTCCCGGCACCATCGGCCAGGTCGTATGGATGGCAAACAATGCCCGGTAGCAGTCCTCGGTCGTCCCGACGATCACGCGGAATCCGAAAATGTCGGAAAGCTGCTCGAAGGACAGCGCCTTGGTCTCCATCTTGCGGAAGACCGACCACGGCTTCTTCTGCCGGCTCTTCACCGTCGCCTTGATATTGTTCTCTTCGAACTTCCTGGCGAGCGCTTCCTCGATCTCGGTGATGACGCCCTTGTTGCGCTCCATGAGCTCAGCAAGGCGCTCCGTAACCGCCTGGAAGGCTTCCGGATTGATGTAGCGGAAGGCGAGCTCCTCAAGCTCCTCTCGCATGTCCTGCATGCCCATGCGACCGGCGAGCGGCGCATAGATGTCCATCGTCTCCTCGGCGATGCGCAGGCGCTTGTCGGGCCGCATCGCCCCCAGCGTGCGCATGTTGTGCAGCCGGTCCGCAAGCTTGACGAGCAGGACGCGCACGTCCTCGGCAATCGCCAGCAGCAGCTTGCGA
>CAYLGY010000031.1:0-28604 GCA_964383325.1 uncultured Rhizobiaceae bacterium
ACGATCTGCGCGTCGCCAATGTCGACTTCCTGACCATCGGGCAATATCTGCAGCCGACCCGCAAGCATCATGCGGTGAAGCGCTTCGTTACGCCGGAAGAGTTCAAGTCCTACGAGACCATTGCCTATACCAAGGGTTTCCTGATGGTCTCCTCCAGCCCGTTGACGCGATCGTCGCACCATGCTGGCGAAGATTTCCAGCGCCTGCGCCTCGCGCGCGAGAGGCAACTCGCCGCTGCTGGCGCGTGACTGGCGGGGCGCATGCCGAAATTCGATACGACCCGCAAGGTGCCGTTCACGCCCGGGCAGATGTTCGCACTCGTGGCGGATATCGAGAAATATCCGGAGTTCCTGCCGATGTGCAAGGCGCTGACCGTTCGTTCGCGGCGCGAAATGGACGGTGCGAGCTTGCTGGTGGCCGACATGACGGTCGGCTACAAGGCGGTGACCGAAACCTTCACGACGCAGGTTCACCTGAAGCCGCAAGCCCTTGAAATCGATGTAAGATATATCGATGGGCCCTTCCGCTACCTCACCAATGAATGGCGTTTCGAGCCTGCCGACGGCCAAGCCACGCTGGTTCGATTTCACATCGACTACGAATTCCGCAACCGCATGCTCGGGGCGCTGGCGGGGGCGATGTTCGACCGCGCATTCCGGTTGTTTGCCGAGGCCTTCGAGCGCCGCGCCCATTCCGTCTACGGGGCGGGCGAGGTCGCCTGAATCTGCTTGGCCCCTGGCTTACTCGTCAGCCTCCCGCATCTCTTGGAGGAGGAGTTCAAGCGCCGTTTCGACCGCTGCATCCCGGATCCTGGCCCGTTCCGTACCGGGAAACAGGCGTCGATGCGTCGAGGCAGCCCCGCCCCGGGCAGCAACGCCGAACCAGACGAGGCCGACCGGCTTTTCCGGCGTGCCGCCGTCCGGGCCGGCAATGCCGGTTACCGATATGGCAATATCGGCGCGCGAATGCGCCAGCGCGCCTTTTGCCATCTCCGCGGCGGTTTCGCCCGACACCGCACCATGACTTTCGATGGTCTCTTTCGCGACGCCCAGCATTTCCTGTTTCGATTCGTTCGAATAGGTGACGAAGCCGCGTTCGAACATCTCCGAAGCGCCGGGGATTCCGGTCAGGGCGGAGGAAACCATTCCGCCCGTGCAGGATTCGGCGGTCGCGATGGTCCAGCCGCGACGTTGCGCATGGGTCAGCGCCTCTTCGGCCATTCTGGTAATGCTCATTCGGCAATTCCTCCCGGATAGACGACGGTTGCCGTCGCAATGGCTGCGATACCTTCCTCGCGGCCGATGAAGCCGAGCCGCTCGTTCGTGGTAGCCTTGATGGAGATCCTTTTCGTTGAAATCGACAGGATTTCGGCGATCTGATCCGTCATTGCGGCACGGTGCGGACCGATCTTCGGACTCTCGGCAATGAAGGTGACGTCGACATTGGCGATGCGGCCGCGGCGCTGGCGCACCTCTTCCACTGCTTTTTCAAGGAAGATCCGGGATGGCGCACCCTGCCATTGCGGGTCCGATGGCGGGAAATGCGTGCCGATATCGCCCTGGCCGCACGTGCCGAGCAAGGCGTCGGTCAGGGCATGCAGGCCGACATCGGCGTCGGAATGCCCGGTCAGCTTGCGCCCATGCGGAATGCGGACGCCGCAGAGCATGACATGGTCGCCTTCGCCGAAGGCGTGCACGTCATAGCCGGTCGCCGTGCGGACATCCGGATAATTGGCCTGCTGCGCGCCCGCCAGCCGCCGCTCGGCCGCCTCCAGGTCCCGTGCCCAGGTCAGCTTGGTGTTATCCGAAGAGCCCTCGACAATCTGGACGGCAATGCCCGCCCATTCCGCCAGCATGGAATCGTCCGTGAAATGATGCGGCTTCTCGTGCGCCGCACGCCGGTGGGCGGCAAGGATCGCGGCGAAGGGAAAGGCCTGCGGCGTCTGGGCCATGAACATCCCTTCGCGCGGCTCGGTCGCCACGACCTTTCCGTTCCCGTCGGCCCGTTTGAGCGTGTCGGCAACGGCCATCGCCGGCAGAACGCCGCAACCGGACGCAAGGCCAGCAATGATCCGGTCGATGAGTTCGCCATCCAGGAAGGGCCGCACCCCGTCATGGATCAGCACATGGTCCGGCGGGCAATCGGCGAGCGCCTCCAGCGCGGCAAGCACGGAAGCCTGTCGCGACGCCCCGCCATGTACGATCCGGACCCGGCCGTCTCCGAGATCGCCGATGGCCTCCTGCGCGAGCTTATTGTCGTCGGGATGGATGGCGATGGCGACCGGCCCGATCGAAGGGCGGCAAAGGAAGGCGCGCAGCGTGCGCCGCAGGATCGGTTCGCCGCCGATACGCCGATACTGTTTCGGGCCTTCGCCCGTCTGCCCGGCCCGCTCGCCGCGCCCGGCGGCAACAATGGCGGCGGCAATGGCGGGGACGGGGTCTTGAGACATCTGGCGGCCTTTCTGTCGCGTTCAACTGCAAACGAACTAGCGGCTTTCCGGTTCAATGAGAAGCACCTGGCGGAACGCGGTTCGATCGCCGCTTGCATGCCGGGCCGCATGGTGCTTAAGAAACGGGCAGAGTCTCCTCAAGCCTAACAGGCAGGCAGTTCATGACCTCCGAATTCGCGATCGATCACGGGCTTCCCGCCAGCCTGTTGCTCAATGCCCTGCATCTTCCAGTGGTGGTCATTTCTCCAGAAGGCATCATTGCCGGGGCCAATGCCGCCGGCGAGGCCTTCTTCGGTTCCGGAGCCGCGGTCCTTCGCCGCCGCAGCCTCGCCGATTACGTTCCTTTCGCCAGTCCCGTGCTGCAACTCGTCGAACAGGTGCGCGAACAGGGCACGCCGGTAAATGAATACCGGCTCGACCTGTCCTCGCCGCGCCTGGGCGCCGAGCGGTTCGTCGATGTGTTTGCCGCCCCGGTCGCGGGCGCCGCCGGCACGGTCATGCTGGTGCTGCACGAGCGTTCGATGGCCGAGAAGATTGGGCGCCAGCTCAATCATCGCGGTTCGGCAAGGTCTGTCGCCGCGCTTGCCGCCATGCTCGCCCATGAGATCAAGAATCCGCTTGCCGGAATTCGCGGTGCGGCGCAATTGCTGGAAGAGAATGCGAGCGCGGAAGATCGGGAGCTGACGCAGCTCATCATGGCCGAGACGGACCGGATCGTCTCGATGGTCGGCCGCATGGAGGCCTTCGCCGATCGTGGCCCGCTGGAGCGCAAGCCGGTCAATATCCATACGGTTCTGGCGAAGGTGAAGGCCATCGCTGCCAGCGGCTTTGCCCGTCATGTCCGGATCATCGAGCAATATGACCCGTCCCTGCCGCCTGTGGAAGCCGATCTCGATCTGCTGGTGCAGGCCTTCGTCAACCTGGTGAAGAATGCGGCCGAGGCGCTTGCCGGCCGAACCGATGGCGAGATCGTCCTGACCACGGCCTATCGTCCGGGCATTCGCCTGCGACTGCCCGGATCGGAGAAGAAGCAGGCCCTGCCGCTGCATTTCGCTGTCAGCGACAATGGGCCGGGCATTGCCGAGGAGCTGGTGCCCATCATCTTCGACCCCTTCATTACCAGCAAGCAGAATGGCTCCGGATTGGGCCTTGCCATGGCTGCAAAGATCATCAGCGATCATGGCGGAATCATTGAATGCGATTCCTCGCCGGATGGCACGTCCTTCCGCATCTTCATGCCGGAGGGCGTCGCGGCCGAGCAAATGCCCGATCGCGTGGGAGAGCCTTCATGAGCCGCGCTACGATTGTCATCGCCGATGACGATACGGCGATCCGCACCATCCTGCGCCAGGCGCTGCAGCGGGCGGGCTACGAGGCGCTGGCGGCGGCCGATGCGGCGACGCTCTGGCAATGGGTATCGCAAGGCAAGGGCGATCTCGTCGTCACCGATGTGGTCATGCCCGACGGGACGGCATTCGACCTCCTGCCGAGGATCCGGAAATCGCGGCCGGGATTGCCGGTGATCGTGATGAGCGCGCAGAATACCTTTTTGACCGCCGTCACGGCTTCCGAGCGGGGCGCCTATGAATATCTGCCCAAACCCTTCGACCTGAACGAGTTGCTGGGCATTGTCGAGCGGGCGCTCGCCGAGCGCCGGGCAGCCGCAAGGCCGCCTGCCGAAGAGCCCCTGGCCGATAACATGCCGCTGATCGGCCGATCGCCGGCCATGCAGGAGATCTACCGCGTGCTGGCGCGCCTGATGCAGACCGATCTCACCGTGTTGATCAGCGGGGAATCCGGCACCGGCAAGGAACTTGCCGCGCGGGCGCTGCACGATTACGGCCGCCGCCGCGGCGGTCCGTTCGTTGCCATCAACATGGCCGCGATCCCGCGCGAGCTGATCGAGGCCGAGCTGTTCGGTCATGAGAAGGGCGCCTTTACCGGCGCCGAATCGCGCCAGCCGGGCCGTTTCCAGCAGGCGGAGGGCGGCACGCTGTTTCTCGACGAGATCGGCGACATGCCGGTCGAGGCCCAGACCCGGCTGCTGCGCGTCCTGCAACAGGGCGAATATATGAGTGTCGGCGGCCGCACGCCCATCCGCACCGATGTGCGCATCATTGCCGCCTCGCATCAGGATCTGCGCCGGCTTATCGGCCAGGGCGCGTTTCGCGAGGACCTCTATTACCGGCTGAATGTCGTGCCGGTGCGGTTGCCGCCGCTGCGCGAGCGCACCGAGGACATCCCGCTTCTGGTGCGGCATTTCCTGAGCCAGGCAGAGCGGGAAGGGCTGGGCGCCAAGCATGCCGAGCCAGCTGCCATCGAGGTGATGCAGCGCCATTCCTGGCCCGGCAATGTGCGCGAACTGGAGAATCTCATCCGCCGTCTCTGCGTGCTCTTTCCACAGGAGGAGATCGACGCCGCGATGGTCCAGGCAGAACTTGGCGCGAGCATGTCTCCGGGCTTCACCCCACCGTCCGTCGAAGTCTCGACGAATCATTCGCTGGCGAGCCTGGTCGAGGGCCATCTCGGCCGCTATTTCGCGGCGTTCGGGCAATCCCTGCCGCCGCCGGGCCTCTATCAGCGCATACTTGCCGAGGTCGAGCCGCCGCTTCTTGCCGCGGCGCTTGCGGCCACGGGCGGCAATCAGCTCCGCGCCGCCGAATTGCTCGGACTGAACCGCAATACGTTGCGCAAGAAGCTGCGCGAACACGATCTGCCGGCGAGGTTTGGTCCGGCCATGCGTGGCGACCCGACCCGATGAGCGAGCGATGCAGTCGGACCGTCCGAAGCCCTATGTTGCAATGACGCCACAATCAGTTGCATATTCACAACGGTGCAATCAGGCCCACGGGAAGCGATGACCGCCCAGATTCTTGCCGCGCCTACGGACACTTCCAAGCTCGGTTCCCTGACGCTTGGCGGGCGGCGCATGTGGCTTTGGCCGGCGATCCTTGCCGTGACCGGGGCGCTGATCACGGGAACCATATCCTTTGCCATCCTGACCGGCCTTACCTCGATTCGACCCGATGAGGGCGTCACGCTGACCCTGATCGGGGTGAACGCCACCTTTGCGCTCCTCCTGGTGGGGTTGATTCTGCGCGAGGCGGGGCGGGTCTGGCTCGCGCGGCGCCGGGGCAAGGCGGCATCGCGCCTCCATGTCCGCATCGTGGCGCTTTTCTCGCTCGTCGCCGCGATTCCTGCCCTGATGATCGCCATTGTCGCTTCGGTCACGCTGGATGTGGGGCTGGACCGATGGTTCGAAATGCGCACCAAGACCATCATCAATTCCTCCCTCGCCATTGCGCAGGCCTATGTGCTGGAAAATGCCCGCAACCTGCAGAATACGGCGCTTTCCATGGCGTATGTGCTGGACCAGGCGCGTTCGATCTATGCGCTTGACCGCAATGGCTTCCGCCAGATCCTGACCAATCAGGCCGAGGGCAGGGCGCTTGCGCATGCGGCGATCATCAACAGTAGCGGCGAATTTGTCATGATGGCCGACATCACGACCGGTTTCGAGATGCCGGTTCCTCCGGCCGAGGCGGTGCGGCAGGCCGCCGACGGCCAGCCAGTGCTGATCGAGCCGCGCTTTCGCAACATTGTCGGTTCGATCGTCAAGCTGCATGAGGTCGGCGGCGGATCGCTCTATCTGTTCACGGTCCGGCTTGTCGATGCCGAAGTCATCAGCGCCCGCCAGATCGTCAGCGCCAATGCCGACGAATATGGCGCGCTCGAAGCCAATCGCGGCCGAACGCAATTCGCCTTCGCGCTGCTCTATTTCGGCATGACGCTGATCGTCGTCCTGTCGGCGATCCTGACAGGCATTGCCGTGGCGGATCGGCTGGTGCGGCCCATCCGGCGGCTCATCAGCGCTGCCGACGAGGTGGCGACCGGCAATCTCGACGTGCAGGTCCCGGTGCGCAGTTCCGATGGTGATGTCGGTTCGCTCGGCAATACGTTCAACAAGATGATCCAGCAGCTCAAGTCGCAGCGCAACGAGCTGATCGGTGCCAAGGACCAGATCGACGAGCGCCGGCGCTTCACCGAAGCGGTGCTCTCCGGCGTCAGTTCCGGCGTGATCGGGGTGGGTCCCGACGGCAGGGTATCCATGGTCAACCGGTCGGCCGAGACCATGCTGCAGATTTCCCTCGACGATGCGCTCGGCGCCCCGCTCTCCGAGGTACTGCCGCCCATTGCCGGCGTGTTCCAGGCGGCGCTGAACGCCAGGCGCCCCGTGCATCGCGAACAGGTGATCTTCGAGCGCGGCGGCGTCGAGCGGACCTTCAACGTCCAGATCACCGTCGAGGAAAGCTCGTCTCCCAGCGCCGACCAGTCCTATGTGGTCACGATCGATGACATTACCGATCTCGTTGCCGCCCAGCGTTCGACCGCATGGTCAGATGTCGCCCGCCGGATCGCCCATGAGATCAAGAATCCGCTGACGCCCATCCAGCTCTCCGCGGAACGGATCCGGCGCCGCTTCGGCAAGGTCATCCAGGAGGATCGGGAGATCTTCGACCAGTGCACGGAGACCATCATCCGGCAGGTCGGCGATATCGGTCGCATGGTTGATGAGTTTTCGCATTTTGCGCGAATGCCGAAGCCGGCGATCGCGCCGATGGATCTGCGCGATGTGCTGCGCGAGGCATCGTTTCTTGTTGAGGTCAGCCGCAGCGAGATCCGGTTCGAGCGCGATTACGGTGAGGAACCGCTGGTCGGCGAGTTCGACGGGCGCCTGCTGAGCCAGGCCTTCGGCAACATTGTCAAGAACGCGGCGGAATCCGTCGAGGCCATGTCGCACCAGACTGGCGAGCCGGGTGTGATCCGGATCGTCGCGCGGCGGGAGCAGGACATGATCATCGTGGATGTGATGGATAATGGCGTCGGCTTGCCGAGGCAGAATCGTCAGCGCCTGCTGGAGCCCTATGTCACGCATCGCGACAAGGGGACCGGCCTTGGCCTTGCCATCGTGAGAAAGATCATCGAGGATCATGGCGGAACCCTTGAACTGCAGGATGCGCCCGAATCGCTTGCTGGCGGCCGTGGCGCCATGATCCGGGTGAAGCTGCCGCTTCGCGCGGAGGAGGGCATCGGCGCGTCGGCACAAACTGTCTCCAGCACTACCGGGAAGGTCGCACATGGCGTCTGATATTCTGATCGTCGATGATGAGGAAGATATCCGCGAACTGGTCGCGGGCATCCTGAGTGACGAGGGACATGAGACCCGGACGGCGCGCGATGCGGATTCGGCTCTGGCGCAGATCAATAGCCGCGTGCCCCGGCTTGTCTTCCTCGACATCTGGCTGCAGGGCTCGCGGCTCGACGGGCTGGCCCTTCTGGACGAGATCAAGGCGCTGCATCCCGAATTGCCCGTCGTCATGATCTCCGGGCACGGCAATATCGAGACAGCCGTGTCGGCGATCAAGCGCGGAGCCTATGATTTCATCGAGAAGCCATTCAAGTCTGACCGGCTGATCATGGTCTGCGAGCGCGCGCTCGAGACCTCGAAGCTGAAGCGCGAAGTGAGCGAACTGAAGCGGCGTTCGGGCGAGTCCTACGAGCTCATCGGCATGTCCTCGGCGATGAGCCAGCTGCGCCAGACCATCGAGAAGGTTGCGCCCACCAATGGCCGCGTCATGATCCTCGGCCCCTCCGGTTCCGGCAAGGAGCTGACGGCGCGCGCCATCCATCGCGCCTCGCATCGGGCCAATGGTTCCTTCGTGACCCTCAATGCCGCGACGATCACGCCCGAGCGCATGGAAATCGAGCTTTTCGGCACCGAATCCAATGGCGTGGAGCGCAAGGTCGGGGCGCTGGAGGAGGCCCATCGCGGCACGCTCTATCTCGACGAGGTGGGCAACATGCCGCTCGAGACCCAGGGCAAGATCCTGCGCGTGCTGGTAGACCAGCAGTTCGAGCGCGTCGGCGGCACCAAGAAGGTCCGGGTCGATGTCCGCATCATATCTTCCACCTCGATGAATCTGGAGCAGCTGATCGCGGCGGGCAAGTTCCGCGAGGATCTGTATCACCGGCTCGCAGTCGTGCCGGTGGTGGTCGCCGGGCTCGCGGAGCGGCGCGAGGACATTCCCTATCTCGTCGATCACTTCATGAAGCAGATGTCACGCCAGGCCGGCATCCGGCCGCGCCGGATCGGCGATGATGCCATGGCCGTGCTCCAGGCGCATGACTGGCCGGGTAATGTGCGCCAGTTGCGCAACAATATCGAGCGCCTGCTGATCCTGACCCGCGGCGAGGACGAGACCAGGCCGATCACCGCCGAATTGCTGCCGCGCGAGATCGGCGACATGATGCCGAAGGCGCCGACCAGTTCCGACCACCACATCATGACGCTGCCGCTGCGCGAGGCGCGCGAACTGTTCGAAAAGGAATATCTCGTGGCGCAGATCAACCGGTTCGGCGGCAATATTTCGCGGACGGCCGAGTTCATCGGCATGGAACGTTCGGCATTGCACCGCAAACTCAAATCGCTCGGAGTGTAGCTTGAAGGTCGTGATCTGCGGCGCTGGGCAGGTCGGCTTTGGAATCGCCGAGCGCCTTTCGGCCGAGCGCATCGATGTTTCCATCATCGACAGTTCGCCCGAGCTGATCCGCCGGGTGCGGGACACGCTCGACGTGCGGGCCGTGGCCGGCAATGGCGCGCATCCGCAGGTGCTCGCCGAGGCCGGGGCGGCGGATGCGGACATGCTCATCGCCGCAACGCATTCCGACGAGGTCAATATGGTGGCCTGCCAGGTTGCCCATGCGATCTTCCAGGTGCCGAAAAGGATCGCCCGGGTACGTGCGCAGGCCTATCTGCAACCCGAGTACCGCCACCTTTTCGCGCAGGACCAGTTGCCGATCGACGTCATCATCTCGCCGGAGCTGGAAGTCGGCGAACGTGTGCTGCGGCGGGTCGCCATGCCCGGCGCCAGCGATGTGATGCGCGTCGCGGAGGGCAGGGCCGCCGGACTTGCGATCGAATGCATGGAGGACTGCCCGGTCATCCACACGCCGCTTGCGCAGCTCACGGGCCTCTTTCCGGACCTGCTTTCCATTGTTGTGGGAATCGTCCGCGAGGGCCGCCTGTTCGTTCCGCATGCGGATGACGAAATTCTTCCCGGCGACCTTGCCTATGTGATTGCCAGCGACGGGCAGCTGCAGCGCACGCTCTCGCTTTTCGGCCATGAATCGCCGCCCGTGAAACGCATCGTCATCGCCGGAAGCGGCAATGTCGCCCGTTTCGTCGCCCGCGAGATCGAGGCCCGCGAAGGACAGATGCGCCTCAAGCTGATCGAGGTCGATGCGGTACGGGCGCGCGCCGCGGCCGACAGCCTGCGGCACGCCGTCGTGCTGGCCGGCAGCGCCCTCGATTCGCGGCTCCTTCAGGAAGCCGACATCGACGAGGCGGACCTGATGCTGGCGCTGACCAATGACGACCAGGTGAACATGCTCACCGGCGTGATGGCGAAGCGAATGGGCTGCAAGGCCAATCTGGTGCTCATCAACGATCCCTCCTACCATTCGCTGGCGGATTCGCTCGACATCGATTCCTGGATCAACCCCCGCTCGGTCACCATTTCACGCGTGCTTCAGCATGTGCGGCGCGGCCGCATTCTGGCGGTGCACAGCGTGGAGAACGGTGGCGGCGAGATCATCGAGGCCGAGGCCCTCGAGACATCGCCGCTCGTCGGGCCGACTTTGCGCGAGGCCGAATTGCCCGATGAAATCCGGATCGGCACCGTGATCCGCGAGGGCAGGATCCTGCGGCCGGACGGCGACATGCGCATCAAGGCGGGCGACCGCGTGGTCATTTTCGCGCTCGCGGAGGCCATCCGCAAGGTGGAACAACTCTTCCGGGTCAGCCTCGACTATTTCTGAGTTCGCGGGAATCCTGTGATCCCCTGCAATTCACCAGCCATGCATTTTTTGACATTGCGGAAAGAACCAAGGCCTGTTAACGCGCCATAGGCTGGGATTGCCGATCGATCTGGCAGGCGGGACAAACGGATGGTAGGATGTTGTTTCCGAAGGTCATTCGGAATCATCATCGTGTGTGTGTAATTGATGAAATGGGGACGGGCAAGATAATGGCAGAAAAGTCGCAGAACCTGCAGGATGTATTTCTGAATGCCGTTCGCAAGGCTAGGAATCCGCTGACCATCTTCCTGGTCAATGGCGTGAAGCTCACGGGCGTGGTCACTTCCTTTGACAATTTTTGCGTGTTGCTTCGCCGTGACGGGCATTCGCAGCTGGTCTACAAGCATGCAATCTCGACAATCATGCCCAGTCAGCCGGTACAGATGTTCGAGGCCGATGATGCGGGCGGGGATGCCTGATTGAACGGCGGCGCTGCCGATACTTCCGGTCATCCCGGCGCTACGCTCGGCATCATTGTCGTTCCGGTGCTGAAGGAGGCCGCCGAGAAGGCGCACCCCGGGCCAGCACAGGTGCGGCGCTCGCCGCAGGCAAGGCTGGAAGAGGCGACCGGGCTTGCCGAAGCCATCGACATCCGCATCGTCCATCGCGAGATCGTGCCGGTCGCCACGCCGCGGCCGGCGACCTTGCTCGGTTCCGGCAAGATCGAGGAGCTGCGTGCCCGGGTCGAGGAGACCGAGGCGGAGGTCGTGTTCGTCGATCATCCGCTCACCCCGGTGCAGCAACGGAACCTCGAACGGGCGCTGAACGCCAAGGTCCTCGACCGGACCGGCCTCATTCTCGAGATCTTCGGCCGGCGGGCGAGCACGCGTGAAGGCGTGCTGCAGGTCGACCTCGCCCATCTGGAATACCAGCGCAGCCGGCTTGTGCGCAGCTGGACGCACCTCGAACGGCAGCGCGGCGGTGCCGGTTTCCTCGGCGGGCCTGGCGAGACGCAGATCGAGGCGGACCGCCGCCAATTGCAGGAGCGGATCGTCCGCCTGCGCCGGGAGCTGGAGCAGGTGAAGCGGACGCGGAACCTGCATCGCGCCAAGCGCCGCAAGGTTCCCTATCCTGTCGTCGCGATCGTCGGCTATACCAATGCCGGCAAGTCCACCCTGTTCAACCGGCTGACCGGGGCCGGGGTCGATGCCCGGGACATGCTGTTCGCGACGCTCGACCCGACCTTGCGGCAATTGCGTCTTCCCAATGGGACGCGGATCATCCTTTCCGATACGGTCGGGTTCATTTCCAATCTCCCGACCCATCTCGTCGCGGCCTTCCGGGCCACGCTGGAAGAGGTCGTCGAGGCGGATCTCATCCTGCATTTGCGCGACATGTCGGATCCGGACAGTGCGGCGCAGGCGGCGGATGTCTCATCGATCCTGCGCGATCTCGGTATTGATTCCGATGACCGCGACCGGGTCCTCGAGGTCTGGAACAAGGCCGATCTGGTCGATGGCGAGCCCGGCTTCCGGCAGGATGGCATCCCGGTCATCTCGGCGCTGACGGGCGCCGGCATCGATCATCTGCTCGAGACGATCGAGCGCAGGATCACGGGCGGGCTCGAGACATTCCCGATTCGCCTTCGGCCGGAAGAGGTCAGCCTGATCGACTGGATCTACCGCAATTGCAGGGTCCTGGAACGCACCGATCGCGAGGATGGCGGCATTGAATTGGTGGCGCGTTCGAGCACGATTGTGCGGCGGGAATTGCAGCGCCGACTGAGGGAAGGCGCGGGCTGATTTCCCTTCCGGTCTCGCGGAAGTGGGGAATTCAGGCAACGCTAATAGAAAAAGCTTCGTACTGCGGAGGATTCCTGTGCCCGCGGGACTGGCAATCGGCGTCCGATTGTTGAATAAGGTCTGTTCGGAGTGTTCGATCCTGGAAGGGACCGCCAATGTATCGTGTAGCGGTTACGCTTGCCGCCGTCGGAATGTCGCTCGTGCTGGCGCTTCCGGCTTCCGCGGAGACCATTTTCGGCGCCTTGGCCAAGGCCTATGAAAACAATGCCAATCTGAATTCCGCCCGGGCGGGCGTGCGGGTCCGCGATGAGGACGTGCCGATCGCCAAGTCCGGCATGCGGCCGGTGATCGTTGGCCGCGGCACGCTCAGCCATAATCAGTCGACTTCCGGACAGGTCAGCCGCAGCCTGACGGCAGGTTCGTTCGGCGTCTATCTCTCGCAGGCAATCTTTGACGGGTTCCAGACCAGGAACAATGTCCGTGCCGCCGAGGCGGCGGTGCGTGCCGCGCGCGAAAACCTGCGCAATACCGAGCAGAATACGCTTTTCGACGCAGCCAGCGCCTATATGGACGTGATCCTGTTCCGCAAGATCGCCCAGCTGCGCCAGCAGAATCTCGAATTTCTCAGCGAGCAGCTGCGTTCGGCGCGTTCGCGTCTCGAGGTCGGGGAGGGGACGCGCACCGATGTCGCCCAGGCCGAGGCTTCCTATTCGGCGGCGCAGGCGCAGCTGACCGCGGCGCGGGCGCAGGTGACTTCGGCCGAAGCGCTGTACCGGCAGATCGTCGGGGTCGAGCCCGGCAAGCTGGAGCCGGCGAAGCCCCTGACGAAGCTGATTCCGGCCAGTCTGGAAAGCGCTTATGCGCGGGCGCAGTCCGAGCATCCGGCCATCCTGGCCACCAATCATGCCGTTGATGCTTCGGCATTTCGCGTGAAGTCGGCCGAGGGCGCTTTGCTGCCTTCGCTGAATGCCGAGATCGGCGTGGCCTTGACCCATCAGCATACCTCGCCGGGCGCGGCGAGCGATGGCGGCGGCTCGAATGCGACCATTGGCGCCACGCTGACCATCCCGATCTACCAGGGCGGCCTCGCGTCCAGCCTTGTGCGGCAGTCGAAGGAATCGCTCGGGCAGGCGCGAATCAATGTCGATGTCAGCCGGGACCAGGTCCGCGCCGCCGTGGCCTCTGCCTGGACCCAATATGAGGCCGCGCAGCGCAATGTAGAGGCCAATCGTCAGCTCGTTTCCGCCCTGCGGCTGGCGCTGGAAGGCGTGATGGCCGAGCGCGATGTCGGGCAGCGCACCACGCTCGATGTGCTCAATGCCCAGGCAGATGTCATCGATGCCCAGATTGCGCTGGTCGCTTCCGAGCGCGACGGGGTGGTCGCGAGCTTCGCGATCGCCTCTGCGACGGGCAGGCTCACCGCCAGCCAGCTTGGGCTGCAGACCCGCCTGCACGATCCGCGCGAGCATTATCACGCCGTGCGCGACAAATGGTATGGCCTGAGAACGCCGGACGGCCGCTGATAGCCGTCCGGGCTGGCCACCGGCTATTTCCATGGGCCGGCTTGCCCGCCCATCCTGCCCCGCACAGAAAAACCGGGTGAAATGCGCGGCAAGGGATTCTCGCGCTGCCCATAGTGAGCTACGATCCAGTTGTGATTCGGCAGCCGGAGGTGGATTGCCGGACAAGACGCTCGAATGCGAGCAAGTCGGCAGCGGCGGGAAGAAATGTCACAAGCAACGCGAATACAAGACGAACCTTCGATGGAAGAAATACTGGCTTCAATTCGCCGAATCATCGAAGACAGCGATCCGGGGCAGGCGCCTGCCCACCCGGCAAAAGCGGTTGCGAATGATCATGTCGCCGCAGTTTCCAGAAGCGAGGACACCCGGCGCGAGGGAACCGCAGGCGATGTGGAAGGAGCGGCAGCGCGGCCTGTTGCGGAGGCGGCAGTTCGCCCCCGGGTCGTGGCGCCGGAACCGGTCATGGAACGTGCAATGCCAGAAACCCCCGCCAAGGAGCCCGAAATGGAGTCTGCTGCAAGTGTTTCCCCTGCCACGCCACGGGCGGATGCTGGCCGGCCCGAGTCGCCGGCCCCTGCTGCCGCGGCCGCACCGGCAGAACCTCCAGTCCAGCCGGAAGCGCCGCGCGCGGAGCGTGTGGCGACCCCTTCAGCCGTATTGATCTCGCAGGAGACCAGCCGCAAGGTTGCGGCCGCCTTCGGCGATCTCTCTGCCGCCGTGGACGAGACGCGCCGCCGCGGCGTCGAGAAGATGGCACGCGAGATGCTGCGCCCGATGTTGCAGGAATGGCTGGACAAGAACCTTTCCGGCCTTGTCGAGGAAATGGTGCAGAAGGAGATCCGGCGGATCACCAGCGAGGTCGAGGAATAGGCCGCTTCCCTTGTCCGGATTGCGCAGGGCTCGCCGCAGCCCTGTCACGAAGGTCGCGCCGGTCCGTCGCCATGTTGCGGTCCTCCGCAGGATCCTTGCCGAAAAGCGGGAGCCACTTTTCGCGATCCTGCGGTATCTCAACCTTCCGTCGGAGTCGCTTCCATCTTCTTGGCCGCCTGCCAGAGGGCTTCCATTTCTTCAAGGTCGGCGTCTGCGAGCGAACGGTTGCGGGCAGCGAGACTCTTCTCGATATGACGGAACCGCGCGACGAATTTCGCATTGGCGCGCTTGAGCGCCTGTTCCGGATCAATGTCGAGATGGCGCGCCAGATTGACCATGGCAAAAAGCATGTCGCCGAGCTCCTCCTCGATCCGGACGGGGGATTCTCCTTTGGCCAGCGCGTCGCGCAGTTCGGCCATTTCCTCCTCCATCTTGTCCAGCACCGGGGCCGGTTCCGGCCAGTCAAAGCCGATGCGGGCGGCACGCGCCTGCAATTTCTGCGCGCGGGTGAGTGCCGGTAGCGCGAGCGGCACGCTATCTAGATGGCCGGACGGTCCTTCCTTTCCCGCGCGTTCCTCGGCCTTGATCCGTTCCCATTGTCCCTTGGCCATGCCCGCCTCGCGCGCCGTCGCGTCGCCGAATACGTGCGGGTGGCGGCGGATCATCTTCGCCGTGATCGCTTCGACGACGTCGCCGAAGTCGAATGCGCCTGCCTCTTGCGCCATGCGGGCATGATAGACCACCTGCAGCAGGAGATCGCCGAGTTCCTCGCGCAGATCGGCGGGATCGCCGCGTTCGATGGCGTCGGCCACCTCATAGGCCTCTTCGATCGTATAGGGCGCGATGCTGGCGAAATCCTGCTCCAGATCCCAGGGGCAGCCCGTGCCGGGCGTGCGCAGCGCCGCCATGATCTCAAGCAATTGCTGGATGTCCTTGGAGGGAACCATGCCCGGCCTTTCGCCTATGCTTCGCTGGAAAACTTCATCAGGACGATCCCGGCGACGATCAGCCCGGCGGCCGTCAGGCGCAGCGGCGCCACGGATTCGCCGAGAAAGACGACACCGGCGATGAATGCGCCGACGGCGCCGATTCCTGTCCAGACCGTATAGGATGTGCCGAGCGGAAGCGAGCGCATCGCCACGGCCAGCAGGAAGAAGCTGCCGAACATGGCGATGAAGGTCACGAGGGTCGGCATGAGCAGGGTAAAGCCTTCCGACCGCTTCATGTAGAATGCCCAGACCACTTCCAGGAGGCCGGCAAGAAAAAGCAGGGTCCATGCCATGAACCGGTCCCTCGCGACATTCAGGGTTCTGACCCTGGGCCGGGTCGTCCCGGTCACGTGATTCTCTCTTGAGTGGAGGCCGTCTTCCATGCGCAGGGTAATGGACCGGCCGGCGAGGTTCAAGATCTTCGGCAGGCAAGCTCCGGATTGCCGGAACTGATTCGTTCCTGCCTCGCATGCGGGCGAGCAGATTCATGCCGGAATGGCCGCGCGCAAACACGCAAATGCCGGCGCCACGCGAATTTCCCTAATGTTTTCAAGGCGAGGAAAGCGGTTGCGGAGGGAGAACAAAAGAGGTACAAGAAGGAAGGAATCGTGGGGCCAGGATTGACGATCGAGGGATATGAGAGCATGTCTACCAGGAATTTGCGGCTAGTCGAGGAACAATCAGTGGACAAGACAAAGGCTCTGGACGCGGCGCTGTCCCAGATCGAGCGCTCTTTCGGCAAGGGTTCGATCATGCGGCTCGGGCAGAACAACCCGATCGTGGAGATCGAGACCATTCCGACCGGCTCTCTCAGCCTGGACATCGCGTTGGGCGTCGGCGGCCTTCCGCGAGGGCGAATCATCGAGATCTATGGGCCGGAAAGTTCGGGCAAGACGACGCTCGCCCTCCATACGATCGCCGAGGCGCAGAAGAAGGGGGGCATTTGCGGGTTCATCGACGCCGAACATGCGCTTGACCCGGTCTATGCGCGCAAGCTGGGCGTCGATCTCGAGAATCTGCTGATTTCCCAGCCGGATACGGGCGAGCAGGCGCTGGAGATCACCGATACGCTCGTGCGCTCGGGCGCCATTGATGTGCTGGTGGTCGATTCGGTTGCCGCCCTGACGCCGCGCGCGGAAATCGAGGGCGATATGGGCGATTCGCTGCCCGGCATGCAGGCCCGGTTGATGAGCCAGGCATTGCGCAAGCTGACCGCGTCGATTTCCCGTTCCAACACGATGGTGATCTTCATCAACCAGATCCGCATGAAGATCGGCGTGATGTTCGGCTCGCCGGAGACGACGACTGGCGGCAATGCGCTGAAATTCTATGCCTCGGTCCGGCTCGATATTCGCCGCATCGGCGCGGTCAAGGACCGCGATGAGGTGGTGGGCAACCAGACGCGCGTCAAGGTCGTCAAGAACAAGCTGGCGCCGCCTTTCAAGCAGGTGGAATTCGACATCATGTATGGTGCTGGCGTCTCCAAGACCGGGGAGCTGATCGATCTTGGCGTGAAGGCTGGTGTGGTCGAGAAATCGGGTGCCTGGTTTTCCTACAATTCGCAGCGGCTGGGGCAGGGAAGGGAGAATGCCAAGCAATTTCTGGCGGACAATCCGGAAACGGCTGCCGAGATCGAGCTTGCATTGCGGCAGAATGCCGGGCTGATTGCCGAGAATCTTCTGGCCGACGAGCTGGATGCGACCGGAACGGACGATCTGTCCGGAGAGGGCTGAGCGGCAGGGGGCGGCAGGACGGCGCAGCGGCAGATTTTCACCTTCGCTTCGGCTCGGCTTTTCGACATTCATCCGGGTCGCGGCGCTTGCCTGCATCTGTGGCACTTGTTAGCATACCAATGAACTTCGGGATGCTGGCGGGCATGGCCTGTCGGCATCAGGGGCCGAATGTTCGGGAGGTATGAAAGTGCGGACGCTTCCGCATGCAGGCGGTCATGGCGCGAATTGCTGAAGCCCGGGAGGGTGCGGCCGGCTATTTGCGGCCTCGCACGCTGGGCGAGGCGCTGCACGAACTTGCGAGCGGGTCCTGGACCGTGCTGGCGGGAGGCACGGATGTCCTTCCCATGCATGGCGAGGGTCCGCTTCGCGTGCCGGTGCTGGACATTACCGCCATCGAGTCGCTGCGCGGCATTGTGTCGGGGGCCGATGGCTGGCGCATCGGCGGCTTGACGAGCTGGACGCAGATCCTCGATTCGGAACTGCCGCCAGCCTTTGACGGGCTGAAACTGGCCGCGCGCGAGATCGGTTCGGTGCAGATCCAGAACCGTGCGACCCTCGCCGGTAATCTGTGCAATGCCTCGCCGGCGGCGGACGGCATTCCTCCCTTGCTCTGCCTCGATGCGGAAGTCGAACTTTGTTCCGCTCACGCAAGGCGGCAGATTCCGCTGGCCGATTTCCTGCAAGGCTATCGCCGCACGGCACGCCGCCCGGATGAGCTGCTGACATCGATCTTCGTGCCGCGCAGTGCTGGCGAGGGGCGTTCGGATTTCCTCAAGCTGGGCGCGCGCCGGTTCCTGGTCATCTCGATTGCGATGGCCGCGGTCCGGTTGGTCCTGGATCGCGATGGACGGATCCGGACGGCACGCATTGCCGTCGGCGCCTGCTCGGCAATGGCGCAGCGACTGGCCGGGCTGGGAGACCGGCTCGCCGGACATGATCCGCGCCAGGGATTTTCGGCAATCCTGAACGAGGCGGATCTCTCGGTCCTGTCGCCGATCGACGATGTGCGTGCGCCGGCATCCTATCGTCTGGCTGCGGCGCGCGAGCTGGTCGGGCGGCTCCTCGAGAGGGCAAGCGCATGAATTTCCGCCTTTTCGTGAACGACGAGGCAATGGCGGTCGAGGCGCCGCCGGGTGAGCGCCTGTCGCAGGTGCTGCGCCGGCAGATTGGCCTCACGGGCACGAAAATCGGCTGCGATGCCGGAGATTGCGGCGCCTGCACCGTGCTGGTCGATGGCCTGACGGTCTGCGCTTGCCTCACCACGATCGCGCAGGCTGAAGGATGCCGGATCGTGACGGTTGAAGGCCTTTCGCGTGACGGCTCCCTCGATCGCCTGCAGGAGAGTTTCCTGCGCCATGGCGCCGCGCAATGCGGCGCATGCACGCCGGGCATGCTGGTTGCTGCCCACGCCCTCCTGGCGACGCGCCCGCGTCCCGACCGAAGCGAGATCGAGGTGGCGCTTGGCGGCGTGCTCTGCCGCTGCACGGGCTATGCGCGCATCATCGATGCTGTGCTCGATGCGGCCGGGTCCGTTCCGGTGCCGGCAATGGCAAGCAAGGGCGGCGTCGGCGAGCCGGCCCTGCATGTCGATGGTCCGGCCAAGGTGACCGGGCTGACGCGCTTCGGCGCCGATGTTCTTCCCGAAGGCGCATTGCTGGCGCGCATCGTGCGCAGCCCGCATGCCCATGCCCGCTTCTCGCTTGGCGATGTGGAGGCGTTTCTCGCCCGCAATCCCGGTCTGGTCGCCGTGTTCGATGCCCGTCACGTTCCCGGCGAGAACCGGCATGGCACCATTCCCGGTTTCGAGGACCAGCCGGTCTTCGCCGAAGGGCGGGTGCGTTTCCGGGGGGAGGCGGTGGCGATGGTCGTTGGCGAGCGCGAGGCCGTGCGCAATGTCGACCTCGAGGCATTTCCTGTCGAATGGGAGGCGCTCGAACCGCTTGCCACGACGCAGGAGGCGCTCGCCCCGGTCAAGGCGCCGCTGCATGATGGCCGGCCAGACAATGTGCTCGTGCGCGGTCTTGTCGAACGTGGCGCGGCGGGAGCGGCCCTCGCCGGTTCGGCCCATCGCGTCAGCGCCCGGTTCACGACGCCCTTCATCGAGCATGCCTATATCGAGCCGGAGGCCGGGTATGCGCTGCGCAAGGGCGATGGCATCGAACTCATGGGCTGCACCCAGACCGCCTACATGAATCGCGATGCCATTGCGAAGATCCTCGCGCTGGAGCCCGGACGGGTGCGGGTCGTGCCCAGCGCCTGCGGCGGCGGCTTCGGTTCCAAGCTCGACCTTTCCTGGCAGCCCTATGTGGCCATTGCCGCATGGCTGCTCAACCGGCCGGTCGGCATTGTCTATTCGCGTGGCGAATCGATGCGGGCCACGACCAAGCGCCATCCGGCCGAGATCCGGATCGAGCTCGGCTGCGACCGTGACGGCCGGCTGACCGGCATGGATTTCGAGGGCATATTCAATACCGGCGCCTATGCAAGCTGGGGGCCGACCGTCGCCAATCGCGTGCCGGTCCATGCTTCCGGTCCCTACCGCGTGCCGGATTATCGCGCCGCAAGCGTGGCGGTCCATACCCATGCCGTGCCTGCCGGGGCGTTTCGCGGCTTCGGCGTGCCGCAATCAACCATTGCGCAGGAATGCGCGCTGGACGAGCTTGCCGATCTCGCTGGCCAGGACCGGCTCGAATTCCGCCTGCGCAATGCGCTGCGCGATGGCGATGCGACGGTGACGGGACAGGTCTTTGCCAGTGGCGTCGGCATCGCTGCCTGCCTCGAAGCGCTGCGCCCGCGCTGGCGGGCGGCTCGGCAGGTGGTTGCGGACTTCAATCGCGATGCGGCCGCCGGAGGCCTGCCGGTCCGGATGGGCGCCGGGCTCGGGACGTGCTGGTATGGCTGCGGCAATACTTCCCTGCCCAATCCGTCGACCATGCGGATCGGCCTGACGGGCGAGGGCCGGCTGGTGCTGCATCAGGGGGCGATCGATATCGGCCAGGGCGCCAGCACGATCATGGCCCAGATTGCCGCCGAAGTGCTCGGCGTACCGCTCGCTGCGATCGAGCTCGCTGGCGCCGATACGCAAATGACGCCAGATGCCGGCAAGACGTCGGCGTCGCGGCAAACCTTCGTCAGCGGCAATGCGACACGGCTTGCCGCCGAGGCGTTGCGGAACATGATCCTGCGCCATGCCAATGTGTCGGCCGGTGCGAGGCTGACGATTGGTCCGGGCCGCATCGAGCTTGCCGATGACGAGAACCTCTCGGTCATCGAATTGGGCAGCCTGGAGAAGGATGCGCTCGGCTATGTGTTCTGCGCCGAGGCGAGCTACGATCCGCCGGTCCGGGCGCTCGATGCGAAAGGGCAGGGCGAGCCCTATGCGCAATATGGCTATGGCGCCCAGCTCGTCGAATTGACGGTCGACCTGCGGCTCGGCACGGTGAGGCTCGACCGGATCGAGGCTGCCCATGATGTCGGCCGGGCCATCAATCCCCTGCTTGCCCGCGGGCAGATCGAGGGCGGGATCGCCCAGGGGATCGGCCTTGCACTGATGGAGGAGTATGTGCCGGGACGGACCGAGAACCTGCACGATTACCTCATTCCCACAATTGGCGACGTGCCGCCCATCGTGAGCCATCTGGTCGAGGTGCCGGACCCGCATGGGCCGTTCGGCGCCAAGGGCCTTGGCGAACATGTGCTGATTCCGACCGCGCCCGCGATCCTCAATGCAATTCGCGATGCGACGGGCGCCCGCATTCGCCAGCTTCCGGCGACGCCGGATCGCGTGCTGGCGGCGATCAGGGAGGCCCTCCGGCATGAATGAACCGCAGGCCCCCGTGCTCAAGGGGGAGAAGATCCGCTGCGATGCGTGCCCCGTAATGTGCTATATCGCCGAAGGGCGTGCGGGCGCCTGCGATCGCTATGCCAATGAGGGGGGCAAGCTGGTCCGGGTCGACCCGCTGGTCATTCTCGAACAGCGCGCGCAGGCCGGTGGCGCGGCCGTCGCCTTTCTCGGCGAGGAAGATCCGGCCGGGATTATTGCCGGGCAGAACCGGCAGTTCATCACTGCCATTGGCGCGGGCACCACCTATCCGGACTACAAGCCGGCGCCGTTCATCGTGGCGAGCGAGATCGACGGCATCGACATGGTCACCGTCGTCACCGAGGGCATCTTCAGCTATTGCGGCGTCAAGGTGAAGATCGATACCGACCGGCATCTCGGGCCGGAATGCAGCCTGGTGCGGGCGGGCGGCGAGCCGGTGGGCCATGTGACGACCGCCGAATATGGTTCGCAGATGCTGTCCCTTGGCGGGGTGCGCCACCTCACCGGAGGCGGCAAGAAGGAAGGCCGGGTGACGTGCGCTACCCTCCTTGCGCTGTGCAATGGCGAACGGGTCGAGCTCGAAATCGATGACGGCGCGCGGGTCGAGGTGCAGGCCGGTCAGCCGCCGGTCGTCAACGGCACGGTCGAGAGCCGCATGCGCGTCGGCTGCGGCTCGGCGACGGTCGGCATGTTCGCGGCGCAATGGAAAGGGCTGGTCGATGAGGTCGTGGTGGTCGACGACCACATTACCGGCGTCATGTCGGAACATCAGGCCGGCAAGGTGATCGGCTGGCGGCCGAGTGGAATCCGGATCAAGGGCCGCCGGTCGACGCCGGGGCGCTATTTCCAGGTTGCCGAGCCGGGCACGGGCTGGGGCGGAACCGATCTGCAGGACCCGCTGCGGATCCTCGGCGAGTTCGACGCCGCTGTCGCTCGGCCCGGCCAGTCTCTCCTGATGGTGTCCACGACGGGCGAGCAGTTTGCCTATTACGAGCTCGATGAAAGCCTCAAGCCGGTCCGCATGGAGATGCCCGCGCGGCTCCTGCCCTCGGTGCAGCGCATCGAGGAGAATTGCGAGCCGGCCCTTTGCACGGTCCTGTTCGTCGGTGGGGCGGGCGGCAGCCTGCGTGCCGGGGTGACGGAAAATCCGGTTCGCCTCACGCGTTCGGTCCGTGATGCGCTGGTGCGGGTAACGTCCGGCGGCGCGCCGACCTATATCTGGCCGGGCGGCGGGATCATGATGATGGTGGACGTGACCCGCATGCCGGCCAATTCGTTCGGCTATGTGCCGACGCCGGCGCTGGTGGCGCCGATCGAGTTCACCATGCGCCTGTCCGATTATGCCGCGCTTGGCGGGCATATGGACCATGTGCTGCCGCTCGAGGAGGCGGCGAAGGGAATGACGGGGTTGCAGAAGGACCATTTGCTGAAAGGGCAGCGCCGCGTACCGCTGATTGCCGGCAATTCCTGGCCGCTGCAGGGCTTGCCGGATCGGACCGGGCAATGAGCGCTCCGCACCTCGCCCTGCTGCCGGACGGCCGGCGCCTGCATCTGCAGCATGGGCCGATCGACCTCATCCTGTCCGCCGATGGCGACCTGGCGGAAGTGCGGCTTGCCTATGGCCAGGCGTGGCAGGCATTCCAGACCGTCCTTGCCAATCTCGTTGCCGAGCTGGACCTGCTGCGCGCGCCTTGCTCCGCCGGGGGTCCTGTGCCGGCTGGCAAGGTCGCCGCTCGCATGCACGCAGCCTGCATGCCGCATTCCGCCCGCTTCATCACGCCTATGGCGGCAGTGGCGGGCGCGGTCGCCGACCATGTGCTGGCAAGCATGATTTGCGGGCGGAACTTGCGGCGCGCCTTCGTCAATAATGGCGGCGACATGGCCATTTCCCTCGCCGGGGACGCCGAATTCCGGATTGGCCTCTGCGCGGATCCTGTAACGGGCGCCATGATCGGTCATGCAACGATCCGCGGCGCGGACCCGGTTCGCGGCATTGCCACCAGCGGCTGGCGCGGGCGCAGCTTCTCCTTCGGCATTGCCGATGTGGCCACGGTGCTGGCGGCGGATGCGGCCACTGCCGATGCGGCCGCCACCATGATCGCCAATGCGGCCGATCCGGGCGAATGCCCGGCGATCCGCCGCCAGCCGGCTTCGCAGCTTGCCCCTGACAGCGATCTCGGCGACAGGGAAGTGACGGTCGATGTCGGGGAGCTGACGCCCCGGCTGCGCTTGCTGGCGGCCGAGCGCGCGCAGGCGGCGGCGCAATCCATGGTGGAGGATGGACGGATCGTGGCGGCCCTGATCGTGGTCCAGGGCGAAATCCGCATGGCGGGCCGGCTGGATCTGGTCCCCGCCTCTGCCACAATCCGCCATGGCGAGGGAAATGAAGAGGAGTTTGCAGCATGAGCGTTGCAGAGATTCGCAAGATCGTGACCGTCCTGGAGGAAACGCGGCGCGAGATGGGCAGGCCCATCGATCCGCCGGCGCGCAGGGCCGCGGCGATTGCCGTCATCGCCAATCCCTTTGCGGGCCGATACCAGGAGGACCTGGAAATGCTGATGGCGATCGGCGAGGAGCTGGGCGGGCTGCTCGGCCGGAAATGCGTCGAATTGCTCGGTATTGCGCCCTCCGAAGCCCAGAGCTACGGCAAGGCGGCGATGGTGGGCGAGAATGGCGAGCTTGAACATGCCGCCGCCATTCTCCATCCGCGCCTCGGCAAGCCCTTGCGGGAGGCCGTCGAGCGCGGCGCGGCGCTGGTGCCGTCCTCGAAGAAGATGGGGTCCATGGGCCAGCCGCTCGACATTCCGCTCGGGCACAAGGATGCCGCCTATGTGCGTTCGCATTTCGACGGCATGGAAGTGCGTGTTCATGACGCGCCCCGGGCCAACGAGATCATTGTCGCCATTGCGGTCACCGATTCCGGCCGGCCGCTGGCGCGAATCGGCGGCCTGGAGGTCAGGAACATCATCGGCAAGGACGGTCTGCGTTGACGGGCAAATGGCGGGCGGGATCTTCGGGCGACGCCGCTCGCGTGACGCAACCGGCGGATGCCTACCGGCTCGACGAGCAGATCGGCTTCATCCTGCGCAAGGCCAGCCAGCGCCATGCGGCCATCTTCGCCCGCGAGATCGATGGCGGGCTGACCCCGACGCAGTTCTCTGCGCTGGTGCGCCTCCATGAGACGGGCGATTGTTCCCAGAACCGGCTGGGCCGGCTGATCGCGGTCGATGCGGCGACCATCAAGGGCGTCGTCGAGCGCCTTCAGGCGCGCGGGTTGGTGGAGACCACGCCCGACATGCAGGACCGTCGCCGCATTACCGTATCTCTGAATGACGCCGGGCGGCAGCAGGCCCTCCGCGCCATCGAATCGGCGAGAAGGATCTCGGAGCTGACGCTGGAGCCGCTGGACGAGGCCGATCGCCGGATCTTGCTGCGCCTCCTGTCACGCATCGCATGAAACAATAGTTGCAACTCCTTGAGAAATCAGGCCGGTTCGGTTTTCAGGATATGCACCTTGCCCGCATCGTAGCGCAAGGCGATTTCGCCGCGGATCAGGCGGAGCGCGTCTTCGCCGAACAATTCGCGACGCCAGCCGGTCAAGGCCGGAACCTTCGCGTTTTCCCCGTACTGGGCGATGGCGTCGAGATCGCTGCTGCTGGCCAGCATCCGGGCTGCGACGCCGGACTTCTCCGTCGTCATGCGCAACAGGACGCGCAATAATTCGGCGGCGGCCGCGGAGCCATTGGCGCCGGCCTTCTGCTTCGGCAGTTTCGGCATCTCTTCGCGCGGCAATTCCAGCGCGGCGCGGACATGATTGAGCAGGTCGGTCGCCGCCGAGGAGCACTCCCAGCCCTTGCCGATCGTGCGAAGCTGCGCCAGGGCCTCCGGGGTAACCGGCTGCTGCTGGGCGATCTCCTGGATGGCCTCGTCCTTCAGCACGCGCCGGCGCGGAACATTGCGGGCGCGGGCCTCGCGTTCGCGCCAGGCGGCCACTGCCCGCATGACGGCCAGTTCCTCGGGCTTGCGCAGCCGGCTCTTCAGGCGCAACCAGGCTTCCTCCGGCGGCATGTCGTAGGTTGTGCGTGCCGTCAGGATTTCCATTTCATCGGCAAGCCAGTGCGTGCGGTTCTTGCGCTCCAGCCGTTCCTTCAGCTCTGCATAGACATCGCGCAGATGCGTGACGTCGGCCAGCGCATAGGCAAGCTGGCGCTCGCTCAGCGGACGGCGGCGCCAGTCCGTGAAGCGCGAGGATTTGTCGATGCGCTCGCCGGTAAGCTGCAGGACGAGCTGTTCATAGGAAGCGCTCTCGCCGAAGCCGCACACCATGGCCGCGACCTGGGTGTCGAAGACCGGCTCGGGGATGAGGTCGCCGAGATGAAAGATGATCTCGATATCCTGGCGCGCGGCGTGAAATACCTTGGTGGTTGCCTTGTCGGCCATCAGTTCGAAGAACGGATCGAGTTGCAGCCCGTCGGCCAGCGTGTCGACCATGACTTCGAGGTCGGGACCAGCCATCTGGATCAGGCATAGTTCCGGCCAGAAGGTCGTCTCCCGGATGAATTCGGTATCGACCGCGACATAATCGGCTTCTGCCAGCTTGTGGGACGCGATTTCGAGGTCCCTGGTAGAGGTAATGAGCTTCATGGCGCGTACATAATCAAGAATCCCGGCCTTGTCTCTACCTCGCGCGGATTTTGTTGCTGCCTCCGGCTCTAGATCCGGTCGATGAACCAGCGGGTGAGGGCGGTCCAGACTGCATCCTTCTCGCTTGCGTCCTCGCAGCCATGATTGAGGTTCGGATTGTCATTGACTTCGATGACGAAGAAGCCGTCGCGCGTCTCCTTCACGTCGACCCCGTAGAGGCCGTCGCCGATCAGGCCGGCGGCGCGGGTCGCCATGTCGATCATGTTCTCGGGGGCGTCGGCCAGCGAGATCGGCCGGAAACCGCCCTCCACCGGCGCCTTGCCGCCCGCATCGTGATTGACGATCTGCCAGTGCCGGCGCGCCATGAGATAGCGCGTCACGAAGATCGGCTTGCGCCCCAGTACGCCGACGCGCCAGTCGAACTCGGTCGGCATGAATTTCTGGCAGATCAGCAATTCGGTATCGCGGAACCATTCGCGCATGAGGCGTTTCAGCTCATCCAAATCGGCAGCCTTTCGCACCCCTCTTGAAAACGACCCGTCGGGAATCTTGACTACCATCGGAAAGCCGATCTCGTCGGCGATGGCCTCTGCCTCCTCGATGCTGGAAGCGATGCGGGTCGGCGGCATCGGAATGTGCGCCCCACCCAGCAATTCATGCAGATAGACCTTGTTGGTGCAGCGGATCATGGATACCGGATCGTCGATCACGGGCATGGCCTCCTGCCGGGCGCGGCGGGCGAAGCGATAGGTATGGTTGGAAATCGAGGTCGTCTCGCGGATGAACAGGGCATCGTGATTGGCAAGGCGTGCGAGGTCGCGCTTCGAGATCGGCTCGACGCCTACCCCCATGCGCCCGGCGATGCGTGCCCAGTGCCGCAGGGAAGCGATGGTCGAGGGCGGCAGCTTCTCGGCGGGGTCGCAGAGGGTGGCGATGGAATAGCGCGCCTGGACCCTCGGCTTCGCGTCGGTCCATTTGTGGCCGGTATGGTCGCGCATTGCGGCAAGGAACCGCTCGCGCTCGCGGCCGGTGATGCGATGGAACGGCATGAGCTGGATCCTGGCGATCGCGGTCCAATCGCCCGGCTTCAGCGTCACTTTCAGCGTCGGGGCGCGGAACCAGTCGAACAACAGCCGGCCGAAACGTTCCAGATGTTTCTCTTCCGTCTGGCCGAAATGGATCAGCGCCGTGCGTGGCGCCGGGTTCGGCCTGCCGGCAAGGCAGCGATTGAGCAGCGCTTCGAGTTCGGGAATGGCGTGCTCGTAGAGGGAGCGCGCCGACAGGTCGATCATGGTCTCGACCGACGGCATGACCCGGTGACCGCGCGCGCCCGCCAGCAGCGAGGCATAATAACCGCGGGTCTGATAACCATAGGAGGAGGAAAGATTGATGACCGACGGGCGGGCTCGGCTAAACAGCCCCGGCGCGGAGAGATATTCGCGGGTCGTGATCAGCTTGTGCGGTGTCTCTGCGTTGGAAAGGTGAGCGTTGCGGCTCACGAGGACGACCCAGATCGACATCTGTCTTCAGCCACTCCGATGATCGTGGACGGCAATGGGGGGAATGGCCCCGCCATCGAGGCGCCTTTCGAATCGCAGCGCATCGCTGCCATCCGCATAGTAATTCGGCCGCAAACCGAAACCGTGATAGCCGGACCGGCGGTAAAGCCGGATGGCCCGCGGATTGTTCCGGCTGACTTCGAGGCGCAGGCGATCCCTGCCAAGGCGCGCCGCTTCTGTCTCGGCCTGCCGCAGGAGGCGATGGCCGAGCCCGTGCCCTGCGGCCTCCGGCGCGACGCCGATGGAATAAAGGCGCGCCACCCGCGAGTTCCGCCGGATGAGGATCATCGCGTAACCCATTAGTCCATCGTCTGAATCTGCCAGGAGAACTCGTGCGGTGGGGCTGGCGAGAAGCCGGCGGAACGCGCGCGGCGAGATGCGCTCGCTGGCAAAAAGCCGGGTTTCCAGCAGCGCCAGCGCATGGGCATCTGCCGGATTCGCGGGACGAATCCAGACGTCTTCGAGTTTCGGCATGATCCGGAGGCCGGGGCGGCTGCCAATTCATTCCGCCTGGCAGGATGGCGGCTGCTCGTGCATATCCATAGGCGTGCTTTTCAGCCCTGTAAATGGGGGATTTGCAGCGCGCGCGGCGGAGCGTGCCTTGACAAATCGTGGCGCACATGTGTTTGTCCGGCTCAATTCTGGCAGGGGCGGGGCGCCTTCTGCCGCACGCAGGATTTGCCGGGTATCCCATGAGCATGCATCGCTACCGCAGTCATACCTGCGCCGAGTTGAGACGATCCGATGTCGACCGCATCGTCCGGCTTTCCGGCTGGGTTCATCGTGTCCGCGACCATGGCGGGCTTCTCTTCATCGATCTACGCGACCATTACGGGCTTACCCAGATCGTCGCAGATCCGGATTCGCCCTGCTTCAACCTGGCCGAGACGGTCCGGGGCGAATGGGTGATCCGCGTCGACGGCGTCGTCAAGGCGCGCTCGCCCGAGACGGTCAATCCCAATCTACCGACCGGCGAGATCGAGCTTTTCGCGCAGGAGATGGAGATCCTCTCCGCCGCGCGGGAATTGCCGTTGCCAGTGTTCGGCGAGCCGGAATACCCGGAGGATATCCGGCTGCGCTATCGCTTCCTCGATTTGCGCCGCGAGACGCTGCATCGCAACATCGTCACGCGCTCCCGTGTGATCGCCGACATGCGCCGGCGCATGGAGGCAGCGGGATTTACCGAATATTCGACGCCGATCCTCACCGCTTCCAGCCCGGAGGGCGCGCGGGATTTCCTCGTGCCGTCGCGTCTCCATAATGGCAAGTTCTATGCCTTGCCGCAGGCGCCGCAGCAATACAAGCAGCTCATCATGATGTCGGGCTTCGATCGCTATTTCCAGATTGCGCCCTGT
>CAYLGY010000032.1:0-28264 GCA_964383325.1 uncultured Rhizobiaceae bacterium
TGCGCGTCCCGATCGGGATCTCGCTCATCGGCACTTCCTTTGCTGGCCTCTGGCTGCTGAGCGGATGGCGTGTCGCCTGGGGCGCAATGGGGATCATCCCCTACCAGTTTGTCGCCAACTGGCTGCTGAGTTCGGTTCCAGCCTTTCTGTTCATGGGATTTGTCTGTTACCATTCGGGGCTGACGACGGGCCTGTTCCGCGCCGCCCGCTTGTGGCTGTCGCGCCTGCCGGGGGGACTCGCGGTAGCGTCGGTATTCGGCTGCTCCGGTTTTGCAGCAGTCACTGGGTCCTCGGTCGCCTGTTCCGCCGCCATGGGCAAGATTGCGATTCCCGAAATGCTACGGCATCGCTACGATCCGAGCCTCGCTTCCGGTGTGGTCGCGGTTGCGGGAACAATCGGCGCCCTCATTCCGCCTTCAGTCCTGCTGATCATGTATGGCATCATGGCGCAGGTGCCGATCGGCAAGCTCTTCTTCGGCGGCTTGGTGATCGGGTTGATCTCGATGGCGAGTTATGTCCTCGTGGTCATCATCCAGGTTCGGCTCAATCCGGAGTTGGCGCCGAGTGCGCATGAGAGCGCAACGCTGAGCGAACGCATCGGCGCTTTAAAGGAAACCTGGCCGATCATTCTCATTGCGGGCGGGGTTCTTGGCGGACTCTTCGCTGGCATTTTCACTCCGACGGAAGCGGGCGCGACCGGCTCTTTCCTGTCCTGTGTGGTTGCCTTCTGGAAGGGCACGCTCACCCTGAAGGTGCTGCGCAGATCGGCTTCGGAAACCGTGATCACGACGGCCGCGATTCTCATCATATCCATTGGCGCCAGCATGCTGAGCCGTTTCCTTGCACTAACCGGCTTCGGTGCTGCCATTCAGGCTGCAGTGATGGATCTGGGGGTCTCGCCTTTCATGATCATCTTCCTCATCACGCTGCTTTATCTGTTTCTTGGGCTCTTCATGGAGCCGATGAGCGCCATGTTGCTGACGCTTCCCGTGGTCTTGCCATTGGTCAAGGACGCCGGCTTCGAATTGCTGTGGTTCGGGATCTTCCTGGCGAAGGTTCTTGAAATGGGAATGGTGACGCCGCCAGTCGGGTTGAACGTCTTCGTCGTCAATAGTGCGATGGAGAACCGAATACCGACCTCGACCATCTTCCGTGGCGTGATGTGGTTTCTGGTCGCGGACGCGCTGTTGCTGGTTACCCTGGTTGCGTTCCCGGGCCTGGTGCCGATCTGACCAGATCCCAGGAAGGGGCGGCGCTGCGGGTCGCCTCCCTGACCCCCATGCATCGGGCAAGAACCCGATCCATTGACTGATAGCTTGCAAAGGATCTGCCATGAATGCTGTTGAAAGATCGCCGTTTTCCCTGACCGGGCTACGTGTCCTCGTCACAGGCGCGGGGGGCGGTATCGGAGGTGCCACCGCGAGGCTTTGTGCCAACCTCGGGGCCGAGCTGGTACTTGTCGATCGCGTGGAAGCGGATGTCGTGCGCCGCAATGTCGGCGATGTGGAAGCGGTCATTGCGCAGTGTGATATGACCGACCGGAAGGCGGTGGACGAGCTCGCTGCAAGCGTAGGAGCCGTGGACGCGTTGATCGATACGGCGGCAATTAATCCGTTCGACAACTGGGTGGAGTCGGATTGGGACGAGACCTTTGACCAGGTGCTTTCGGTCAATACGCGCGGCCCGATCAATCTCGTTCGTGCATTTTCACCTCCAATGCTGGAAGGACGGTTCGGACGCATCGTCCTGTTCGGCTCGCTGGCGGGAAGGATGGGCGGACTTCGCAATGGCCCGCATTATGCTGTTTCCAAGGGTGGCATTCATGCTCTGACCCGCTGGTATGCCAGCCGGTTTACGCCGAAGAACGTGCTGGTCAATGCAATCGCCCCGGGGGCGACCGCAACACCCATGATCGCAAATCAGGACTATACCCCATCTGCCCTGCCGCTCGGCCGGCTGGCGCAGCCGGAGGAGCAGGCCGCTGCCGCCGCATTCCTGATCTCGCCAGCTGCCAGCTACATCGCCGGCGTGGTGCTGGATGTGAATGGCGGCCTGCATTTCAGCTGAGCAGGACGCCGTTTCGACTGGAAACCGGACAAGAGGGAAATTCATGGCAGACGCAGCGCTTCGATTGCGAGAACGGTTTGACGGTTCGCCGCGACGCATGTTCATCAATGGTGAATGGGTGGAGGCGCAGTCCGGCCGTACGTTCATCACGCAGAATCCTGCAACGGGCGAGTTGTTGGCGCAGATTCCGGAAGGCGACTCGGCGGACATCGACCGCGCCGTCGCGGCTGCCCGATCTGCATTCACCGGCCCTTGGGCGAGGTTCAAGCCCTATGAGCGGCAAAAGTTGCTCCTTCGAATTGCTGACTTGGTCGAGCAGCGTTTCGAGGAGATCAGCCTTACCGATACGCTGGAAATGGGCACGCCGATCAGCCGGACACGCGGCAACCGCAATCGCATTGTGGGCATGCTTCGCTTCTATGCCGGGATTGCAACGGCCATTCATGGGCAGACAATTCCGAATTCCCTGCCGGGGAACCTGCTGTCGCATACGGTGCGGGAGCCGGTCGGCGTGGTGGGCGGCATCATCCCCTGGAATGCGCCCATGGCCGCGACGATCTGGAAGCTCGGTCCCGTCCTTGCAACAGGCTGCACTGCAATTCTGAAGCCGTCAGAAGAGGCGTCTCTGACCCCCCTGCTGATCGCCAGCATCATGGAAGAGGCTGGTGTGCCGCCTGGCGTGGTCAATGTGGTGACCGGGTATGGCCATACGGCGGGAGCCAGGCTGGCAGAACATCCGGACGTGGACAAGATCGCCTTCACCGGGTCCCATCTGACAGGCCAGAAGATCATCCAGGCGTCCGCGGTGAACATGAAGCGCGTTACCCTGGAACTGGGCGGCAAGTCGCCCAATATCGTTTTCGCGGATGCCGACATCGAAAAGGCAGTAGCCGGCGCCGCAATGGCGGTCTTCGCCAATTCCGGCCAGGTCTGTCTTGCCGGCTCCAGATTGTTCGTGGAGCGATCCATTCATCAGGAATTCAGCGAACGGCTGTCCCGGTTCACCACAAGCCTTCGGGTCGGCAACGGGCTGGACCCGGAAGTCGATCTCGGTCCGATCGTTTCAGAACGTCAGCTCGAACGTGTGCAACATTACCTGGATGTCGGTGTCAAGGAAGGTGCGGCACTGATCGCCGGTGGCGGCAGGCTGCAGGAAGGCGATCTGGCGCGGGGTTATTTCATCGAACCGACCGTCTTCGCCGATGTAACCGACAGGATGACCATCGCTCAGGAGGAAATCTTCGGCCCGGTAATTTCTGTCCTGCCTTTCGATGATGAGGACGAGGTGATTGCGCGCGCAAATCAGACCCCCTTCGGCCTGGCGGGCGGCGTGTGGACCCGGGATGTCGGCAAGGCGCACCGCGTTGCCGGTGCGATCCGCGCGGGCTCCATCTGGATCAATACCTATCACGCACTCGATCCGGCGGTGCCCTTCGGGGGGTACCGCATGAGCGGCTATGGCCGCGAAGGTGGTGTCGAACACCTCGACTCCTATCTCAACACCAAGAGTATCTGGATCAACGCTGGCTGAGGGTTGAGGGGCCGCAGAACAGCCATTCTGCGGCTGGACTGAAATAGTGGTCAGATAATTTCGATTGTCTTGAGAATGCCCGGGAATATGCTCGTCCCTTGAGAAAGGCATTCCGGTGATGGAAAAGCAAGACACAGCCACAATTGCTGGACGGAGGAATTGCGTGAGCAGAATTCATGCCAGCTACCGCATGGTGTGTCATCGGTATTCTTCACTGCGGCGAATTGGGTTACTGGCTGGACTTGAGCGTTTCTGCGATGGTGTCTGTCATGTAGTTGACGATTGGCGATGGCGACATGCCCTTGTAAGTTATGATCGCGATATCTCTGAACAGGGCCGGTCTATCGAAGCTGACAACCCGCTTTTGAATGTCGTCATCCGGCCGCAGGGCAATTCGCGGAACGATGGCTGCAACAAGGCCCGCGCGCGCCAGCTCGATCAAGGTCAGCGGCTGCTTCACCTCGTAACGAAGGTTCAACTCCACTCCGGCCTGGGCAGCCGATTCCTCGATCGTGCGGCGCAGGGCTGCGAGGCCCGTCAGCATGGCCAGCGGCAGATCGTGAAGATCCTCGATGCGCAAATCCCGCAGTTCGGTGTCTGGCGGCAGAATGATGCAGATCTCGTCCGAAAGGATGGTTCTCGCGTCGAAATCGGACATGGAAGGCACGACAGGCCCGACGCCGAAATCGACCTCCTGATTGCGGATCGCATCGAGCATTTCCACGGCAGCCAGTTCCCGAACCGAGACCGTCAATCCGGGTTTCTCGCTGTGAAAGCGCGCAAGGATCGCCGGGAGGCGCGAAGCCGCTATGGTCGGCGCGAACGCAATGGTCGCATGTCCTCTCTGCAGGTCGGCTGCGCCCCTGATTTCGCGCAAGCCCGTCTCCAATTCCTTGGCAGCACGCCGTGTGTAGGCCAGCAGGCGCTCGCCCTCCGGCGTCAATTGCACCCGGCGCGTCGTCCGGTGAAACAACGGTACGCCAAGCTGCCCTTCGAGCTGCTTGATCTGCATGCTGACAGCCGATTGCGATCGGAACACTTCTTCCGCCGCCCGTCGAAAACTCGAATGCTCGGCCACGAGAACGAATGTTTGCAACAGCTTCATGTTCAAAAATAACGACATCGCCAGAAAGCCCACTTTTCAAGGAAAGCAGCCTCTTATCATGATCCGGACGACCAATCCAACCGCCGCCCAGACGCGCATCGTCAGATTGCAGAGATCCGAACTGGCAGTTCCCGCCACTTCGGTGAAGTTCTTCGAAGGAGCGGCCGCAAGCAAGGCCGACGGCATCTTTCTCGACCTCGAAGATGCCGTGACGAGCGAGCGAAAGGCCGAAGCCCGGGCGCTCACCATCAAGGCGCTCAACGAGATCGATTGGGGCGGAAAGACCATGGCCGTGCGGATCAATGGCCTCGACACGGAATGGGCGCACCGGGATATCCTTGAACTGGTGACGCATTGCCCGCGTCTCGATCTCATCTGCCTGCCGAAAACCGGCTCGGCCTTTGATGTCCAGTTCGTCGATCACCTGATCACGCTCGTCGAGCGGGAGACCCGGCGCGAGAAACCGGTGGGGATCGAGGCATTGATCGAGACATCGAGCGGTGTCGCCCATGTCGAGGAGATTGCCGCGGCATCGCCAAGGCTGGAGGCGCTGATTTTCGGGGTCGGAGATTATTCCGTAGACATGCGTACCGGAGATCTCGAATTCGGCACGCCAAACCGGAATTACGGTATGCTGACGGATGGCCGCAACGAGCCGGAACGGCAATATCACTGGAACGACCAATGGCATTTCGCCTTGGCCCGGATCGCAAATGCCTGCCGTGCGAACGGCTTGCGTCCGATAGACGGACCATTCACCAATTTCCGGGACCGGGACGGTTTCCGCGCATCGGCCGCCAGGGCGCAGGCGCTTGGCTTCGAGGGCAAATGGGCAATCCATCCTTCGCAGGTGGATGACGCCAACGAGGTATTCTCGCCATCGGAAGAATTGATCGCATGGGCGCGCAAGGCATTGCAGGCTCTGGAGGAGGCGTCAAGGGAAGGGCGTGGCGCGGTGGCGGTCGATGGCGTTCTGGTAGATCTGGCGCATGGCAAGGTGGCGCGGCAGCTTCTCGACCGGGTCGAACGGATCGAGCGCGCGGCGCAGGCGTAGGGTACAATCATGCAGGAAAAGTCTCCATTGGAGGGCGTCCGGGTCCTCGATATCTCCACTTTTCTGGCGGCGCCCTTCTGTGGCACCATTCTCGCAGACTTTGGCGCCGAGGTGATCAAGATCGAGCAGCCGGGTACTGGTGATCCGCTTCGCCATTTCGGCACGCCAACCGAATGCGGCGATACGCTTATCTGGCTCAGCGAAGCCCGGAACAAGAAGACCATGACCCTTGACTTACGCAAGCGCGAGGGTGCGGAATTGCTTCTGAAGCTCGTGGAGACCGCAGATGTCCTGCTGGAGAATTTTCGACCCGGTACGCTGGAGCGCTGGGGACTCGGACCCGAGATCCTCCACAAGACCAATCCTCGTCTCGTCATCCTTCGGATCAGCGGCTACGGGCAGACAGGGCCGAACCGCGATCATGTCGGCCTCGCACGGATCGCGCATGCATTCAGCGGGCTGACGAACCTGGCCGGAGAGAAGGGCAGGGTGCCCGTCGTCCCTGGCTCGACCTCGATTGCGGACTACATGTCCGGACTGTGGGGCGCAGTGGGCGTGCTGCTGGCGCTGCGTGTCGTGGAGAGGTCCGGCAAAGGGCAGGTCATCGACATCGGCCTGTATGAATCCGTGTTTCGGTTGCTTGACGAACTTGTGCCTGCCTATGATCGAAATGGCACCATTCGCGAGCGGATGGGACCGGAAGTTGAATATGTGGTGCCGCACGGGCACTGGATGTCATCGGATGGCAAGTGGATCGCCCTGGCCTGTTCCAGCGACAAGCTCTTTTCCCGACTTGCAGTGCTGATCGGCAGGCCGGAACTCGCCTCACCCGACCGCTTCGGAGCCGTGTCGCAACGGGTGGCCGGGCGTGAGGAGGTGAACCGTATCGTCGCGGAGTGGGTAGGCTCCCGAACCGCGGAAGAGGCAGTTTCCGCCTGTCTCGATGCAGGCATTCCGTGCGGTCACATTCTCGATATCGCGCAGATCTTCGAGCATCCGCATTATGCAGCGCGGGAGAACATCCAGCGGGTGGATGATCCGAGGGTGGGCCCGCTCGCCCTGCCGGCGGCCCTGCCGCGGCTTTCGGACACGCCCGCCAGGCTGCGGCATGCCGGCCGGGCGCTTGGCCAGGACACGGACGAGATCCTGCGCGCGCGATTGAAGCTTACGTCCGAGGAAATCGCCGGCTTGCGATCGCTCGGCGTCATCTGAACCCGCTCATCCACTTTGATTGCGGCCGCCCGGGAGCTGGCCGCGTGGGAGGTAAGAAATGACTGGATCCGAAAACGCAACGCTTCGTCAGGACAAGGCTGGCGCGGCTGCATCGAACCTGACCGTGCCGGCGGAGACGCTCACCCGTCTCTTCGAGACCGCCATTCGCATCCGCACCTTCGATGAACGGGCAACCGAACTGTTCAAGGAAGGGCTGGTGAAGGGAACGGCGCACTCCTATGTCGGCGAGGAGGCCATCGCCGCGGGTGCGTGCCTCAATCTCGAGCAGTCGGATTATATCGGCAGCTACCATCGCGGACATGGCCATTGCATCGCCAAGGGCGCCAGCATGGACAAGATGATGGCCGAATTGCTGGGACGCGATACGGGTGCCTGCCGTGGCCTCGGCGGCTCGATGCACATTGCGGACATGGCGCTCAATATTCTTGGGGCAAATGGAATTGTCGGCGCGACGATGCCGCTGGGCGCCGGTGCCGCCCTCGCTGCAAAGCTTCGCAAGAGCAATCAGGTCGTGATTGCCTTCTTCGGCGACGGGGCATCCAATCAGGGCGTATTCCACGAGGCGATGAACCTCGCTTCGATCTGGAAGCTGCCCATGATCTTCATCTGCGAGAACAATCAATGGGCGCTCACCACCTCCTATCTCGATACGACCTCCGTCGATCATGTCGCGAAGCGCGCTTCCGCCTATTCCATGCCCGGCATCACGGTGGACGGGAATGACGCCCTTGAGGTCTACCGGGTCGTCGGCGAAGCGGTGGAGCGGGCGCGTGCCGGCGAGGGCCCCACGCTCATCGAGGCGATGACCTGGCGCTGGGGACAGCATTCCATGCGTACCAACACGCTTGACAAGCGCACGCCGGAGCAGATGCAGAGCTGGAAGGAAAAGGATCCGGTGCTTCTGCTGGCGAATCGCATACGCACCGAGCTGCCCGATGGCGAGGAGATCGTTGCGACCATGACCCGCAATGCCGAGGAGGAGGTCGAGGCCGCACTGCAATTCGCCTTGAAAAGTCCGGAAGCAAGCGTCGCGGTAATGACGGACTCGGTCTATGCGCCGCATCTGGCGCATCGCGAGCCAACATCGGCCGGAAGCCGCGAGCTGACCTATGTGGAGGCGCTGAACGAAGCCCTGCGGCAGGAGATGCGCCGGGACGAGGAAGTCTTTGTTATGGGCGAAGACGTTGGCGAAGCCGATGGGCTCTTCAAGGTGACCGAAGGACTCTTCAGGGAATTCGGCGGGGAACGTGTGCGCGATACGCCGATTTCCGAGGCCACGTTCTGTGGTGCCGGGGTAGGCGCAGCCATTGCGGGGATGCGGCCCGTCATCGAGGTGCAGATCTTCGATTTCGTGACCCAGATGATGGACATGATCGTCAATCAGGCGGCCAAGTTCCGGTTCATGAATGGCGGGATCCCGAAAGTGCCGCTTGTCATCCGGGGTCCGCAAGGGGGCGGCATCCGGCTTGCCGCGCAGCATAGCCAGTCGCTCGAAGCCTGGTTCGCGCATATTCCGGGCCTTGTGGTCGTGGCGCCGTCGACGCCCTTTGACGCCAAAGGCCTCCTGATTTCCTCGATCCGCGATGACAATCCGGTGATCTTCCTCGAACACAAGATGTTGTATCTGGGGCAGCGCGGACCAGTCCCGGAGGAGCCCTACGCAATTCCCCTTGGCAAGGGCGACATCAAGCGCGAAGGGACGGACGTAACCATTGTTGCGACCCAGTTCATGGTCCAGCGCGCGCTGGCGGCCGCGGCCCAGCTGGAGCGCGACGGAATCAGCGTGGAGGTGATCGATCCGCGCACCATCCGCCCGCTCGACGAAGACCTGATCCTGTCTTCCGTGAAGAAGACCAGCCGGCTCGTCATCGTTCATGAAGCCTGCCTGACCGGAGGTTTCGGCGCCGAAATCTCTGCGCTTGTGAACGAGAAGGCGTTCGACTGGCTGGATGCACCCGTGACGCGCGTGGGCGGCCTGGATGTGCCCATGCCATACAATGATCAGCTGGAGCAGACGGTCATGCCGAACCAGGCCCGAATCGTGGCCGCGGTTCAGAGCGTCCTCGCACGCGCCTAATGGTTATTCAGGATGCTGAACGGGAGGTTGTGTCGATGACGCAGGTGATATTGATGCCGGAACTTGGAGCCGAGGAAGTCCGGCTCACGCGCTGGCTCAAGGAGATTGGCGATCGGATCGAGATCGGTGACGTGGTAGCGGAGGCTGAGACCGACAAGACGACGTTCGAAATCGAGGCGGAACATGCCGGCACGTTGCTGGCGATCACGGTTCCTGCGCCGGCGGAAGGGGTGAAGGCGGGGCAGGAGATTGCAAGGGTCGGGAAAGCAGCTGCCGCAGTTCCGGACATGCCGGCGAAGGCTGTGGATCCGGTTCCGGTGAAACCGGCGGATCCCGCGCCGGAAAGGCGGGTCCCAGCCGCGAGCATTAACGGGACGGAGACACCGAGATCGCGGATCTTTGCGTCGCCTCTCGCACGGCGCCTCGCAGCAGAGCTTGGAGTTGATCTGTCACAGGTGAAAGGCACCGGACCGAAGTACCGCATTCTCGCCGACGATGTTCGTGCGGCAAGCAGCTCGGCCTCCTCGGGCCAGGCGAAACCCCAAGCCGGGGCTTCGATTGCCGCTATTCGGCCCGCGGCCGAACCGGTAGCCGGCAAGCAGGAAAGGATCGAGCTTACTGCCATGCGCCGGGTTGCCGCCGAACGGCTTCAGCAGTCGAAAGCGACGATCCCGCATTTCTATCTGGCGAGAGACATCGAACTGTCCGGGCTCCTGGAACTGCGGCAACGTCTGAACAGGGAATTGTCGGCGGTCGAAGGCGCCAGCCGGGTGTCGATCAATGACATGCTTGTCAAGGCGGTGGCGACCGCGCTCCGGCGACAGCCCGACCTCAATGTCAGCTTTGCCGGCGATCATATCGTTCGATATGAGGACATCGACATCAGTTTTGCGGTCGCAACCCCTGACGGCCTCATCACGCCGGTCATCCGGCAGGCGGACAGGAAATCCCTGCTGACGATCTCATCCGAAATTCGTGAGCTGACCCGGCTTGCCCGGGACGGCAAGCTGCGGCCTGACCAATATCAGGGCGGAACATTCTCTGTCAGCAATCTGGGCATGCATGGGGTCGAGGAGTTCGCCGCAATCCTCAACCCTCCGCAGGCTGCGATCCTTTCGATCGGCAGCGTGCAGAGGCAGCCGGCCTTCGGGGAGAATGACGAGATCGTGGCGAGGAACGTTGCAAGATGCACGCTGAGTCTCGATCATCGCGCTATTGACGGCGCGACCGGGGCCAGTTTCCTCGCGGAGCTGCAGACCCTGGCTGCGAGCCCGCTGCTGGCAAGCTTGTAGGGTACTGGAAGGAAACGGTTCAGGCCACTGATTCGACTCGGCAAAGGGATGACACCCGTCCGGTGCGGGATCGAAGCCGAGGTCTGGATCAGGAGGCCTTGCAGAACGGGATTTGCGCATCCTTTTTCCGCGCGACAGTCCTCCGGAAGGCTCGGCTGCTTGCCGGTCCAGCCTTGACATTGTCGATTGCATCATGGTCCAGCTCGCGATCGGGGAGTAGTGACGCGAAAGGATGCAGGATGGAACTCGGACTCTACACTTTCGGCGATGTGGGCACCGAACCCGGAACCGGACGCCGCATCGGCCCGAAGGAGCGCCTGCGCAATCTCCTGGAAGAGATCGAACTCGCCGACCAGCTCGGTCTTGATGTATTCGGGCTTGGCGAACATCACCGGCCCGACTACGCAATATCCGCCCCGGCGATCGTGCTGGCCGCGGCGGCCGCGCGCACGAAGAAGATCCGGCTCACTTCCGCGGTGACCGTCTTGTCGTCCGACGACCCGGTGCGCGTGTTCCAGCATTATGCGACGATAGACCTTCTGTCGGACGGCCGCGCGGAGATCATGGCTGGGCGCGGCTCCTTCATCGAATCCTTCCCGCTGTTCGGCTATTCGCTGGAAGATTACGACACGCTTTTTGCAGAGAAGCTGGAAATGCTTCTGAGACTGCGCGAGAGCGAGATCATCAACTGGCCCGGCGGCAAGCATACGCCGCCGATTTCCGGGCGGGGCCTTTATCCGCAGCCGGAGCGCAAGCTGCCATTGTGGATCGCTGTCGGCGGGACCCCACAATCCGTTGCGCGGGCAGGGGCGCTCGGCCTCCCGCTCGCCTTCGCCATCATTGGCGGCGAACCGCATCGCTTCGCACCCTATTTCCAGCTCTATCGCGATGCTGCCCGCCGTTCCGGGCGAGATCCGGCGTCCCTGCAGACCTCGATCAATGTGCATGGCTATGTTGCCGGGAGCAGCACCGACCTGGACTTGTATTATGCCGCACAGGCAGAGGTGATGAACCGTATCGGCCGCGAGCGGGGCTGGCCTCCGACGAGCCGCGAGCAGTTCGATGCAGCCTGTGGGCCGCGCGGCGCCCAGTTTGCCGGAGACCCTTCGGCAGTAATCGACAAGATACTCGCCAATCACGAGATTTTCGGGTTCGACCGCTTCCTGCTCCAGATGGCGATCGGCGTCATCCCCCATGACAGGATGATGAAAGCGATCGAGCTCTACGGAACCCGGGTGGCCCCTGCGGTGCGCAAGGCACTCGGCCGGTCGGAGTCTTCCCCAGCCGGAACCTGAGCGCGCTGCAACTCAACCCATGACCTTGCCGCGAAAAGCCTGGACCGAGGGTTCGATCTCCGGCTGGCCCGCATCGGGCTTCGCGTTATATTCGATGCGGATGTCGGGTGCGAGTCCGTATTCCTTGACATATTCGGTGGCGGCACTCTTGGTGGAGGGGATGCCGAGAGTCACGCCGCCCGAGCCCTTGACCTGCAGCTCACCCCTGGAGGGGTCATATGTGCCTTGAATGGTTGCCAGCGATTTCAGTGGACCTTGCAGTGCCGGACCATTGATCCCGATCTTTGCCTGCAGGCGACCGTCTCCCTGGACGAGGATGTCGATACTGCCCCATGGCGTCAGAATGCTGAAACCCGGATCGAGACCGGGAATGAGGATGCCGAATCTCGGCATCTGCGCATCGCAATTATACGACTGCGGATAGGGTTGACCCGCCTGGCAAGCGCTGACGGCGGAGGCATTCGACATCTCGCAGGTTACATAATTGATGCGGCCGATTATGCCTCCCGGACAGATCCTTGAACATTGAAAGTCCACCGTGCAGAGTTCCGGCGGCCGCTGCAATGCCTGTCCACCAAAATACCGGGCGTTTGCGACCATTATCGCTGCGCTGCCTGGCCCTGATGCGACTGCGCTCTCCAGCACCTGACGCGCCAGATCCTCAAGGCCGAGCTCCATCAGCACATCTACCAGCCGGGCCGCGGTCAGGCCGTTGCCGGGATCGGCCGCGCGGGCTTCCTCGAGAAGACGCCGGGCCTCTTCCAGCGCATCCGGTGTCGCAAGCTTCTGCAATGCAGTTGCGAGATTGTGCTTGATCGACGGATCGTCGGGCTCCAGTCGCAATGCAGCGCGCTGCAAGGCGACGAGCTCCGAATGCCCTGCCGACGCAAGCTCCCCGCCAGTGGCCAGCATCTCGCCGGCGGCAGCGCCAAGACTGGTCAGGATCGCCGCGTTTCCGGGGTCTCGCTGCGCCGCCAGCGCATAGAAATAAACGCTCTCCTCCAGATGCCGGTTGACCAGCATGGCAAGCGCAAGCCCCTCCGCGCCTTCGCTCCCGGGTTCGGCTGCCGATGCGGCAATGAGTTCCGAACGCCTTTCCTGGCTGCGGCTTGCGGCGATCTCCGCGGCGATCTTGGCAGACAGCGCACGGATATCGAGTTCCTGCGCGACCGAGGGAAATGCAATGAACAGCGCGAGGGCGAGAACCATGAAAAGCCGAGCGTGCATCGTCTACTCCCCTTTCCTTATCTCCGGATCACCGCTGCGACCTTGCGGAGCGCCCTCCTGATCCAACTTCTTGCTTGCGCACGATCCCTGCCGGAAAGGACGGCCTTCATTGCAGCCGGTCGCCAAACCCCCTGGCTCTTCCGCTGGCGAAGAGATCGAAGATCAATTCCCGGCGATCGCCAAACAGGTCGAGTTCCACCATGAGGTACAGGCCAGCCAGGCCTCGATCCGAAGGTTCGGCCTCGATGCGCCAGCCGCGCGCATGCGGCCCGGTCACGCGGACCGGCACTTCCTCGCCGAACCGGAACAGGCGTATCGACTTCACCAATTCGCTGCCACCGTGGTCGAGATAGGGTGCGTGCAGCCAGGCAGACAGATTGTTGTCGTTGGCGATGGTCGAGGCCAGATCGCAACAGCCGTGATAATAGGGCACCTGTTCGAGACGCAGGCGAATCGACAGCGCGCCATCCTCATGCAACTGGGGATCAACGACTGCCATCCCTGAAATTGCGCCGGAATAGTCGGGAGCATCGATATGGCGGAGCAGATAGGGGCGGCGTTCCAGCCCATCCTCATAGGCATGAGTCCCTGCATATTGTCCGGCGCGGGTCACGGTCTTGCGATAGGCGATGCGCAATTGCGGATCGGCAATGCTGGAATTGCTCGCCGCGGCATGGGCCGCAACGATGCGCTCGATGGGGATATGGTCGGTCAGGTCGAAATAATTGCCACTGAGCGTCCCTTCCGCATCCCGCGCGAGAATCTCTGACTCGTGCCAGGGTTCGGGCATCCAGATCTGTCCGAAATACTTCTTGCCGAGCTTGCTCTCGCCGGTGTGATAATATCTTGCCGCAGTTTCATTGGGCCAGCAGCCACCTGCATCAAGCAGATACTGAATATAGGTATCGCGGGAATTGTTGAGGGCGCGCCACCGCGCATTGATTTGCTCCTGTATCGCCTGGTTTATGCGGGCAAAGGCATCGGGACCTCGCAGGCGCAACAGTTGACAGATTCCAACCTGAGCTCGCGTCAGGCTGTCCTTTGACGCTTCCTCGGCGATAAACCCCGTCAACATGAGCGGATCGGCTGCGTAGGGGGCCAATGTCGCTGCAATCGAGACGTGAAGGTTCGGATCCGCCAGAGCAAGCGCATCGGAAAGCAGTTTCCAATCCGCGTCACTGCCGAAGGCGATCAGGTGCTCCAGGCCGACATGGGGAAAATATGCCGTTTCGCCGGCACGGGTGGCATGGATGAAGTCGCCGACAAGCTTCCGGTAGGCTTCGGTGATCTCTGGCAAGTCCATGGACCTGGCCAGAACGAGGAACCGTTCCGAAGTCAGGGCTGAAGCCGTTTCGATCCAGCGCAGAAGCTCGGCATCGGCCTCCAGCTGTCCGAATGCCTGCAATGCGCTGGCAACGGCATAGCGTCGGTTTTCGTCCTGCGTATCGATTGCTGCGCGCACCACGCCATTCTCCAGTCTTCCGAGCCTTGCTTCGGCATAGGCAGCCGCAAGGGCCCCCTGTATACCATCGCCCCAGAAGGGGAGGACATGATTCAACAGCAGCGCTGCGTCTTCCTCCTTCCCGTGTACGGCGAGGATTCGTCGGGCCTCGACGCGCGCCTGCGCCGTTTCCTTCCAGGCGGCCTCCGCGTCGGTGATCGGCTCCTGGCCAAGCGGCAGAATGGCCTTGCGTGCCAGATCCAGCGCCTGTTCGATTTCCTCCGCAGACGCGGCAAGCCTGGGAAAGGCGCGAATCGATTCGAGCTCGCGATGGATGACATGGCTACGGATCAGACGGCGGGTCTCCGCGTCGGGCAAAGCGCGAAACAGGATCAGGGGGTGTGCAGGATCGTCCCGGGCGAAGGGGAGCCAGAGGCTGCGCGGCGCTTCCAGATGGACAGTCATGGTCTCTCCGGCAGCGATCTGTACAGAAGTGCTCAGGCCCAGATCCTGCTGCGCCGCAAGCTGGTATAGGCCCGGTGAGACCGCCAGGGGCAAATCATCGCCGGATTCCGCAAGGATGCTGCCGGACTCGTCCAGCAGGACAAACGGAGCGGCGAGGCGCTGGCCCGCCGCATCGATGAGGATCAGGCGCAATGTGGAGGTTGCTGTTGCCGCTTCCCGCAAGTCTGCATCTGCCACGCGCAGCATCGCGGGCGCATTCGCATCGGCGTCGATGACAAGCCCGTCGGGATACTGGCCGGCCTTGAGGATCAACTCGTCGCCGTCGCCCATTCCGTCGGGCAGGAAAGCGAAGTGGGCCTGCGGAGATGCGCTGACCCTTTCCGCGATGACGGATGCAGCCAGAGACAGGCACAGTCCAAGGGTCAACGCAATGAGCCAATGCCCTGCAGCCCTTGTTCTCATCTGTCAGTCCCCCCGCAGATCGCATCTCAATAATGCCTGAATTCTGCGGTTTCGGCTAGGATTTCTTGCAGCCGGAATGCGGGACGGGGAGGAATTCCGGGTTCGGGGCAAATGCTGCTTGGCCCACGCCGCGCGGAATTCTATCTTGGGCGAAACATGCAATGGGACGATCGATCGTGAACATGCTGCGGATCTTGTGGACGACGGTGTTGATCGTGCTGGCGGCAACCATGCCCCTGCCGGCACAGGAGGGGGGCGACAGCCTGTTCGACGTGCTGAAGGGCGTGATTGCGCCCGACGAGTCCGACACAGACACGGATGCGTCTCCGGGTGAGGAGGACAGCCCGGAGATCCTGCGCCGGGTGCCGTTCACGCGCGGGGAGGTCCAGCTTTCCTATGCTTCGCTGGTAAGGGAAGCGGGTCCGGCGGTCGTCAACGTCTATGCGTCATCCACGGTGCCGTCGCGCTCTCCCTTTTTCGGAGATCCCTTCTTCGACCGCTTCTTCGGCGGCACGCTGCCACCCCGGGTGCAATCCTCTCTCGGCTCGGGGGTGATCGTCGATCCCGACGGGCTGATCGTCACCAATCATCACGTCATACGCGACGCGGACAAGGTTCAGGTCGCTCTGGCGGACGGGCGCGAATTCGAGTCGAGCATTCTGATCCAGGACGAATCGATCGATCTTGCCGTGCTGAAAATCGAGGGCAACAAGCCGTTTCCCACGATCCGGCTCGGCGATTCAGACAGGCTGGAAGTCGGCGATCTGGTTCTGGCCATCGGGAATCCGTTCGGGGTCGGCCAGACGACGACCTCCGGCATCGTTTCGGCGCTTGCGCGCACCCATGTCGGCGTGAGCGATTTCGGATTCTTCATTCAAACCGATGCAGCCATCAATCCCGGCAATTCCGGCGGCGCCCTGATCGACATGAGCGGCAGGCTGGTGGGAATCAATACGGCCATCTATTCGCGCTCCGGCGGGTCGAACGGCATCGGCTTCGCCATTCCCGCCAACATGCTGCGCAGCGTGCTGGACGCCGCGAGAGCCGGAAGCGATTTCGTCGAGCGGCCCTGGATCGGCGCCAGCTTCGATCCGGTGACCGCGCAGGTTGCCGAGGCGCTCGGGCTGGATCGGCCTGTCGGAGCGCTTGTGACGGATGTGGCGGAGGGCAGTCCGGCGGAAGAGGCGGGGCTGCTTCCCGGTGATGTCGTGCTGATCGTGGACGGCATCCAGATCGAACATCCGGATGCGCTGAGCTATCGTCTGGCGACGCGGCGCATTGGCGAGGTCGCGGAATTCGAAGTCCTGCAGCGTGGCAAGAAGGCTTATCTCTCGGTCAATCTTGCCAAGCCTCCCGAGGGGGAGGCCGGAAGCCGGTTGATCATCGAGGGCAAGAGCCCCTTCTCCGGAGCGACGGTGGCAGAGCTTTCTCCGGCGCTTTCCCGGCGGCTTGGCTTGCCGGACAATGCACGCGGCGTTGTCATTGTCGAGATTGCGCGAAATTCTCCCGCGCATCGCTTCGGATTGCGGCCGAGGGATATCGTGCGCGAGCTGAACGGCGAAACGGTGGACTCGGTGCAGCACCTGGCAGAGCTGGCGGCAAGAGACTCACGGTGGTGGCAATTCGCCGTCGAGCGGGATGGCAGGCTGCTGCGGCAGACGCTGCGATATTGATGTGAGCGATCTCTTCGATACACTTCCGGACCCTGCGAAGCCTGACGCAGCGAGTGCCGGGCCGGCGCGTCCACTGGCAGAGTCGTTGCGACCGCAGCGGCTGGACGAGGTCGTCGGGCAGGAGCATCTGCTCGGCGAGGACGGCGCCCTGCGCCGCATGGTGGAAGGTCGGCGTCTGTCCTCGTTCATCCTGTGGGGCCCGCCTGGCGCTGGCAAGACCACCATTGCGCGCCTGGTGGCACGCGAGGCCGGGTTCGAGTTCATGCAATTGTCCGCAGTCAGCGCCGGGATCGCCGACCTGCGCAAGGTCATCGCCGCTGCCCGACAATTGCGTGCCAATGACCGGCGCACCGTTCTCTTCATCGACGAACTGCATCGCTTCAACCGGGTAACGCAGGACGCGTTGTTGCCGCATGTGGAAGACGGAACGGTGGTACTGGTCGGCGCGACGACCGAAAATCCGAGCTTCAGCCTGGTGGCGGCACTTCTCTCCCGTGCCCGCGTGCTGGTGGTGCATCGCCTCGATGCGCAAGCGCTGGGCAAGGTGGTGGCGCGCGCCGAGGCGCATGCCGGCCGGGCATTGCCAATTACCGACGAAGCCCGCGAGGCCCTGATCGGGATGGCTGACGGCGATGCGCGCTACCTGCTCAATCTTGCCGAGGAATTACTGGCAATCGACAGCCCGAAAGCGCTCGACCCGGCGGGTCTGGCCAGGACTGTCCAGAGACGCGCGGCGGTTCACGACAGGGCGCAGGAAGCGCATTTCAATCTCCTGAGCTGCTTTCACAAGAGCCTGCGCGGCAGTGACGTGCAGGCCGCGCTGTACTGGGCGGCACGCATGATCATCGGCGGCGAGGACCCCGGCACGATCTTCAGGCGTCTGGCCTGCGCCGCCTCGGAGGATGTCGGCATGGCCGATCCGCAGGCGATGCCGCAGGTCATTGCTGCCTGGGAGGCTTTCGAGCGCATTGGATGGCCGGAGGGGAGGCTCTTCCTTTCACAGGCAATCGTCTATGTAGCGACCGCGCCGAAATCGAATGCCGCCTACAGCGCCTTCAATGCCGCGCTCCAACTGGCAGAAACCACCGGCTCGCTGCCGCCGCCCATGCATATCCTCAACGCGCCGACCCGGATGATGCGCGAACTCGGCTATGGCAAGGGCTACAAATATGACCATGACCAGCCACAGGCCTATTCCGGCCAGGAATTCTTCCCGGATGCGCTGGCCGGCGCCAAAAGGCCGGAGTTCTACCGCCCCGAGGAACGCGGGTTCGAACGTGAAGTGAAGAAACGTCTCGAATTCTGGCAAAGGCTCCGCGACCGGCGCGACGACAACCCATAGGCCAGAGCGCGTGCCGGCGCCTGTCGGAACATTCCATGCAAGCCGGACGTTCTTTGCCGGTAAGCGATGGAGGACAGTCATGAAACGGATTCTTATCAGTCTCGGCGCCCTGGCGCTTGTGGCAGGGTGCACCGCAACGGAACGCGGCGCCACGATCGGAGGTGCAACCGGAGCCGCGGTCGGCGCTGCCGTGGCCGATGATACCTTGACCGGCGCAGTAGTAGGTGGCGCGGTTGGCGCGGCGGCAGGCGCCTTGATCGGACGCGCGAGCGAGCCGGGCAAATGCTATTATCGTGATCAGTGGAACCGCCGCTACATTGCGCCTTGCTGACGCGATTGGGATCCGGGCCGCATGGAGGCAAATGAAAAAAATCTTCTGCAATCCGGGAACCGATTGTACGCTGCGTGGTTATAGTTGCGATGGACATGACCCAACCCCCCTCACTCCCCCAAGATGTCCATCCATGCGGAACAGTCCCCCCCAAGCCCGTTCCGCCGGCCGGCCTGAAATGGCCGGCCCTTTTTTTGTCTCGCGCGCAGCCGAGTCTGCTGGCAGTTTTCGGGCGGCACCAGGGACATCATACCCTGGCGCCGTAGACCGTCACCTTCAGGAATCGTGGCCGGACCGTTCGCGGGACTGAGCAGCGCAATGGTCGCAGCAATATGTCTCACCATCCCGCTCGACCCCATGCCCGATCACCCTGCAACCACAATGAGCACAGCTCGGGGCCAGCCTGTGAATGGCGCATTCGAAGCAGTCGAAGACATGAATGCCTCCCGCCATGCGGATCTCGAAGGTTTTCTCATATTCATTGCCACATTGCGTGCATCGACCCATGGTCGCACTCCTTTCACTCCAGGCATCTCCTGTCTCGAACACGCGCTGCGGTGGATCGTTCCGGCGCGTGAAAATTTTCGAGACTGGGCGGAACCATATGGCGTGCCGCGAGTTTGCAAGGAGTGAACGGATCGAAACATGCAGGTCTCACGACCACGCAATTTCGAAAATCGTTCGCAAGGGAACCCGGCAATGAAAACTTGCCGGGTTCTCTGCATTTCAGGGTTGGTGCTGGCCCGGATGCGCTTTCTTTCCGCCGCGGAACATTCTATCAGGGGCCATGCAGAATCTGGCACTTGTCGCGCTGGGCGGAGCCCTCGGCGCTTCTCTCCGATACATCGCCGGACTTGCCGGACAACAGCTCGCTGGCGCTGCGGCTCCATGGGTCACCCTGCTGGTCAACGCCACGGGAAGCCTCGCGATGGGCCTGGTATTCTTCTGGCTACAGGGTCGTCCGGAGGTGTCCCCGCAAGCGGGGCTGTTCATCATGACCGGGATCCTCGGGGGGTACACTACCTTTTCCGCCTTTTCCCTTGAAGCGATTCTGTTATGGCAACGTGGTGCGCAGGGCCTGTCGATTGCCTATGTGCTGGCAAGCGTGGGGCTAAGCCTGGCCGGCTTGCTGGCCGGCATGTGGCTGGCGCGTCTGAAATGGGGTTGAGATGAGCAAGTTGCAACAGATCACCGTCGACCGCGACGAGGAGGGCATGCGCCTCGACCGCTGGTTCAAGGTCCATTTCCCAGGCCTCGGGTTCGCTCCATTGCAGAAACTCCTGCGCACGGGCCAGATCCGCGTCGATGGCGGCCGGGTCAAGGCAGATGCACGTCTGCGGGCCGGCCAGCAGATCCGGGTGCCGCCCCTTGCAGTGGATGAACGGCCCGGCCCCCTGACGGCCCGGACCATGCGCGACCAGGGCGACGCGGACGTGTTGCGGCGCATGCTCCTCCACGAGGACGACAAGGTATTCGTCCTGAACAAGCCGGCCGGACTCGCTGTGCAGGGCGGCTCCGGCATCACGCGCCATGTCGACGGCATGCTCGAGTCCTGGCGCAACCGCAAGGGCGAGAAGCCGCGCCTCGTGCATCGCCTTGACCGCGACACTTCCGGCGTTCTGGTGATCGCCCGGACAAGACAGGCGGCCGTGCGGCTGACGGCTGCCTTTCGCGAGCGCACCACCCGCAAGATCTACTGGGCCCTGGTCAAGGGGGTGCCGACGCCACGCGAGGGCAAGATTTCGACCTGGTTCGTCCGGGAGACCTCGCCCGAGGGGGATCGAATGCGGGTCGCACGCCATGGCGAGCCGGATGCGGATCACGCCGTAACGTATTACCGGGTCATCGAAACCGCCGGACAGGCGCTGTCCTGGCTCGAGATGGAGCCCTATACCGGGCGCATGCACCAGCTTCGCGTCCATGCTGCCCATATTGGCGTGCCGATCATCGGCGACCCGAAATATTTCGAGGCGGATACCAACTGGTCGTTTCCCGGAGGCATCCAGAACCGGCTGCATCTACATGCGCGCAGGATAAACCTGCCGCATCCTTCCGGCGGCCGGCTGGATGTGAGCGCCCCTTTGCCGCCCCATATGGTGCAAAGCTGGAACCTTCTGGGGTTCGATGAGGCAAATGGCGACGAACCGGAGTAGGGTTGCGATGTCGATGGACGAAGATCACGCGGACAGGTTGCGCCAGCATGCGCGGCCGGAACTGCCGAAGCGCTTCTACAGCAAGGCGCAAGTGGCCCGCAACGAGGCCGGTCAATATGTCGTCCAGCTCGACGGGAGAACCGTGCGCACGCCGGCACGCTGGGAGATGGCCTTGCCAAGCCTCGCAGCGGCGGAACTCGTCGCGGCAGAATTTGCGGCGCAACAGGAACGGATCGATCCGGCCACCATGCCGGTGACGCGGCTGGTGAACTCGGCGCTGGACGGCGTGAGCGTCCGTCGCGACGAGGTCGTCGCCGACATTCTGCGCTTTGCCGGGACGGACCTTCTTTGTTATCGCGCCGAAGGGCCGGAGCGACTTTGCCAGTTGCAGGACGAGGCGTGGAATCCGGTCCTGCGCTGGGCGGAGCAGGAGGCCGGCGCCCGCTTTCGGCTCGCCGCCGGAGTAATTCATGTGGAACAGCCGCCGGAAACAATTGCGGCAATGGCGGCGCGGCTCGCCCGTCATGAATCTCATCTGGCACTGGCAGCGATCCACTCCATGACGGCGCTTACCGGATCGGCCCTGCTTGCAATCGCCGTAGCGGAGGGGAGCATCGGGGCGCATGCGGCCTGGGCGGCCGCCCATGTCGATGAGGACTGGAACATCGCCCAATGGGGCGATGACGACGAGGCGATGCAGCGCCGCCAATTGCGCAGGGCCGAGATGATGGCTGCAGCCAGCCTGCTTGAATCCGTGGCAGGACCGGCCGGAAAGCAGGGCTGATTCAATTCTCTCAGGACAAATGTCCATGCAACCGTGTGGCGCGCGCGCCCTGATTGGTCCTCTCCGGGACAGGGACACTCCACCGGCTGCCCGGCGGAGTGTCATATCCGTGGCGATCAGAACGATCAGAACGAATAGTACAGATCGAACTCCACCGGATGCGGAGTCATCTCGTAGCGCATGACTTCTTCCATCTTCAGTTCGATGAAGGAATCAATCTGATCGTCGTCGAACACGCCGCCCGCCTTGAGGAAGGCGCGGTCCGCGTCGAGGCTGGCCAGCGCTTCGCGCAGCGATCCCGAAACGGTCGGAATCTGCTTCAGCTCCTTGGGCGGCAGGTCGTACAGATCCTTGTCCATGGCGTCGCCGGGATGGATCTTGTTGCGAATGCCGTCCACGCCGGCCATGAGCAGCGCTGCGAAAGCCAGATAGGGATTGGCCATCGGGTCGGGGAAGCGGACCTCCACACGCTTGGTCTTCGGAGAATTGCCGAACGGGATCCGGCAGGATGCCGAGCGATTGCGTGCCGAATAGGCAAGCAGCACCGGCGCTTCATAGCCCGGGACCAATCGCTTGTAGGAATTGGTCGACGGGTTGGTGAATGCGTTGAGCGCCTTGGCATGCTTGATGATGCCGCCAATGTAATACAGGCAGGTTTCCGACAGGCCGGCATATTCGTTGCCAGCGAAGGTCGGCTTGCCGCCCTTCCAGATAGACTGATGGACGTGCATGCCGGAGCCATTGTCGCCAAAGATGGGCTTGGGCATGAATGTCGCGGTCTTGCCATAGGCATGGGCGACCTGGTGCACGACATATTTGAAGATCTGCATATTGTCGGCCGTACGCAGCAGCGTATCGAACCGGATGCCAAGCTCATGCTGCGCGGCGGCGACTTCGTGATGGTGCTTCTCGACGGTCACCCCCATATCGGCCATCACGGTCAGCATTTCCGAGCGCATGTCCTGGAGGGAATCGACTGGTGGCACCGGAAAATAGCCGCCCTTGGTGCGCGGGCGATGGCCGAGATTGCCGGTTTCGTATTCCGTGTCGTTGTTGGAGGGCAATTCGCCGGAATCGAGACGGAATCCGGTATTGTATGGATCGGCCTTGAAGCGGACATCGTCGAAGACGAAGAACTCGGCTTCCGGTCCGACATAGACCGTATCTCCGATGCCTTCCGACTTGACATAGGCTTCGGCCCTACGTGCCGTGCCGCGCGGGTCGCGATTGTAAGCCTCCCCGGAGATCGGGTCGAGAACGTCGCAGAGGATGACCATGGTGGACTGGGCAAAGAACGGATCCATGTGAACGGATTCGGTGTCCGGCATGAGCACCATGTCCGATTCATTGATGGCCTTCCAGCCGGCGATGGACGAGCCATCGAACATCACGCCATCGGCGAACATGTCCTCATCGACCGCCGCTACATCCATGGTCACATGCTGCAATTTTCCCTTGGGGTCGGTAAAGCGAAGATCCACGAACTTGACTTCGTCTTCCTTGATCCGGCTGAGTATTTCTGCTGCTGTCGTCATTTGAGATTGCTGCTTTCCTGTTGATGATCTTGACGTTGGTGGGGGTTCAGATGGCGTCCTCTCCGGTCTCGCCGGTGCGGATGCGGATCACTTCCTCGATATTGGAGACGAAGATCTTGCCGTCGCCGATCCGGCCGGTCTGGGCCGCATTGCGAATGGCCTCGATTGCCGCTTCGAGCGCGTCGTCGCGGACGATGACTTCCACCTTCACCTTGGGCAGGAAGTCAACGACATATTCGGCGCCGCGATAAAGCTCGGTATGTCCCTTTTGCCTGCCAAATCCCTTGGCTTCGAGAACGGTGATTCCCTGCAGGCCGACTTCCTGCAGCGCTTCCTTGACCTCGTCCAGCTTGAACGGCTTGATGATCGCTTCGATCTTTTTCATTGCATTCCAGTCTCCAGCCTCGTTTCCTGACGTCTGCCGAACGCCTCGCCCAACTCTTTGCAATTGGCGTGCCAACTCGTTTGCCCGCTGCAAGAAACAGGGCATCCTGCAGGACTGGCGGGGCGGCGGACGGAACGACGGAATGGGACGGCAGTGCACGTTGCATAGAAGATGCGCAAGGTGCCCAATAGTTAGGCAGGCAAGGGGGCCGGGATGGAGTTGCTCACAGTCGCGGAAATGACACGGGCCGATGGGCTGGCCATCGAGATGGGCCCCTTCGACGGTTACGGGCTGATGCGCAATGCGGGCAGGCAGGTGGCGCAGGTGGCGCTCGCCAAGCATGGTGAGGCGCGGCGGGTGCATATGCTGTGCGGGCCGGGGAACAATGGCGGCGACGGCTATGTTGCAGCGGCCGAGCTTGCCCGCGCGGGCGTCGAGGTCCGCCTTCATGCGCTGGCGCCGCCGAGACCCGGCAGCGATGCCGGGCGCGCGCGGGACGACTGGCAAGGCCCGGTGCTCGCCTGGCAGGAATTCGAAGCGCAGCAGGGGGATCTGGTGATCGACGCCGTGTTCGGCGCAGGGCTTGCCCGCCCGGTCGAACCGGATGTGCGCGAAGCGATTGCGCGGGCGCGGCGCGCCGGCTGCGCGGTGCTTGCCGTGGACCTGCCGAGCGGCGTCGCGGGCGATGACGGCCGGATCCTTGGCGATGCGTTCCGCGCCGACTGGACGGTAACCTTCTTTCGCAAGAAGCCAGGCCATCTCCTGCTGCCGGGCAAGCTCCTCTGCGGTGAGGTTCATCTTGTCGACATCGGGATCGCCGACCGGCTTCTCGCGGAGATCCAGCCCCTTGCGGCGGAGAACCTGCCGGAGCGCTGGGCGGATGCTTGGCCGCGTCCGGATGCGAGGCTGCATAAGTATTCCCGCGGCGCGGTCGGCGTGTTTTCGGGCGGAGCGACTTCGACCGGCGCGGCAAGGCTCGCCGCCATGGCCGCGCAGCGGGCAGGGGCAGGTGCGGTTACCCTGCTTTCCCCCGCCAGCGCGCTGCTGGTCAATGCCTGTCACCTGACCTCGATCATGCTGGCCCGGCTCGAAACGGTCGAAGAGCTGGCCGCGCTGCTGGAGGATGGCCGCAGCCGGGCCTATGTGCTGGGGCCAGGCTTTGGCGTCACGGAGCGGGCGGTGGCATTCGCGCTCGAAATCGCAGCGCGGGAACAGGACGGGCTTGTACTGGACGCCGACGCCATTACGGCCCTGTCGCGCACTCCCGGCGCCCTCGCCGACCTCGCCACCCTCGCCCGCAAGGGGCCCGGCCGGCTGGTGCTCACACCGCATGAGGGCGAGTTCCGTCGCCTCTTTCCGGACATCGCCAGCGATGCCCGCCTCTCCAAGGTCGACCGGGCGCGCAAGGCCGCCGACCGTTCGGCCGCCATCGTCATCTACAAGGGGCCGGACACGGTGATCGCGGCGCCGGACGGGCGCGCCGCGATCAATGGCAATGCCAGCGCCGCGCTGGCGACAGCGGGATCGGGCGACGTGCTCGCCGGGATCGTCGCCGGGCTGCTCGCAAGGGGCATGGCTGAATTCGAAGCGGCCTGCGCCGCCGTCTGGATCCATGGCGAGGCAGGCAATGTCGCTGGCCCGCATGCAATCGCCGAGGACCTGCCGGGCCGATTGCCCTCCGTTCTCGCCAAGCTGGAACGGCGGCTTGCGGCGCAGAGGCCGGCGAAGTAGATTCGGCTCCAGCCAAACCTGAAGATTCATGGCGCGCCTGCTTCGCGTCCCACCGCCCCGATCAATGGAATCCCCACAATCATGGCAGAACAGGCGAGCACGGAACAGCCCGGCACGAGGCAGCGCGAACCTCTCTTCACGATCGCGCCGGTCGTCCTGCTCTTCATCGCGATCTGCTGCGGTGTCCATCTGGTGCGTGGGGCGCTGAGCCCGGAGGCGGACTTCACCGTGCTCGTCTACGGCGCATTCATCCCGCTGCGCTACAGTCCGGAATATGCGGTCGACATTTCCAGCTTCCTGTCGCCCGTGACCTATTCGCTGCTGCATGGAAGCTGGGTGCATCTGGCCATCAACATGATCTGGCTCGCCGCCTTCGGTTCGCCGCTTGCGCACCGGATCGGCGCTGCCCGGTTTGCCGGCTTCTGGATCTTCACCGCCGCCGGCGCGGCCGCGGTCCATTTCCTCGTGCACCCGTTCGATGCAACGCCGGTCATCGGCGCGTCGGGCGCCGTGTCGGGCATGATGGCGGCGGCAGCAAGGTTCGGCTTCTCGGTCGACCGGCACATGCGGCGCCCGGCCTTCCACGGACCGCGGCTGGGGATCCGGGAAATGGCGGGCCGGCGCAACACGGTCGTGTTCCTGGTCGTCTGGCTCGTGGTCAATCTGATTGCCGGGCTCGGCTGGCTCACCGGCGATGAGAGCGGGGCGATCGCCTGGGAAGCCCATATTGGCGGCTTCCTTGCCGGGCTGGTCGGAATCATCCTGCTCGACCGGCCGCGAGGCGCGCGGAGCTGATCGCGACAGGGCTTGCCAAAAACCCGCCTTGCCCTCACCATGTCCGTCCGGGGCAATGGTTGGCTTTTGGAGGGTCATCGAATGACGGTCAAGTCCATGCTCGATCGGAAAGGCAGAAATGTCGTCACCGTGCAACTGGATGCGTCCCTGACGGATGCGCTGCTGCTGCTGGCACAGAAGGACATTGGCGCGCTGGTGGTCGTCGATGGGAGCCAGGCCATTCGCGGCATCCTCTCCGAACGCGATATCGTCCGCCTGCTGGCGCGGCGCGGCGCCGAGGCGCTGGCATCGCCCGTCTCGGGCAGCATGACCACGCGGGTGCTGGTCTGCCATGAGCAGGACACGGTGAACCAGGTGATGGAGGTGATGACGAATCACCGCATTCGACATCTGCCGGTGGAAAGGGATGGCAGGCTGGAGGGAATCATCTCGATCGGCGACGTGGTCCGGCAGCGGATCGAGGATGTCGAGCGGGAGGCGGAGGAGATCCGCAACTATATCGCCACGGCCTGAATGCGCGTGCCGCTGCCGCTTCCCTTTCGGCGCCAAAAGTTCTAACAAGGCGCCAGTTTTCCAGACCGACGAAGCAGCAGACGGGCCGCCATGAACATCATCGATACGCGAACGCCGGACCAGAACGCGCTCATCCCTGGCGCAACCGGGGATTGGGAGGTCGTGGTCGGCATGGAGATCCATGCGCAGGTCACCTCCAGCGCCAAGCTGTTCTCGGGCGCGTCGACCGCCTTCGGGGCCGAGCCGAATGCCAATGTGAGCCTCGTCGATGCGGCGATGCCGGGCATGCTGCCGGTCATCAACGAGGAGTGCGTGCGCCAGGCGATCCGTACCGGGCTCGGCCTGAAGGCGCGGATCAACCATCGCTCGGTCTTCGACCGCAAGAACTATTTCTATCCGGACCTGCCGCAGGGCTACCAGATCTCGCAATACAAGCACCCCATTGTCGGGGAAGGCACGGTGACGGTTTCGGTCGGTCCGGACCGCGAGGGCAATTTCCGCGACATCGAGATCGGGATCGAGCGCCTGCATCTGGAGCAGGATGCCGGCAAGCTGATCCACGACCAGCACCCGACGCAGTCGCATGTCGACCTCAACCGGGCCGGCGTGGCGCTGATGGAGATCGTTTCGCGGCCGGACATCCGCTCTGCCGAGGAAGCGAAGGCCTTTCTCACCAAGCTGCGCACGATCCTGCGCTATCTGGGCACATGCGACGGCAATATGGATGAAGGCTCGATGCGCGCCGATGTGAACGTCTCGGTCCGCCGCCCGGGGGAGCCTTTCGGCACGCGCTGCGAGATCAAGAATGTCAATTCGATCCGCTTCGTCGGGCAGGCGATCGAATCCGAGGCGCGCCGCCAGATCGGCATTCTCGAGGATGGCGGCACGATCGACCAGGAGACGCGGCTGTTCGACCCGGTCAAGGGCGAGACCCGCTCCATGCGCTCGAAGGAAGAGGCGCATGATTATCGCTATTTCCCCGATCCGGACCTCGTGCCGCTGGAATTCGACCAGGCCTATGTGGACGAGCTGGCGCGCGATCTGCCCGAATTGCCCGATGAGAAGAAGGCACGCTTCATGACGGCGTTCGGCCTGTCCGCCTATGATGCTTCCGTGCTGGTGGCCGAAAAGGCGATCGCCGATTATTTCGAACATGCGGCAGCAGGGCGCGATGGCAAGGCCGCCGCCAATTGGGTCATCAATGAATTGCTCGGGGCGCTCAACCGCGCCGGCCTTCCGATCGAGCAGTCGCCCGTGTCGCCCGACCAGCTCGGCGCCATTATCGACCTGATCGGCGAGGGAACGATTTCCGGCAAGATCGCCAAGGATCTGTTCGAGATCGTCTGGAACGAGGGCGGCGACCCGCGCGCCATCGTCGAGGCGCGGGGGATGAAGCAGGTCACCGATACCGGGGCCATCGAGGCGGCGGTGGATGCGGTGATCGCCGCCAATCCGGACAAGGTCGAACAGGCAAAGGCCAAGCCGACCCTGGCCGGCTGGTTCGTCGGGCAGGTGATGAAGGCCACGGGCGGCAAGGCCAATCCACAGGCGGTCAATGCGCTGGTGAAGGCAAAGCTCGGCCTGGATTCATAAGGCCGCAACCGGATCGAAGGCGCTCGGGCGCGGCCCGAAAATGACGGAAAAAGCGCCTTCGCATTCCCGCGGGTGCGAGCGCGCCTTCGCACGCCTCCCAGGCGAGGGCGTCGATATGAGCCAGAAGGCGCCCGTCGGGATCAAAGCGCTTCAGCTTGCAGCCGGGCGCCTGCAGCGCAA
>CAYLGY010000033.1:0-27936 GCA_964383325.1 uncultured Rhizobiaceae bacterium
TTTCCGGACAAGAACCTGCGCCAACAGGAAATCAACAGGTTCCCGGAAAGTGGTCTCCGCTTTCCGGACAAGAACCAGCGTTGGCATAGGCATCGGATCCGGGGCAGCGGTTCTCCTGGGGTCATGATCCTGAAGGGCCATTGCGCGTCCCACAATTGACGAAAGCGCCGCCGCTTTCACGCGGGCGCGCGCTCGCACGCCTCCCAGGCGAGGGCGTCGACATCGGCGAGGATCTCGTCGATTTCCCGGGATCCGGACGGCAATCGCCCGCTTGGATCGATGCGCTTCAACCGGCAGCCGGGTGGCTTGCCGATGCGAAGGGCGTGAAAGCGCCGGCGCCGGGGCGGTGGAGGCGGCGGTGAGGAGGCGAGTTCCTTTCGGATGCGCGCCCGCTCCTCCCGGCTCGGCAAGGGTTGTACGGGCCGGCTGGCCGCTTCCGCCTTGCGTTGTGCAAGTTCGTGTTCACGAAGGGCCCACCAGCGGGCGAAGCGTCTGGCTTGCGCAGGCAAATCCTTCAAAGCCTCCTCGACCGCGTTCATGCGGGCCTTCAAGCGCCCGGCATTGAAAAGGTCAGTGCCGGAACACCGTATCGGCAAGGATTGAAGGTGCTTCACGCCCGGAGCGGCCGGGTTCAGGCCCATACTGTCCTGACGCGGCGGATCGAACAGGGAAAACCGTGAGAACAGCTCGCCCGCCTTGGGGCGCTGGGCGCGCTCCGGAAGGTGGACCTGCCAATGGGGCGAAAATCGCCGAGGCGGCGCCACTTGCCGCGTTGAAACAACAAGCCTGGAAGGCGCCAGCGCCCTGGCACAGTTCTCTTCCGGTGTCTCGGGAGCAGGCTCCGGCGAATTGCCTTCGGCTTCGCCCTTGGCTTCCGACTGGCGCAAGGCCTTCTCGCGCAAGGTGCGATGGATGCAGGCATGCGGCTTGATGGGCCTCGGCGGCTTGCCCTCGCGGAGCTGCACCTCGATGCGCATTGCCGCATAGATGACGATTCTGCGCACCGCCGATTCGACCGGCCGGAGCGTGGCGAGAATGTAGGAACGGAGGCGTCGCGTGATCTCGGAGCGGTTCCCGAGGGCGGCAACGCAACCCGAAAGAATGCGCAATATGGCCGTCACATGCCATCGCACCCTTTCGTCCACTTCCTGCACCGCGATTCCCTCCCGTGATTCATCAACAGGCGAGCAGTATCGCATGGGCTGGAGGCAGGGGGACAAGACAACGTGAAAAATGTACGCGGCCTTGCGGCGCGCGGGATGGACGATACGGGAAGCGGGGAAATGCGGGAGCGCAGCCGACAAGAGGCGGCACGGTCAGAGCCCCGCATCCTCCCGGGATGCAGGACAACTCAAGGCTTATGCCGCGTGGGAAGCCGGCGCCTTCGACAGGATATTGTAGATCATGGCGGCATCCGTCATGCCCCGGATCTTCGCCACCGTCTCGGGGTTGCGCAAGACCCGCGCGATTTTCGACAGTGCCTTCAAATGATCGGCGCCGGCGCTTTCCGGCACCAGCAGCAGGAAGACCAGATCCACCGGCTGGTCGTCCAGCGCATCAAAATCGACCGGATTCTTCAATCGCGCAAACACGCCCGTGATCCGCTCCAGCCGCGCCAGCTTGCCATGCGGAATGGCGATGCCTCCGCCGACGCCCGTCGAGCCGAGCAATTCGCGCTGCAATACCGTATCGAGGATTTCGCGCTCCGGCAGGCCGGTGAGACCGGCCGCCTTTTCTGCCATCAACTGAAGCAATTGCTTCTTTGAATTGGCCTTCAGCGCCGGCATTACCGACTCAATGCCGATCAGGTCACTCAAATCCATCTATATGAAGTCCCTTGCTCACCATGGCGGCAAACGGCGCGTCTGCTCGGATGACCCGCAGGCCTTACTGCTCACCTGCCTTGCGCGCTACTTCGGATGGATCGATCCACCCAATATTGCCGTCCGGCCGGCGATAGACGATGTTGACTTCGCCATTGCCGGCATTCCGGAACACGAAGACCGGATGGTCCTTTGTATCCAGCTCGATGACCGCGGTAGCCACGGACATGGTCTCCACCGGCAGCGTGGTCTCGGCAACGATTGCCGGAGAATAATCCTGCGGAACTTCTTCCTCGACGTCCTCGCCCATGCCGCCGACAATGCGGTAGGCGACGGACTCGCTCGCGCCCCGGCCATTGCGAAGGTCGGCAGTATGGTCCCGCAGCCGGCGCTTGTAACGACGCAAGCGCTTTTCCAGACGGTCAGCTGCCGCATCGAAGGAAAAGACGGGTTCCTGCGCCTCGCCGCGCGTGTGGAGCGAAATCCCCGTATCGAGCCGGATCAGACAGTCCGTCGCAAAGCCGGCCCGGGTCTTCTCGACCGTGACCTGGCCGGAATAGCCGCCATCGAAATATTTCTCCACCGCCTGCCGGACACGTTCCTCGATCTTGCCACGAAAGGCATCGCCGACTTCCATATGCTTGCCGGAAACACGCAGATTCATGCTGGATTCGCCTATTTCACTAGAGCTGATGACTCAGGGTCAGGACCTGTCGATATATGCGCAATGACGATCAAGCCGGGGTCGACCTGCTGCGTCAAAGCCCTCGACCGGGAGCGTAACCCCGCTCATCGGACTCTTCCTTCCATCTCTCGCCATTTCAAACGCCATTACACACATATCGACAGGTCCTGACCCCAGGTTAACCCCGATGCACCAAGGCGAAAAGGGGAGCCGATTTCATGGGTCCTGACCAAAAACGGGGTGCCTCGCACAATCCGCGACCATGTCTGCACGATTTGAAGCATGCGCCACCCGAAAACGTCCGGCCATCTAGTCACTTCCGGCGTCGATGTCAACTCGTTCAGCATCACCTGCAATGCTACAGTGTGAAGCGCTCGCCCAGATAGTGGCGCCGCACCTCCGGGTCGGTGACAATCTCCGCCGGCCGGCCATGGGTCAGCAATTCGCCGGCGTGAATGATATAGGCCCGGTCGATCAGCCCCAGCGTCTCGCGGACATTGTGATCGGTAATCAGGACGCCGATGCCACGCGCCGTCAGATGGCGCACCAACTCCTGGATATCGGCAACGGCAATCGGATCGACGCCCGCAAAGGGCTCGTCGAGCAGCATGAAATTCGGATCGCTGGCGAGCGCGCGCGCGATTTCGAGGCGCCGCCTCTCGCCGCCCGAGAGCGCAATCGCGGGCGAATCGCGCAGATGGGCGATGTGGAACTCCTCCAGAAGAGCATCGAGCTTGCCGGCCCGCGCGGCCTTGTCGCGCTCGGAAATCTCCAGCACGGCAAGGATGTTGCCGGCTACAGTCAGCCCCCGGAAGATCGAGGATTCCTGCGGCAGATAGCCGATGCCGAGACGGGCACGCCGGTACATCGGCATGTGGGTGACGTCGTTGCCGTCCAGCTCGATCGTGCCTTCATCGACCGGAATGAGGCCGGTGACCATGTAGAAGCAGGTGGTCTTGCCGGCGCCGTTCGGCCCGAGAATCCCGACCGCCTCGCCGGCCCGGACGCCGAAGGAAACACCGTTGACCACGCGCCTGCCCTTGTAGGATTTGACGAGGCTGCGCGCGACGAGCGTTCCCTGCCGGCCACCTGCTCCTGCCTGGCCTGATGCGTGCTCCACCGGACCTGCACCCTTCATGTTCGATCTTCCGTCATCCGGCTGCCCGCTCACCGAGAAAAGGATTACTGGCCCTGGCCCGGCGTCAGCTGCATGATGATCCGGCCGCCTTCGGAAGCGCGATCGCCGCAGCCCTCGAAGCGCGCCTGCCCGGTGCGCATCTCCACGGTCAGCTTGCAGCCGACGATGACATTGTCGCCCTCGGACAGCACGACCTTGCTGCCGGTCATGACCAGCACCTCGCTGCGCATGTCGAACGTGCCGCGATCTCCGGTCGCGACCTGATCGCGCGAGCGGACATAGACCTTGCCATCCGCCTCCAGCCGCTCGATCGCCGCGCCGCCGCCGGCGACCGGCCCGCCGCCGCTGGAATAATGCACCACCATGCGGCCGGCCTTCACCTGGGTCTCGCCCTGGGCAACGCTGACATTGCCGGAAAAGACGGCAACGCGCTCCTTGTCGCGGATCTCGAGACGATCGCTCTCGATCTGGATCGGCTGATTGCCGGAAAGCCGCAGCCCGGTCATGCGCCCTGCCCCGGTCTCCTGACCAAGCGCCGCCGAAGCGGCCAGCACCATCAGCGACATTGCGCAAATCCGTACTCTATTCGCCATTCATGCGACTCCTTCCCGACAAGCCGTCCATGCCCGGCGCGATCGTCAAGCGCACTCCGTCCGCGAACAGGATGACGCGGCCGCGTTCGGTTACGCGCATGGAGCCGGCCATCAGCGTCGAGCCCTGCATCTCGATCCGCACCGGGTCGCCCGTTGCGAGCCCGCCCGATGCGACGTCGATATGCGCGGACTGGAACCGGGCCACCACGCCATTGGTGGTGGTTACCGTCATCTCGCTGGTGATGTCGAGCAGTTTGTTGTCATTGTCATACAGGCCGCCATCGGCGACGATCGCGGCCCGGATGGCGGCATCGAGCGGCACGTCCGCCTCGATCTGCTCGAGCTCCACCAGATCGGCGCCGCCAATTCCCCGGACCGCACGCTCGGCCGACAGCGAATAGGGCAGATTCTCGCGTGTGAAACCATTCAGCCGCGCATCGGTCATGACGAGCTTTCCGTCCTCCACCGCCGCTCCCGTGATCTCGGCAACGAAGCCATCGCGCGTCGACCACCAGGCCCAGACTGCAAAGACGAGCAAAAGGGCCGCCGCGGCAATCGGCACGCCGATCTTGAGCAGCCGCACCCGGCGCGAATGCCGGCGGGCGCGCGCGAACTGCCTGTCGGCCTTGCGCGCGGCCAGATAGGGCACAGAATCGGATCGGGCGGTCTCATGGGTCATGGATCGGAACCGGATTTCGTCCGCCTTCTTGCGCCGGCGCGCCAATGCGCGCAAGTCTGTTCGGCCTCACGGCGCATTGCAGCGCAATATGGTTATTGTTGGATGAAGAATGCAATGCGGATCGCGACAAGGGCCCTTTCCCGGTTTGCATCCGGCGCGAAACCCACTAAATGGGTAACTTCACCCGTGAGGACCCGCCCATGCCCAGCAACGCCGATGAGATGATCGACCGGCGCCGGTTGCGCCGCAAACTGACCTTCTGGAGAGTGGCCGCCTTTCTCATCGCCGCCATCGCGCTGGCCTGGTCCGCCATGTATCTGGGCGATCTCGACTCGCCCTTCGCCAGCGATCACATCGCGAAGGTGCGGATCGAGGGCACGATCCTCGAGGATGAGGAACTGCTGGAACGCCTGCGGCAGATCGCAGACAGCCGGCGCGTCAAGGGCGTGATCCTGGCCATCGACTCACCCGGCGGCACCACGGCCGGGGGCGAGGCGATCTTCGAGGCGATCCGGCGCATCGCCGAGCAGAAGCCCGTGGCGGCGCAGGTCGGCACGCTGGCAGCCTCGGCCGGCTACATGATCGCCAGCGCCAGCGACCATATCGTCGCCCGGCAATCCTCGATCATCGGCTCGATCGGCGTCCTGGTGCAATTCCCTGATTTCACCGGCCTCATGGAGAAGCTGGGCATCGGCATGGAATCCATCAAGTCGTCGCCGCTGAAGGCCGAGCCCAACCCGTTTTCGCCAACCACCGAGCCGGAGCGCGCCATGATCCGCCGCATGGTGATGGATTCCTATGAATGGTTCGTCGATCTCGTCGCCGATCGGCGGCCGCTTGAACGCAGCGAGGTGCTCGCGCTCGCCGACGGCTCGATCTTCACCGGCCGCCAGGCGCTGGAGCGCAAGCTCGTCGATGCGCTGGGCGGCGAGGAAATCGCGAAGGAATGGCTGACCGGGAAACTTGGCAACGAATATGAGGTCCTGGAATGGCGTCCGAGGTCCGGAACCGGCGTCCCGGCCTGGCTCTCGGCATGGCTCGACCTGCCGACCGGTACGACCGCCTTGATCGAGCGCCTGGGGGCCGAGCGTATATTCCTTGACGGGCTCGTGTCGGTCTGGCAACCTGACCTTCCGGGAAGGACATCAAAATAATATCGGGAAATCAACAGATTAGACCCGATCCAGCTGAAAGCGCAGACGGTTTTTTGCAGAGGGATGCCACATGATCAAGTCCGAACTGGTGCAGATCATCGCCAGCCGCAATCCGCATCTTTTCCAGCGTGACGTCGAAACCATCGTCAACGCCGTGCTCAACGAGATCACCGAAGCGCTGGCGGAGGGCAATCGCGTCGAGCTGCGCGGCTTCGGCGCATTTTCCGTCAAGCACCGCCCGGCACGGGTGGGGCGCAATCCCCGCACGGGCGAAACGGTCCATGTCGAGGAGAAATGGGTACCGTTCTTCAAGACCGGCAAGGAACTGCGCGCCCGGCTCAATCCGGAATTCTGAACGGGCCGCGCCGACAGATGATCCACCGCATCCTCTTCCTCCTCATCCTGGTGCCGCTGGCGATCCTGCTCGTGGCGCTGGCGGCAGCGAACCGCACGCCGTCGCCATTCACGGTCGATCCGTTCAATCCGGGCAATCCCGAGCTGACCGTCATCCTGCCGCTTTTCGTCTGGCTGTTCGCTGCCCTCGCCATCGGGATCCTCATCGGCTCGGCCGCCACCTGGATGCGCCAGGGGCGTTACCGGCGCGCGGCGCGGGAGAGGCAAAGGCGGGACGGGCAAAGAGGCAGCGCAGGCAATGCCGCTCCGGCCGGCACGGGCGGCACGACCGGCCTGCCTGCCCGAAGCTGAGCGCCATGATGGGCGATGCACGTGCCCCGGCGCAGCGCGCGCCGCTGATTCTCACGCTCGAAGCCGGTCCCGACTACGCGCTGATCGACAGTGGCGGCGGGGAGAAGCTGGAGCAATACGGCCCACTGCGAATCATCCGCCCGGAAGGCCAGGCAATCTGGCGCAAGCGGCTCGGACCGGAAGAATGGGCGAAGGCAGACGCCGTCTTCACCGGCGACACGGAGGAGGAAGGCGTGGGCCGCTGGCATTTTCCGCGCCAGCCGCTCGGCGAGACCTGGCCCATGCGCCATGACGGACTCGATTATCTCGGCCGCTTCACCTCGTTCCGCCATGTCGGGGTCTTTCCGGAACAGGCGACACACTGGCGACATATGGAAACGCTGATCGGCGAAGCGCGACGGCCGGTCAAGGTGCTGAACCTCTTCGGCTATACGGGCCTTGCCTCGCTGGTCGCAGCGCGCGCCGGCGCCGCCGTCACCCATGTCGACGCATCGAAGAAGGCAATTGGCTGGGCACGGGAGAACCAGGAGCGCGCCGGCCTGCAGAACCGGCCGATTCGCTGGATCTGCGAGGACGCGATGCGTTTCGTGCGGCGCGAATTGCGGCGTGGCAACCGCTATGAGATCATCCTGCTCGATCCGCCTGCCTATGGCCGCGGCCCCAATGGCGAGAAATGGCAGATCTTCGAGGATCTGCCGGAAATGGTCGAGCTTTGCCGCGAACTCCTGTCCGCCCATGCGCTGGCGCTGGTGCTGACAGTCTATTCGATTCGCGCGTCATTCTACCTGCCGCATACGCTGCTCGCCGATGCATTCGCAACCGCAGGCGGCGTGATCGAATCGGGCGAGCTGACCCTGCGCGAGCAATCGGGCGGACGCCTGCTCTCCACCTCGCTGTTCTCGCGTTGGGTGCACGCATGAACGCTGACCGGCCGCCGCTTCCTGCTCCGGGCAGGGTTCGCGAGATCACCAGCTTCTCCAACCCGGCAATCAAGGACATCCGCGCACTGGCGCTGAAGAAGCAGCGCGACCGGCAGGACGCCTTTCTCGCCGAAGGCCTGAAGCTCGTCATCGACGCGCTGGCCGGGCACTGGCAAGTTCGCACGCTGATCCTCAGCCGGGCTGCGCGCGAGCAGAAGCCGGTGCAGGATGTCGCGGCCCGCGTCATGGCGCGCGGCGGAGACATACTGGTCGTGCCGGAAAAGATCCTTGCCGCCATTGCGCGGCGCGACAATCCGCAACAGGTGATCGCTGTCTGCGGCAGAAAGGTGCATCCCCTGGCGAGCATCCGCCCGGAGGGAAACGATGTATGGGTCGGCCTCGACCGCGTGCGCGATCCCGGCAATCTCGGCACAATCCTGCGCACGGTGGATGCGGTCGGCGCCAAGGGGGTCATGCTGATCGGCGACTGCACCGACCCGTTCGGCCCCGAAGCGGTTCGCGCCACGATGGGCTCGCTCTTCGCCGTGCCGCTGGTGCAATGCAGCGAGGCCGAATTCCTTGCATGGCGACGCAAGTTTGCGGGCCTCGTCGCCGCAACCCATCTCAAGGGCAGCGTCGATTACCGCAGTCCCGACTGGAACGGACGGCCCGTCCTGCTCCTGATGGGAAACGAACAGCAGGGAATCAGCGACGCGCTTGCCGCCTGCGCCGATCTTCGCGTGCGCATCCCCCAGGCCGGCCAGGCCGATTCGCTGAATCTTTCCGTCTCGACCGGCATCATGCTGTACGAGATCCGGCGCGGTGCCCTGCCCCGCGAAGAAGCCGGCTAGAGCGCTACATGTTTACATGCAGGCAAACTGGTGGCGTGGGGCTGCGGGCCCGGCAAGGGAAACACCGCAGCGCGATACGACATTTCCGGACGCAGTTCCGGATGGCAAGGTGGAGCCTGGAACGTGATTCCCGCTTTCCGGAAAGGATCATGCACCGACAGGAAAGCATCGTCGCAAAAGGCTAATGGTGCCGGCACCGCGTCGCCGTCCGCTCCTTGCGAGGTTACAAGATCCCGGCGCCCGAACGATTCCATCCAAGCAAGAAAGGCTCTCATGCGCGCATTGCCCAGTTTCCTGATTGTCCTCCTGGCGGTCGCGGCCGATTTCGCCGTCAAGCGCTGGGTCGAGGCCAATCTGGACCTGCATGATTTCGTCGAGGTGCTGCCGCATCTGGCCCTGTTCCGCACCTATAATACCGGCATCGCCTTTTCCATGCTGGACTGGCTGCAGGGCCCCTGGCTGGTGGTGCTGCCGGTCCTGATCGTCGCCGCCGTCATCTACCTTGCCCTGCGCACGCCGGAATCGCACCGATTTGCCCGCGCCGGCTTCGCGCTGATCATCGGCGGCGCCATCGGCAACCTGATCGACCGTGCCTTGCTCGGCCATGTGATCGACTATGTGCTGTTTCATGTCGGAAGCTGGTCCTTCGCGATCTTCAACCTCGCCGATGCGTTCATCACGATCGGCGCCGGGCTGATCATCCTGCAGGAACTGCTTGTGTTCCTGCGCCGGCGACGCGAGGGCTGAACCGCCGCGCCAGCCCCAATCCGGCAGGACAGGGAGGATCATCAATCCGGAGGATACCGGCCCGCAGTCTGGCCCTTCATGCAAAGGTCGGGCAGAATATTCGAGGCGAAGGGGATCGAACATGGATGCGATGCTCGCAACGGAAGAAAGGGAGCCGGAGCTGTACGGGCGAATAGGCGGCCTCATTGTTCGCCTGGCCGCAAGCGAGGCCGAGATTGCTGCCGTCCAGTCAATGCGCCACCATGTCTTCTCACAGGAATTCGGCGCATATGGGCAATGGCGAATGAAGTTACCGGCCCTCGATGCCGACCATTTCGACACGTTCTGCGATCACATGGTCGTGATCGACACCAGCCGCGACGGACCGGATACCGAACGCATTGTCGGCACCTATCGCCTGCTGCGCCAGGAACAGGCGGAGCAGCGCGGCGGCTTCTATTCCGCCAGCGAGTTCGACCTCGAACCGCTCTTGCGCCGGCAGCGCCAACGGCGCTTTCTTGAACTGGGGCGTTCCTGCGTGCTGCCGGCCTGGCGCTCGAAGCGAACGCTGGAACTGCTCTGGCAAGGGATATGGGCCTATTGCCGGCGCCATGAAATCGACGTCATGATCGGCTGCGGATCCTTTCCGGGCACGGATCCCCGGCGCCACGCCGAGGCCCTGGCCTTCCTTGCCCATCATTGCGCCGCGGAACCGCAATGGCAGGTGCGCGCGCATCCGGCACGGATGCAGGCGATGGACTTCCTGCCGCGAGAAGCGGTCAATCCGAGGCGGGCACTGGCAGCCATGCCGCCGCTCATCAAGGGCTATCTTCGGCTCGGCGCAGGAGTTGGCGAGGGTTGCGTCATCGATCCCGATTTCGGCACGGTCGACATCTTCATCATCCTGCCTTGCGAGCGGATCACGAGCCGCTATCTCCAGCACTATGGAGTCGATGCAACTCGCTTCAGAGCGGAATAGTTCGGAAGTTCGGCTTCGTCCCCGGCCCGGCTTTCATCCGGGTCCGGCGCCGCAGTTCCCTCGCCGAACTCCAGCGCCTCGATGCGCGCGCCGCGACGCATGATTTTCTGCGTCGACGTCAGGATCAGCTCGACATCCTTGCCGGTCTGGATGAAGTGGCCCTGCAATTTGCGCACACGATCATCGAGACGCGATACATCCTCCATCAGCCGCAATACCTCGCCCTGGATCAGATGCGCCTGCTCGCGCATGCGCGCATCCTTCATCACCGTCTGAATGACCTGGATCGACAACATGAGCAAGGATGGCGACACGATGACCACACGCGACCGCTGCGCCTTGTGGACCAGATCCTCGAACTTCTCGTGAATGTCGGCAAAGATCGATTCCGACGGCACGAACATGAAGGCGGTCTCATGCGTTTCGCCGGCAATCAGATAGCGTTCGGCAATCGCCTTGATGTGCACCTCGATATCGCGGCGGAACGCCCGGGCGGCAGCCTGAAGAGCCGCCTCGCCCTCCCCCGCTGCATCGCGGATGGCATTCCAGCTTTCGAGCGGGAACTTGGCGTCGATCACCAATGGCGGCAGCCCGCCAGGCAGGCGGATGACGCAATCGGGCACCCGATCATTGGACAGCTTGTGCTGGAAGGCATAGGCGCCCTTGGGCAGGCCATCGGCAATGATCGCCTCCATCCGGCCCTGGCCGAACGCTCCGCGCGTCTGCTTGTTGGAGAGGATCGACTGCAATTCGACGACCTGGCTCGCCAGCGAACGGAGATTGCCCTGCGCCTGGTCGATCACGGCCAGCCGCTCCTGCAGCCGCGCCAGATCCTCATGGGTTGCGCGGGTCTGCTCGGCGATGGAGCGACCGAGCCGCGAGGTCATGCCGTCGATCCGCTCGCCGATCGCGCGGTTGAGATCGGATTGCCGCGCGCCGAAGATTTCCGCCAGCGTGCCCATGCGCCCCTGCATTTCTTGCTGCGCCCGGGCAATCTCGGCCATGCGCGCCTCGGCCTGCGCCGACTTCATCGCGGCCGCCTCCGCCTCGCGCACCCGCAGACGCGACTGGCGTAGCAGCGCGACGCAGAGTACAGCAAGCAGGAGGACTACCAGGCCCGCCAGGACCAGCAGGACCAGGCCCGGTCGCTGCGCCAGGGCGCCAGGCACAAGCAGGATCTCCTCGATAGTCTCCTCCAGGTTCATTCTGCCCTCCATCCTTCCCTGTTATCCGATTCGACTCCCCTTCTCCAGATCAAAACAGGAACATTTCTGTCATGACAACCGGAAAAACGATTGACGCGGGCGATGTGATTCCCTAGGTGAGCCTCATGAATGTGCGACCGCTGATCCTCCTGCCTGACCCCTTGCTGCGCGAGAAGTCGCGCCCCGTCGAACGCGTGGATGACGCGCTGCGTCGGCTGGCGGACGACATGCTTGCGACCATGTATGACGCGCCGGGCATCGGCCTCGCCGCGATCCAGATCGGCGAGCCCCTGCGCATGCTCGTCATCGATATCGGCAAGGACGAGGAGGCGCGCAATCCGCTGGTGGCGATCAATCCGGAGATCGTCGCCGCGAGCGACGAGCTTTCCGTGCATGAGGAAGGTTGTCTCTCGATCCCCGAATATTATGCCGAGGTAGAGCGGCCGGCGAGCATCACCGTGCGCCATCTCGACCGCGACGGCAAGCAGGTGGTCACCGAGGCATCCGGCCTGCTGGCCACCGTCTTCCAGCACGAGATCGACCATCTCGACGGCGTCCTCTTCATCGACCATATTTCCAAGCTGAAGCGCGACATGGTGGTGCGCCGCTTCCGCAAGCTGGCGCGCGAGCGCGAGAAGAACGGCGAAAGCGTGCTCTGACGCCCGCCCCATCCCTGGCGGCGACCTTCCGTTCGGGAACGACGCCGGCAGACCCCGCAATGGAGCAGAGCCTTGCCGCTGCGCATCGTCTTCATGGGAACTCCGGAATTCGCGGCCGCCACGCTGCAGGCGCTGCATGGGCAGGGCCATGAGCTGCTCGCTGTCTATTCGCAGCCGCCGCGACCGGGTGGCAGGCGCGGGCTGGAGCCAGTCAGATCTCCCGTCCATCAACTGGCGGAGCGGCTGGGCCTGAGGGTATTCGTGCCGGTCTCGCTGAAGGATCCGCAGACGGAGGCGGAGTTTGCCGCGCTCGGCGCCGATGTCGCGGTGGTGGTGGCCTATGGCCTCCTCCTGCCGGCGCCTGTACTTGCGGCCCCGCGTTTCGGCGCCCTCAATGGCCACGCCTCGGCATTGCCGCGCTGGCGCGGCGCGGCGCCGATCCAGCGGGCCATCATGGCCGGCGACCGGAAAACCGCGGTCTCGATCATGAAGATGGATGAGGGGCTCGATACCGGACCTGTCGGGCTGCTGGAAGATCTGGAGATCGGCCCCGACGAAACTGCGAGCGAACTGCACGACCGGATGGCGGACGTGACCGCGCGCCTGATGTGCGAGGCGCTTGCAAGGCTCGAGCGGGGCGAGCTGCACTTCGTACCGCAGGCGAGCGAGGGCGTGACCTATGCCGCCAAGATCTCCCGCGAAGAAACCCGGATCGACTGGACGCGGCCGGCAATCGAGGTGCACAACCGGATTCGTGGCCTCTCGGCGGTGCCGGGCGCGTGGTGCGAGATGCAGATCTCCGGCCGGAAGGAGCGCGTGCGCATCCTTGCCTCGCAACTCGCGGCGGGAAGCGGACGGCCAGGCGAACGGCTGGCGCCGCTGACCATTGCCTGCGGAACGGGCGCGGTGCGCCTCCTGCGCCTGCAACGCGCCGGCGGCAAGGTGCTGGGCGCCGCCGAATTCCTGCGCGGCGCCGAAATCAGCGCAGTCCTTTAGGTTCGGCGATGGCGCGCTACCGCCTCCTCATCGAATATGACGGCACCCCCTATGCCGGATGGCAATTCCAGGACAGGCAGCCGACGGTGCAGGGCGCGATCGAACAGGCGGTCGCCGCCTTTTCCGGCGAGGAGGCCCGGGTCACCGGCGCCGGCCGTACCGATGCAGGCGTGCACGCACTCGCCCAGGTCGCGCATGTGGACCTTGTTCGCGACTGGCCGGAAGAAACGGTGCGGAACGCGCTGAACGCGAAGCTGGCGCTCGCTGGCGACCGGATCGCCATTCTCGACGCAGCGAGGGCGGCGCCGGATTTCCACGCCCGGTTTTCCGCATCCGCGCGCCATTATCTGTACCGCATCCTGTGCCGACGGGCGCGCCCGGCACTCTGCCAGGACCGGGTCTGGTGGGTGGCGCGCCCGCTCGATGTGGAGGCGATGCACGAGGCGGCGCAATTGCTCGTTGGACGGCACGATTTCACCACCTTCCGCTCGGTCCATTGCCAGTCGGCCAGCCCGGTCAAGACCCTCGACCGGCTCGATGTCCGCCGCGCCGGCGAGATCGTCGAAATTCGTGCCTCGGCCCGCTCCTTCCTCCACAACCAGGTGCGCTCCCTTGCCGGAACCCTGAAGCTCGTCGGCGAAGGAAAATGGCGGAAGGAGGATGTGCTGGCGGCGATCGCAGCGCGCGACCGCAAGGCCTGCGGCCCCGTGGCGCCGGCCGCCGGCCTCTATCTCGTGGCAGTCGACTATCCGGGCGATGCCGACGGGTCGAACCAGCGGGCGAGCAGCCGCTCATAGGTCCGCGTCAGCAATTCGAGATCGGCAAGCGGAACCCGCTCGTCGATTGCATGCAGATGCCTGCCCACCAGGCCGAATTCGACCACCGGGCAGTACTCCTTGATGAAGCGCGCGTCCGAAGTGCCGCCGGAGGTGGAGAGTTCCGGCGCCAGCCCGCACACATCGGCGATCGCGGCTGTGACAGTGGAGATCAACCGCTCATCACCGGTCAGGAAGGCCTCGCTCGGCGGATGCGGCCATTCGAGCGAGAAGCGCGGCTTCCTGCCGTGGCGGCGCTGGAAAGCCGAGGCGGCCGTCGCCAGCCGCCGCCCGATTTCCGCCTTCAGGCTCTCCGCAGTCCACAAATCGTTGAAGCGGATATTGAACCGGGCGCAAATTGCGGCGGGGATGACATTGGCCGCGGCATTGCCGGTCTCGATCGCCGTGATCTCGAGATTGGAAGGCTGGAAGCGTTCCGTACCCCCGTCCAGCGGCAGGCCAAGCAGCCCGTCGCCGAGGCAAAGCATTGCCGGCACCGGGTTTTCGGCCATGTCGGGATAGGCGACGTGGCCCTGCAGGCCATGCACGGTCAGGACGCCGCTCAGCGAGCCGCGCCGCCCGATCTTCACCATGTCGCCAATGCGCTCGCGGCAGGTCGGCTCGCCGACAAGGGCTGCATCCCAGCGCTCGCCCCAGCCGGCCGCCGTTTCGAGCATCCGCACCGTCCCGTTGATCGCCGGACCCTCCTCATCATTGGTGACCAGCAATGACACCGAACCGGCTGGCGTGCCGTGGCGCTCGACATGCCGGGCAAGGGCGGCGACGAAGGCGGCGATGCCGCCCTTCATGTCCACCGCCCCGCGCCCGTAGAGCTCGCCGCCCTCGACGACGGCATCGAAGGGCGGATGCGTCCATGCCGAGGCCTCCCCGACAGGCACGACATCGGTGTGTCCCGCAAACAGCAGATGCGGCCCTTCGCCGCGCAGGCTCGCATAGAGATTGTCCACGGCATGCGATCCGCGGCCGCTGAAGGTCTCGCGTCGGCAATCGAGGCCGATCGGGGCAAGCAGGGCGCAGAGCGCATCGAGCACGCCCGCATCCTGCGGCGTGACCGACGGGCAGCGGATCAAGGCAACGAGATTGGCGACTGGATCGGTTGGCAAATGCATGCTTAGCCTCTAGAGGCTTTCATGCTTGAAGGGAAGTCTGTAGAAATGATCGTTCCCGCCTACCCGGAAGGTTCCCATGAATCAAACGCTGACCGCTGAAGATGCAAGCGCCCAGGCAAGGCTTCTTTCCGCCGCGCTTCCCTATATGCAGCGCTACGAGAACAAGACGGTCGTCGTCAAGTATGGCGGCCATGCCATGGGCAATGCCGATCTCGGCCGCGCCTTTGCCCGTGATATCGCGCTGCTGAAGCAATCGGGGATCAATCCCGTGGTCGTCCATGGCGGCGGACCGCAGATCGCCGACATGCTGCGCCGCCTTGGCATTGAATCGCGTTTCGAGGGCGGGCTGCGCGTGACCGACGAGAAGACGGTCGAGATCGTCGAAATGGTTCTGGCGGGTTCGATCAACAAGGAGATCGTCGCCCTGATCAATGCCGAGGGCGAATGGGCCATCGGCCTCAGCGGCAAGGATGGCAACATGGTCTTCGCCGAAAAGGCGCACAAGACCGTTACCGATCCCGATTCCAATATCGAGCGTGCGCTCGACCTTGGCTTTGTCGGCGAACCGGCGGAAATCGACCGAACGCTGCTCGACCTGCTCGCCCGCTCCGAAATGATCCCGGTGATCGCGCCGGTCGCTCCGGGCCGCGACGGCCATACCTACAACATCAACGCCGATACCTTCGCCGGCGCCATTGCCGGCGCGCTCCGCGCCGCCCGCCTCCTGTTTCTCACCGACGTTCCGGGCGTGCTCGACAAGGAAGGGAGGCTGATCGACGAGCTCACGGTCGGCGAGGCGCGCCGTCTGATCGCGGACGGCACCATTTCCGGCGGCATGATCCCCACGGTCGAAACCTGCATCGCCGCAATCGAGCGCGGCGTCGAAGGGGTCGTCATCCTCAATGGCAAGACGCCGCACAGTATTCTGCTCGAACTTTTCACCGAACATGGAGCTGGAACGCTGATCGTCGGATAGGCAGGCCGGAACCGGCATCCGGTGCCCGCGGGAGGCCGCTGGCGCATGATCGAAGGCGTGCAGGATATTGCTGCGCGCCGGCGCCGGCAGGTATAACCGGGTTCACCCCTCGCGCTGCGCAAGCGCCTCAGACCGGAACTGGACCGACATTGAACCACATCCCAGCCATTGGCACCCCGGGCGGACCCGACAGGAGCCGGCAGCAACCGCCGCCCGTGCATGTCGACAATCCCCTGTTGGGAATGATCGCGGCCATGCTCGCCCATTTCAACTTCGCGATCATGAACGTGTTCGCCAAGCTCCTGTCCGGAAACCATCATGTTTTCGAGATCGCGTTCTATCGCAATGTGATCGCCGTCCTGCCGTTCCTGTTCATGATCTATGCGATGGGAAAGCGGGAAATCCTGAAGATCCGGGGCAATGCCAGGGGCATCATCATCCGGTCGGTGCTCGGCACTGCCTCGCTTGTCGCAACATTCGGAGCACTCGCCCTGATGCCGATGGCGGAGACGACGGCGTTCCTGTTTACCTCCGCCCTCATCCTGCCTGCCATCGGCTTCTTCTTCCTCGGCGAGAAGGTCGGCTGGTTCCGCTGGAGCGTGATCGGCATCGGCTTCGTCGGCGTCCTGATCATGCTGCAGCCGCAAGGCGAATTGCAGATGCTCGGCGTGGCGCTGGCAATCGGCGCCGCCATCCTGCAGGCAGCCCTGCAAGTCGTCCTGCGCGCGCTGGGAAAGGTGGAGAGGCCGGAAACCGTGACTTTCTATTTTCTCCTGATCGGGAGCCTGATCGCGGCCATCCCCATGCCGTTCGTCTTTACCGTTCCGACGCTGGAAGCGGTGCCGTTCCTGCTCGGCGTGGGCGCGTCCGGCGCGCTCGCACAGATCTTCCTGTCGGTCGCCTACAAGAACGCGCCTGCCAACATCATCGTGGTGTTCAATTACAGCGGCATCATCTGGGCAACCGCCTTCGGATGGTTCATCTGGAACGACTGGCCGACCGCGCCCATCTGGATTGGCGGCCTGATCGTGATCCTGTCGAACTCCCTGATCGTCTGGCGCGAGGCAAATCTGGCGCGCGCCGGTTCCCGGCGCCTCCGGCGCGATCCGAGCCAGGATCGCCCGACTTGAGCGCCGCAAGCTCGTCGCTTGATCCCCCGCATCAAACCATTACCAGCACCAGAATGCCGCCGACGATCAGGAGGCAGCCGAAGACCTCCAACCAGTTGATTCTCTCGCGGAAGACGAAGACGGAAGAGGCGAAGGTGAAGATGATCTCTACCTGACCAAGCACCTTGATGACCGCGGCCGGCTGCAGGGTCATCGCCATGAACCAGCCGAACGAGGCCGAGGCGCCGGCGATTCCGACAATCAGGGAAGGCTTCCATGCGGCAAGTACCCGCGCAATTTCCATGCGTTCGCGCCAGTACATCCATGCGAGCATGATGATGGTCTGGAACAGGATCACCACGGCCAGCGTCATGGCGGCCTGCATGATGAAATTCGGCCCGCCAAGAGAGAGCGAAGCGGCGCGATAGGCCACCGCGCCAATGCCGAACAGGGACCCCGACCCGAGCCCGATCAGCGTGTTCCTCTGGAACAGCGACGTGACCAGGGTCATTGGCCGGATCGTCATGCGCGCCACCGAGATCAGCATCACCCCGATCACGGAGATGATGATGGCGACGACCACCCCTACGCGCAGCGTTTCCGACAGGAACAGCATGCCGAAAAGGGCAGCCTGCGCCGGCTCCGTCCTCGAATAGGCCGTGCCGACGGCGAAGTTGCGGAAGGAGAACAGATGCACGAGCAGGAAGGTTGCCAGGATCTGGGCGATGCCGCCCACCACCACCCAGAAGAAGAACACGCCATTCAGGGCCGGCAGGGGAAATCCCGCGACCAGATGCAATATGGCGAGGAAACAGGCGGCGACCGGCAACCCGAACCCGAACCGCACGAAGGTCGCGCCGGTCGTGCCCATCACGGACTTCAGATGTTTCTGCATTGCCGAGCGCAGATTCTGCAGAAAGGCGGCGGCAAGGGTGATCGCGACCCAGGTTTCCATCAAGAAATGTCCGGAAGGCAGGAGCAATGGAGTCTTCGGAGGAGAGATAGTCCGAGTATTAGCAATATTGCAAGCTCAAGCGTGGCTTGCCACGCGGAACTTTCAAGGCCATATGTTCGCCATGACCAATCTGCCTGATGCCTCACATTTTGCCCATGTCCGGGACTGGGTATTCGATCTCGACAATACGCTCTATCCGCACCACACCAATCTGTTCTCGCAGATCGATGTGCGGATGACGGCCTATGTGTCACAATTGCTGCAATTGCCGCGCGACGAAGCGCGCGCCGTGCAGAAGGAGCTGTTCCGCGAATATGGAACTACCCTGCGCGGCCTGATGGAACTGCACAATATCGATCCGGACGACTTCCTGGAGAAGGCGCACGACATCGACTATTCCTGGCTGGCGCCCGATCCGGACCTTGGCGATGCCATCCGCGCCCTGCCGGGCCGGAAGTTCATCTTCACCAATGGAAGCCGGAGCCATGCCGAGAAGGCCGCGCGCCAGCTCGGCATTCTGGAGCAGTTCGATGAAATCTTCGATGTCGTGGCTGCCGGGATGATCCCGAAACCGGCACGCCAGACCTATGACAAGTTCATGGGCCTCTACCGTGTCGACGCTTCACGCGCCGTCATGTTCGAGGATCTGGCCCGCAATCTGACCGTGCCGAAGGCCATCGGCATGAAGACCGTGCTGATCGTGCCCAGAAATTTCGAGCCGACCTTTTCGGAAATCTGGGAAGCCGATGCGGATCACAGCGACGATGTCGACTATGTGACAGACGACCTCGCCTCCTTCCTGAGAGCGGCGCTGGGAAGCTCCTAAAGCTCGAATCGGCATCAACCGCCAATTCATCGTTCACGCATGATCCGCATCGGAACGGAAAACCGCTTTCCGGGAACATGCTCCGGCGAACGGCCGCGGCATGTTGGCAATTGCCGGCAATCGCGCCTGCAGGCGCCGGTAAGGGTGGAATCGCAGCGTGATGGGCTGGTACTGACAGAGGCAGGATCCGGAAAGCGGAACCCGCTCTCCGGGTGCAACCTCCCGTAAACCGGGCATCGGGTCGGGATGCCGAATCAGACCTACGGCATCATGATCCGAAGGCGGGAGGAGAAGTCGCCCTCCCCCCGCGCGAATCGAATTGCGCTCAGGCCTCGTCTTCGGAAGCCGGCGCCGCCTCTTCTTCCTCGCCGAACTCCTCGAGGTCGGCATCGGGATCGAAGAATGCGTCCGGTCGGGCTGCCGCTTCGATGTCCTCGCCATAGATGGCCGAAGCAGAGGTCAGATCCTCGCCACGCGACTGGCGCTCGGCCTCGTCGGACGAACGGGCAATATTGATCTTGACCGTGACCTCGACTTCTGGATGCAGGGAGATCGAGACTTCGGCAATGCCGATCGACTTGAGCGGCTGCTTCAGATTGATCTGGCTGCGGTTGACGGAGAAGCCCGCCTCGGTGACCAGCTCGGCAATGTCGCGCGTCGACACCGAGCCATAGAGCTGGCCCGTCTCGCCGGCCGACCGAATCACGACGAATTCCTGCCCGTCGAGATCGTTGCTGATCTTCTCAGCTTCGCTCCTGCGCTCGGCATTGCGTGCCTCGATTTCGGCACGCTGCGCCTCGAAGCGCTTCCGGTTGGCTTCATTGGCGCGCAGCGCCTTGCCCTTGGGCAGCAGGAAATTACGGGCAAATCCCGTCTTGACCCGGACCGTATCGCCAATATGGCCAAGTCCGGCAATGCGTTCGAGGAGAATGACTTCCATGGTTCTGTTCCCGATTCGACTGGCGGCTGGCGCCGCATGACCCTGGCAGGAACAGGAGGTGCCGGATTCCGGCTGCCGGTCGCTGTCCTGCCGTTTCAGGCAGTTAGGCGTCACCCTGGCGGCAGACGCCAACTTGCGAGGCTTGGTTGCTGCTTCCGCCGGCCTCGCCGCGGGAAAGCAACCCGGCCCCCGACAGGAGGCCGGGACGTGATCACTTCACGATATAGGGCAGCAGGCCGAGGAAACGGGCGCGCTTGATCGCCTTCGCAAGCTCACGCTGCTTCTTCTGGCTGACCGCCGTGATTCGCGACGGCACGATCTTGCCGCGCTCGGAAATGTAGCGCTGCAGCAGACGGATGTCCTTGTAGTCGATCTTCGGCGCATTCGCGCCCGAGAACGGACAGGTCTTGCGACGGCGATGAAAGGGCCGGCGCGTCGGGATCTGGTTGATATCGACCATCAGGCTTCTCCCTGCCTCGAGCTGGAATCCTCGTCACGGCGCGGACGATCGTCGCGGTCACGGCGCGGACCCCGGTCATCCCGGCGCGGGCCACGGTCGCGATCGCCGCGCGGACCCCGGTCGTCGCGCTTCTGCATCATGGCGGACAGGCCTTCCTCATGCGCCTCGACCTTGACGGTCATGTGACGCAGCACATCCTCCGACAGGCGCATCTGCCGCTCCATTTCCGCGACTGCTGCCGGTTCGGCGGTAATGTTCATCAGCGTGTAATAGGCCTTGCGGTTCTTGTTGATCCGGTAGGCCAGCGTGCGCAGCCCCCAGTTCTCGATCCGGCTGATCGAGCCGCCGCTGCCTTCGATGATTCCCTTGTACTGCTCCACAAGCGCATCTACCTGCTGCGGAGACAGATCCTGGCGAGCCAGGAAAACATTCTCATACAATGCCATCGGGCGATTGCCTTTCTTCGTTCCAATTTGCCTGCCGGCTCGGCGGCTAAGCCTCTGCGACTTTCACGGTGGTTCCCGGAGGAACTGCGAAGAAAGGCGCGTCACGAGCGGTCGAGAGCGGAGACAATGAAGGCAGCACCCCTTGTGGATGCCAACCGGGACGAGCCCGGCCCTCCGTTCAGCCCCCGGCAGAACCGGCAGAAGATGCGTGCTTATACAGCTTCCGTCACGCAGCGCAAGAGGTCACGCCGCCGCAACAGGATTTTGCGCCGGAGCCGGACAATCGCCGCTCCCCGGCGCGGAAAGGCCGCCGGGGCGTCTCGCGCCCGGCGGCCATCCGGATCAGGCCGCAGTCAGATTGCCGGCCGAGGACTTGCCCGAGCGGGAATCCGTCAGGACCTCATAATTGATCTTCTGACCTTCGGCGAGGCTGGACATTCCGGCCCGCTCGACGGCGGAAATGTGAACGAACACATCGGCGCCGCCCGTATCGGGCTGAATGAATCCATAACCTTTCGTGGCGTTGAACCACTTCACCGTACCTTTTGCCATCGCGTATAATCCTTGTAGCGCGCTAGGTGCATCCGGCCATACGGGGCCGTATTCCGATCGAGAATTCTGGGTGTAGAGACGTGAGTAGGCGACGAGCGCGCAACTTGAGCCGCATGGCCGAAACTATCGATCCTTGCAGTTTACGGCAGAATCGCCGCGCAATCAAGATTGTCGCGTACTCGGAGCGCGCATGACTTGACTGGCGCGGCCGGCTGCGCCACGACGTTCGCGGAAGCAACGCAGGACGATCAAGGAAGAGGCCGCGCGCATGACCATCGCCTTCACCTTTCCCGGACAGGGCAGCCAGAGCCCGGGCATGGGCCGTGAACTGGCCGAATCCAGCCCCGCCGCCGCGCAGGTGTTCCGCATCGTCGACGAGGCGCTGGACCAGGACCTCTCCCGCCTGATCTTCGAAGGCCCCGAAGAGGAGCTGACGCTGACCGCCAACGCCCAGCCGGCGCTGATGGCCGTCTCCATGGCGGCGATTCGCGCCCTCGAGGCGGAAGGGTTCGAGCTGGCCCGGTCGGTGCGCTTCGTTGCCGGACATTCGCTTGGCGAATATTCCGCGCTCTGCGCCGCGGGCAGCCTGACCATTGCCGATGCCGCCCGGCTGCTGCGCATTCGCGGCAATGCCATGCAATCCGCTGTGCCGGCGGGCGAAGGTGCCATGGCGGCGATCATCGGACTTGACGAAAGCGAGGTGCGATCGGCCTGCGAGGAAGCGGGCGCGCAGGGGACGGTGCAGATCGCCAATGACAATGGCGGTGGCCAGCTGGTCATCTCCGGCGTCAAGGCGGCCGTCGAGGCCGCCGGCCGGATTGCCACGGCGCACGGCGCCCGACGCGTCGTGATGCTGCCGGTCTCGGCGCCTTTCCATTGCCGCCTGATGCAACCGGCCGCCGAGGCCATGCGCGAGGCGCTGGCAACGGTCGAGCTGCGCCAGCCGGCCGTGCCGCTGATCGCCAATGTACTGGCCGGCCCGGTCAGCGATCCGGCCGAGATCCGGGACCGGCTCGTCGAGCAGGTCACCGGCACCGTGCGCTGGCGCGAATCGATGCAATGGCTGGCGGCCAACGGCGTCACCACCCTCTTCGAGATCGGCGCGGGAAAGGTCCTGAGCGGCCTCGCCCGGCGGATCGATCGCAACTTCGAGACCCTGAGCCTGTCCGCACCGGCCGATCTCGCCCCGGCGCTCGCGCGCCTGGCATGACCGGAAGCGGCGGCTCGAACACGGAAAGGCAAGCAGATGTTTGATCTGACAGGCAGGCGGGCGCTGGTGACCGGCGCGAGCGGCGGCATTGGCGAGGCGATTGCACGGGCCCTGCATGCGCGCGGCGCCCTTGTCGGCCTGCACGGCACGCGCCGGGAGAAGCTGGAAGCGCTGGCCGGCGAACTGGGAACCAACGCCTTCGCCCTGCCCGCCGATCTCGGCAACCGCGAGGCCGTGAAGGCGCTGGCAGAATCGGCAACAACGACGCTCGGCGGCGTCGACATCCTCGTCAACAATGCCGGCGTGACGCGCGACGGCCTGTTCGTCCGCATGTCGGACGAGGACTGGGACCAGGTGCTGGAAGTGAACCTCACCTCCGCGGTCCTGCTCGCCCGTGCGCTGACCCATCCGATGATGCGCCAGCGCCATGGGCGGATCCTCAACATCACTTCGGTCGTCGCGGTGACGGGCAATCCCGGCCAGGCCAATTATTGCGCCGCCAAGGCCGGCATGATCGGCTTCACCAAATCGCTGGCACAGGAGGTCGCGACGCGGGGGATCACCGTCAATTGCATCGCGCCCGGCTTCATCGCCACGCCGATGACCGACCGGCTGAACGAGAAGCAGCGCGAGGCGATCATGGCAGCCATTCCTGCCCGGCGCATGGGCGAACCGGCCGACATTGCCGCCACGGCCGTCTATCTGGCGTCGGACGAGGCGACCTATGTCACCGGCCAGACGATCCACGTCAATGGCGGCATGGCGATGGTGTGACCGGCGGGCCGGCGCGGCAGGTCGGAGCGATACGCAATCTTTTCGACTTGGCGCGGAGACGGGCCCATGATAAGCGGCTCGCCGGACAAGGGGTCCGACCCGGGAACGCACTTCGCATGTCGCCATTATCCACATGGCGATCCGGGGGCGAGGCTCCCGCAAGGGCGCTACAACACCTTTTGCCTTGATTAGCGGCAATGCTGCGGCTAACGAAGGCGGGACAAATTCAAGAAGTCGAGGAACATCAGATGAGCGATACCGCAGAACGGGTGAAGAAGATCGTCATTGAGCACCTGGGGGTGGATGCCGAGAAGGTCAACGAGCAGGCAAGTTTCATTGACGATCTCGGTGCGGACAGCCTCGACACTGTCGAGCTCGTGATGGCGTTCGAGGAAGAGTTCGGGGTCGAGATCCCCGATGACGCCGCCGAGACGATCCTGACCGTGGGCGACGCGATCAAGTATATCGACAAGGCTGCTGCCTGATTCTCCCGTTCGGGCGGAGAAGGACGGACTATTGCGGGCAACCGGCAGAGGTAGCGGCATGAGGCGTGTCGTCATTACGGGTATGGGGCTGGTCTCTCCCCTGGGGGTCGGGGTCGAGCATGGCTGGCGGCAATTGCTTGCCGGCCGCAGCGCCGCGCGCCGGATCGACATGTTCGAGGTGGACGATCTTGCCTGCAGGATCGCTGCCATCATGCCGCGCGGATCGGGCGAAGGCGAGTTCGATCCGGACCAGGTGCTGGAACCGAAGGACCAGCGCAAGGTGGGCGACTATATCCTGTATGGAATCGCCGCCGCCGATCTCGCGCTTGCCGATTCCGGCTGGAAGCCGACAACGCCGGAGGAGCAGAACGCCACCGGCGTGCTGATCGGCTCGGGCATCGGCGGAATTGACGGAATCGCCGAAAATGCCGTGATCCTCAAGGAGCGCGGGCCGCGGCGAATCTCACCCTTCTTCATTCCGGGCAACATCATCAACCTCGTTTCGGGCCAGGTCTCGATCCGTCACGGGCTGAAGGGTCCGAATCACGCGGTGGTGACGGCGTGCTCGACCGGCGCCCACGCCATTGGCGATGCCTCGCGGCTGATCATGTTCGGCGATGCCGACGTCATGCTGGCCGGGGGCGCCGAGGCGCCGATCAACCGCCTTTCCATGGCGGGCTTTGCTGCCTGCCGCGCGCTGGCGACGCGCTACAATGACGAGCCGGAACGGGCTTCGCGGCCCTATGATGTCGACCGGGACGGGTTCGTGATGGGCGAAGGCGCGGGCGTCCTCGTGCTCGAGGAACTCGAACATGCGAAGGCCCGCGGGGCGCGGATCTATGCCGAGGTCGCAGGCTACGGACTTTCGGGCGACGCCTATCACATCACCGCCCCTTCGGAGGATGGCGACGGCGCCTATCGCTGCATGATGGCAGCACTGCGCAATGCAGGCATCTCACCGTCCGAAATCGACTACATCAATGCGCATGGCACTTCGACCATGGCCGACACGATCGAGCTTGCCGCTGTCGAGCGCGTGGTCGGCGATTCGGCCTCGCGCGTATCGATGTCGTCGACGAAATCCTCGATCGGTCACCTGCTTGGCGCTGCCGGCGCCGCCGAAGCCATCTTCTCGGTGCTCGCGATTCGCGACAATATCGCGCCTCCGACGATCAATCTCGACCGGCCGGAGGTGGAGACGCAGATCGATCTCGTGCCGCACCGGCCGCGCGAACGGCAGATCGACGTTGCGCTTTCCAACTCGTTCGGATTTGGCGGAACCAATGCGTCGCTCGTCCTGCGGCGCTACCAGGATTGAGCCGTTTCGCCTTTTCGCCACATTCGTCACGGACAGAGTACCAGCGGGCACAACAGGGAGAGGGTGCGCTTGGACGGCATGGATGATCGCTACGGCAACACTTTCCAGGCTGGGCAGAATGAACCTCGCTCGCGCAGGGTCGTGGCCCGATCGGCAAGCGAAGCCCTGCGTCCGGAACCGGGTCCTCCGCCCCCGCGCCGCTCGCGCCAGTCACGCAATCGATTCGTCATCCTGCTCAATTTCCTGATGTCGCTGCTGGTCGTCGGCATGATCGGCGTCGGCGGCGGGCTCTATCTCGGCAAGCGCGAATTCGAGCGGCCGGGCCCGTCGACCCGAACGGAGACCGTGATGGTGCGTCCCTCGACAAGCCTGCGGGAAATCGCCGATCTCCTGGAGCGGCGTGGCCTGATCACCAATTCGCGCATCTTCCAGATCGGCGTGCGCGCCCATGGCAATGCCGGGACGCTGAAGGCGGGGGAATATGAGGTTCGCGCCGGCGCGTCCATGCATTCGATCATGGAATTGATGAAGAGTGGCCGTTCCGTGCTCTATTCGCTCACGGTGCCGGAAGGCGTGACCGTGCATGAAGTCATGCGACGCGTGGCGGAAAACAAGGAACTCGTCGGCGAGATGCCCGAGGAATATCCGCCGGAAGGCTGGATCATTGCGGACACGCAACGATTCTCGCGTGGCACGACGCGCCGGGAGCTGATCGAGAAGATGGTGGCGGACCAGAAACGGTTGGTCGAATCCATCTGGGCGCGGCGCCGACCCGACCTGCCGATCAAGGACATCAATGAGTTTGTCACGCTGGCCTCGATCGTCGAAAAGGAAACCGGTCGCGCCGACGAGCGCACGCGGGTCGCGGCGGTCTTCATCAACCGGCTGCGCAAGGGCATGCGCCTGCAATCGGATCCAACGGTGATCTATGCGGCTTATGGCGGGGCCGGAAAGCCGGCCGACAAGCCGATCTACCGCTCCGATCTCGACCGCGACAGCCCCTATAATACCTATCTCAATGCCGGCCTGCCGCCGACCCCGATCGCCAATCCGGGCCGGGCCGCGCTGGAGGCGGTCGCCAATCCCTCGCAGACGGACGAATATTACTTCGTGGCCGACGGCACGGGTGGGCACGCCTTTGCCCGCACGCTGGAAGAGCATCGCCGCAATGTCGCCCGCTGGCGCCAGATCGAGGCCGAACGGCGCCGCGCCGCAGGTCAGGCAGCGCCGGACGCAGATGGAGAAGCCCGGTAAGGGGTGCAGGAAGGATTACAGGCCCGTGCAGAGCATGACCGGATTTGCCAGGGCCGAGGCCAATGATGCCGGCTGCGCCATCCTCTGGGAGCTGAAATCGGTGAATGGCAGGTCGCTGGACCTGCGACTGCGCTTGCCCCCTGGAATGGAGCGGATCGAACCGCAGGCGCGCCTCGCCTTCCAGAAGCGCTTTTCTCGCGGCAATCTTTCAGCGACGCTGACAGTGTCGCGCAGCGGAAATGCGGCGCCACCGCAGGTAAACGAGACCCTTTTGCGCCAGCTGACGGAAATTGCCCTGCGGCTGCACCGGGAGACCGGTTGCGCCCCGCCGAGCGCCGACGGCCTGCTCGCCCTGCGCGGCGTCCTCGAAATCCCCGCCGCCGGCGAGGATCTGGAGCTGGCGCAGGATCTCGAACAGGCAGTGCTGGCTTGCCTCGACACCGCCATCGAGCAGCTCATGGCGGCAAGACAATCGGAAGGGCGGGCGCTGGCCACAATATTGCTCCAGCATGTCGCGCGGATCGAGGATCTGACCCTGGCGATGGAAGCCGATCCGTCCCGAACCGCAGAGCGGATTTCCATGCGCCTGCGCCAGCAATTGCAGCCCCTGATGGACGCCGTGAGCGGCCAGATCGACGAGCAGCGCCTGCTGCAGGAAGCGGCGATGCTTGCAACCCGTGCCGACATCCGCGAGGAAATCGACCGGCTGAAGGCGCATGTGGCGGCAGCCCGCACCCTGCTTGCCCAGAAAGATCCGGTGGGGCGCAAGCTCGATTTCCTGGCACAGGAACTCAATCGCGAGGCAAATACGATCTGCTCCAAGTCCAATTCGGCGACGATCAGCGCGGCCGGCCTTGAAATCAAGGCGGCGGTCGATCAGTTTCGCGAACAGGTACAAAATCTGGAATGACCGCCATGAGTCGCACTCCCGAAGCCGCGCGCATTGCCCGCCGCGGCCTGATGCTGATCCTGTCCTCGCCGTCGGGTGCCGGAAAATCGACGATCGCGCGGTTGCTTCTCGAACAGGAGACCGGGCTCGAACTGTCGGTCAGCGTCACGACCCGGAGCCGCCGCGCCAGCGAGATTGATGGCGTTCATTACCACTTCCTGTCGAAGGGTGAATTCGACCGGCTGCGGAGCACCGATTCGCTGCTGGAATGGGCGGAGGTCCACGGGAACTATTACGGCACGCCCCGCGATCCGGTAGAGGCGGCGATGGCCGAGGGCCGGGACATGCTGTTCGACATCGACTGGCAGGGCGCTGACCAGCTCAAGGAAAAGATGCGCGTGGATGTGGTCTCGATCTTCATCCTGCCGCCTTCCATGCAGGAATTGCGTGCCCGGCTGATCCGCCGCGCCGAGGATTCCGGCCAGACCATCGAAACCCGGCTGCAGAATGCGCGGACGGAAATCGGCCAGTGGCAGAAATATGATTACGTCGTCATCAATGACGACCTCGACCGCGCCTTTGCCTCGGTGCGGGCCATCGTCCATGCGGAAAGGCTGCGCCGCGACCGGCGCCCCGGCCTGTTCGATTTCGTCAACGCCATGCTCGCGGAAGAGCTGCCCTAGA
>CAYLGY010000034.1:0-20971 GCA_964383325.1 uncultured Rhizobiaceae bacterium
AGCGCAGGTTCCCGGAAAGTGGTCTCCGCTTTCCGGACAAGAACCTGCGCCAACAGGAAGCTCGAGCGCCAATGACAGCTCAGGACGACTGTCGCAGCGCTTCCTGTACCTTCAGGGTCAGTTCCCGGCAAAGATCCGCGTCCGCATCGCTCCGCGCAACCCTTGACATCATCAGGCAGGCTTCCGAGCGCAGGATGACGCCATCATCGAGGATGCGAAGATGATTGGCGCGCAAGGTCGAACCGGTGGAAGTAATGTCGACGATGATATCCGCCGAGCCCGCGGCAGGCGCGCCTTCGGTCGCGCCGAGGCTCTCGACGATCCGGTAGACCTGGATCCCGTGCCGGGCCGAGAAGAACTGCTGCGTCAGGCGCCAATATTTCGTCGCGACCCGCAAGCGGCGGCCATGGCGCTGCCGGAAGTCTGCTGCGACATCATTGAGATCGGCCATGCTGGTGACGTCCAGCCAGACGTCCGGGACCGCGACCACGACATCGGCATTGCCGAAGCCGAGGCGCGCCGAAAATTCGATCCGGGCATCGACATCCTCCAGCGTCTCACGCGCCAGGTCTTCGCCCGTCACGCCGAGATCGACCGAGCCATTGCCCAGTTCGCTGGCAATCTCGGCGGCCGAAAGAAATGCGATCTCGATCTCTTCGCGACCGGCCACATGCGAGCGGTAGCGCCGATCGTCATCCGGCAGGAGGACGGGCACTCCGGCCCGCGCCAGCAATTCGAGCGCCGTATCCTTGAGCCTTCCCTTCGAGGGCAATGCCAGCGTGATGCTCATGCGGAAGCCTCCCTGACCTCTGCAATGCGGTCGAGCCAGGCAGAAAAACCGACGGCGGGGACATGCTCGCGCGCGCCGAGCAGGGTCAGAAGCCGGTCATATCGACCTCCGCCCGCCAGCGTGCTGCCGGTAGCGGCATCCCGGACCTCGTAGACAAAGCCGCTATAATATTCCAGCGGCCGCCCAAAGGAGGCATCGAACCGGAATTCCACCTCGTCGGTCGCCTGCAGCATCAGCGTGTTGGCCCGTTCGGAGAAGCGCCCTAATGCCGCGCCCAGATCGATCTCATGGCGCCGCGAGAATTCCGTCAGCGCCGCGGCGGCATCCCGCAACGGGGTCCGGATCGCGAGGAATGCGCGCAAGGCCGAATGCGCCTCCGCCGAAAGTCTCGCTCTGGCAAGCCGGGTCTTCTCGATGAGCCGGCCGGCGATCTCCTGCGGTGTCCGGCTGGATTTGAGCGGAAATCCGGCCGCCAGCATCCGCCGCTCCACCAGCACGGCCAGCCCGGCCTCGTCCTCGACGGCGACCCGCTCGGCAATTTCCGGCTCCAGTTCGGGAACACCGTTCGGCCGGGTCAGATCCGCGAGCGCCTGCCCGATCCGATCCGGCGAGCCGAAGGTGCGCGCCAGCCGCTTGCGCCAGCCCGGCGGCAGGTCGAGCCCGGCCAGCACGGCCTCGAAAATGGACTTGTCGCCACAGGTGACGTCGAATTTCCGGCCAGGAAGCATGGTTCCAAGAACGGCAAGGGCGTCAGCGACCGAACGTGCATCGGCTCCGGCCAGATCCGGATCACCAATGTCCTCTATTCCGGTCTGGTAGAATTCATTCCCCCCCGGCCGCCGCTGGCGAAACACCTCACCCAGATAGCCATACCGGCGCGGAGCCGTCTTGCCCGAGGCGATGTGCAGGCGGCAGACCGGAATCGTGAATTCCGGCCGCAGGCACAGGCTTTCGCCGGTTTCGCTCTGCGTCATGAAGATCCGGCGTCGCAGATCTTCTCCGGCCATGTCCAGGAACGGATCGGCGGGCTGCAGGACCGGGACGAGGGCCTGTTCCACGCCGCGCGCCTCCATCAGTGCGAGAAGGGCAGGAGCGAATTCCGGATAGCCTCTGATCATCGGCCCGGCTCTGCCTGCTCGCGAAGCATCCTCCGGACGGTCTCGACAAGTTCGGTCTCGGCGACCTCGACCTGCGCCACCCGGGCTGCCCGCCATTCGAGATTGGACTCGATCGCCTCGGCCTGGCGCTTGCCTTCCACCAGGTCCTTGATCTGGACCTGGCCGCGGGCGCGCTCCTCGGATCCCTGGATGATGGCAAGGGGACAACGGCGACGGTCGGCATATTTGAGCTGATTGCCGAACTTCTTCCAGTTGCCCTGGTACATTTCGGCGCGGATGCCGGCATTGCGCAATTGCTGCGTCAGGCTCTGGTAGCGGCCGAGGGCTTCCAGGTCGCCATCCATGACCGTGACCAGCACCGGCGCGTCGATCTCCGTGCGTTCGAGCTTGCCGAGATTCTTCAGCGCCGTAGCCAGGCGCGATACGCCGATGGAAAAGCCGGTGGCCGGCACGTCCTGGCCGGTGAAGCGCCGCACCAGCCCGTCATAACGTCCGCCGCCGCCGATCGAGCCGAACTGCACGACTTCGCCCTTCTCGTTCGGCACCTCGCCCAGCAGTTCGGCCTCGTAGACCGGTCCGGTATAGTATTCGAGACCGCGCACGACCGAGGGATTGACCGCGACGCGGTCGCCGCCATAGCCGCACGCGGCGAACAACGCCGCCATGCGTTCCAGCTCTTCCAGGCCCTCCATGCCGGAGCGGCTGTTGCGCAGCAGCCGGTCGAGATCGTCGCGCCCGCCTGCCTGCGTCCCGTCAATATAGGCCATGACCTGCTCGATCTGCCCGGATGCGAGACGGGCGCCGGGCGTGAAATCGCCGCTCTCGTCCTCGCGGCCATCGCCCAGCAGCAGCTTCACCCCGGCGGGGCCGAACTTGTCCAGCTTGTCGAGCGCCCGCAGGACGACGAGCCGCTGCGCCGCGCGATCCTCGCCGCCGAGCCCGATCGCCTCGAGCAATCCGTCCAGCACCTTGCGGTTGTTGACGCGGACCAGATAGCCGCCTCGGGCGATGCCGAGCGCCTCCAGCGTGTCCGCCATCATCATGCACATTTCGGCATCGGCCTGGACGCCCGGTGCGCCGACCGTATCGGCGTCCAGTTGCATGAACTGCCGGAACCTGCCCGGGCCGGGCTTCTCGTTGCGGAACACCCACCCATGCCGATAGGTACGGTAGGGAAGCTGGATCGTATGGATGTTTTCAGCGACATGTCGGGCAAGCGGTGCCGTCAGGTCATAGCGCAGGCTCAGCCATTGCTCGTCATCATCCTCGAAGGAGAAGACGCCCTCATTGGGCCGGTCCGCGTCGGGCAGGTACTTGCCCAACGCATCCGTATATTCGATCAACGGGGTTTCCACGGGATCGAAGCCATAGCGCTCGTAGACGGCGCGAATGCGCGCCACCATTTCCTCGGTTGCGCGGATATCCGCCGCGTTCCGGTCTCCCAGCCCGCGCGGCAGGCGTGCCTTCAGCTTCTGCGGTTTGCTCTTCTTGCTCAATGCCGGGTCCAGTTCGGTGAGATCCTGATGAATGCCGTGCGACTTCTTATGCGATTGACCCGGATGCGGCAAGCATCTGGCCGCTCAGGCGCCGGGCCGGGCAAACCGGGCGCGCTCCCGCTCGATCTCGGCTCGACACCAGCAATCCTCGACATGGTCATTGACCAGCCCCATCGCCTGCATGAACGCATAGGCAGTGGTTGGCCCTACAAAGGTCCAGCCGCGACTGCGCAGGTCCTTCGACAGCCGGATGGAGGCCGGCGTGTGGGAAAGGGCCGCGAGGGTCGCCCGGTCGAAGCGGGTCGGCCGCTCCTGCGCTGGGGGCTCGAACCGCCAGAAATAGGCGGCCAGCGAGCCGAATTCGCGCTGCAGTTCGATGGCCCGGGCGGCATTGTTGATGACGGATTCGATCTTGCCGCGATGACGGACGATGCCCGGGTCCTGCAACAGCGCTTCCACCTCCTCCGGCCCGAACCGGGCGACCCTGAAATAGTCGAAGCCGGCGAAAGCCACGCGAAAATTCTCCCTCTTGCGCAGGATCGTCAGCCAGGAGAGCCCCGACTGGAAGCCTTCGAGGCAGATCTTCTCGAACAAGCGGCGATCGTCGATGACCGGCCGGCCCCATTCGCGGTCGTGATATTCGATATAGTCCGGCTGGTTGCCATGCCAGGAACAGCTCTGGTCCCCTTTGCTCGATCCGCTCAATCCGCTATTCCTCCGCTGCTCCGCCGGCCCGTTGCCGGAAGCTGCGAATATGCCCATGCTCAGCCTGGATTCCAACTCGACAATGCGCCGGGACCCAATCGGCGCAACTCGTTCCCGTCCGCGCGCGCCGGACGCTACCGGCAGATCATCCCGCGTCCCCGTCCCGAAGATGAACAATTCCTGACTCGAACCCGAAGGCTCTTTGGTTTAGTAGTAGCTTAAATATATACCGGTTCTTTACTTTAAATGAAAACAGAATTATAGTTCCCCTAGCTTGTCGGGGAGCAGAAGGAAATGCGGAACTCCACTTAGAGCGACTGACATGCCTGCGGGATATTGCCCCCCATGTCCCGATTCTCTGACGTCGTCCCGCCCGACCTTCAGTGGGACGGCGTGGGGCGCCGCAGTCGTTCCGGCTTCCCGGGGTACGCCTCGGGAAGCCGTTTTCAGTACGAAACAACCCGCCTCCGGAAAGCAATGCAGTTTCACGAACTCTTCGGAAACTGAAGCGGAAACACGATCTCGATGCGCGTGCCGTTCGTCGCATCCAATGCCAGCGTGCCGCCGACCTGGGCGACGAAACCCCGGATCAGCTTGGTTCCCATTCCTTCGCGGACCTCCTCGGGAACAAAGCCCGGCCCATCATCCTGGATGAGCAGCCGTCCGTTTTCCTCGTCCCGGCTCAACCCGATCAAAAGCACGCCGCCATGACCGCCAAAGGCATATTTGAACGCGTTCGTCACGATTTCGCTGACCAGCAGGCCGAAGGCGACGCCGCGCTCGCGATCGAGGCTTACCGGTTCCAGCTCGAAGCGGATGTGGATGTCGGCCGGAAATCCGGTTGCAATATCGCCGACCAGGCGCTCGACATAGGGCGCAAGTTCGAGCCGGTCGAACTGATCCGATCCGTAGATCTGCTCGTGCACGGCAACCATCGCCTCGATCCGGCGCGAAATGTCGGCCTGCGTTTCCGCCGGAAGCCGCTGCAGCCGGATCAGCGAGCTCACCGCCTGCAGATTGTTCTTCACGCGATGATGGATTTCGCGCAGCAGGAAACGGTTGCGCTCGAGCGCCGTCTCGAGTTCCTCGCGCCGTTCGCCTTCCGCCCGAAGCAGCGAGGCGATCCAGAGCGTGCCCAGCGCCAGGATCAGCGCCGTCGGCAGGCCGATTGCCATCCCGCGGACCAGATTGCTGCGGAAGCTGGAAAGGACCCTGTGACGCTCGATGCCCGTGACGGCGATCAGCGGCCAGCCGCCCACCCTGCTGTAACCGACGATCCTCGCGACTTCGTCGATCATCGACGAATCCGAATGATAGAAGCCTTTCGCGGATTCCGGCAGCAGTTCCGAGAACAGGATCGACTGGCTGATGTCGATCGGACGGTCGATCGGCGGATGACGGGCCACCAGAAGTCCATCGTCCCGGAACGCGGCCACGGTCGAAAGCGGACCGAGCTCAAGGCGGCTCCAGAAATCCGCCATTGCGCGCGTGGGGATCGCAATGCTCGCGGCGCCATGAAACCGGCCGTTGCGCTGGATGCGTTGCGCAATCACGAACACCTGTTCGCCGCTGAGCCTTTCCTCCAGCTGAGGCGAAATGACCGTTAGCGCTCCGCGCTGAAGCTGGAGGAAATAGCCGCGGTCGGAGACATCGATTCCGATGGCTTCCGGAATGCTCGACATGCGCAACTGTCCAGCCTCGTCATAGACCGAATACTGGAACCCCTCCGGCAGATCGCCCACCGCCTCTCGTATATCGTGGATGGTATTCCAGGAAGCCCGGATCGGCTGCGGACCGAGGGCCGAGTCGATGCGGCGCAGCGCCTGGTCGCTGGCCTCGATCATCCATTGCAGATGGGCGGAGACGATTTGCGCCGAAGAGGTTGCCCTCGCCTCACCCGCCCGTATCGCGGTCGAATAGCTCTGCCAGAGCATGATGGCCGCGAGGGTGATGATCGAGAGGAACAGGACGGATCCATAGCCGAGTACGGCCCAAGGCGTGCTGATTCTATTGCCGATATTCCGGAAGGATCGCTCCCCGCGCTTCTGCACGGCGTCTCCATTTTCTGAAAGTGGTCTGATTTCACATTACCGCAACCGGCAGACAGGGAAAGCCCTTCGCAAGTGCAGGAGCTCAAGCCGAGCCGGATTTTTCCTGCCAGGGCGAAAATTCCGCCCTGAAGCGTTGGACAAGCCCCTCGCGAGGTGGCAGTTTCACCGGCTGAACGCACCGGTGGCGCATGTCATACGCCGAAATTCATCAATTGCAACAAGAATGATCTGCTCATGTTCGACGGAATGATTGAAATCATGGATTCCCATCCATGGCTTTATACATTGGCCGGGCTGATATTGCTTGCCCTCGTGGCGCTTCTTTCCAATCTCGCCGTCAAGCTCATCCTCGTGCGCGGCATTGACCGCCTTCTTGGCCGGACCCCGATCGGGCAGGACGCGGAAATCCGCAAGTTCCGTGCCATCGAGCGGTTCGCGAATATCGTGCCGGCGCTGGTGATCTCCTCGGGCATCGCCCTGGTGCCGGGCATGCCTGCCCTGGCTGCCGCGGTGATCCGCAATGTCGCCAACGCCTTCATCATCGTTGCCCTGGCCCTGGCCCTGGCCGCGGTGCTCAATATTGCGGACACGGTCTACCATCGCCGGCCCGAGGCGCGGCTGCGTCCCATCCGGGGCTATGTCCAGGTCGCGAAGATCGCCGTCTACGCTGTGGCGGCCATCCTGGTCATCGCCACGCTTATCGACCGTTCGCCGCTGATCCTCCTTTCCGGGCTCGGCGCCATGGCGGCGGTCCTGATCCTGGTGTTCCAGGACACGCTGCTGTCGCTGGTCGCCGGTATCCAGATCTCTTCCACCGACATGGTGCGGGTCGGCGACTGGATCGAAATGCCCGCAATGAATGCGGATGGCGACGTCATCGAGATCGCGCTGCATACGGTGCGGGTCCAGAATTTCGACAAGACGATCACGACCATCCCGATTCGCAGGCTTGTAACGGACTCGTTCCGGAACTGGCGCGGCATGCAGGAATCCGGCGGCCGCAGGATCAAGCGCCCGATCTTCATCGATCAGACGAGCATCCGGTTCCTGACGCCCGAAGAACTGGACAGGCTCTCGCGTCTGCGGCTCCTGCACGAATATCTGGCGCGCCGTCAGGAGGAGATTCACGCCTGGAATGAACGGCTCGGCGAATTTGCCCTCGTCGATGCGAATACGCGCCGGCTGACCAATATCGGCACGTTCCGCGCCTATGTGCAGGCCTATCTGCAAAGCCATCGGCGCATCAACCAGAACATGACGCTGCTGGTCCGGCAGCTTGAGCCGGGGCCGAGCGGGCTACCGCTGGAGATCTACTGTTTCACCACGACCGTGGTCTGGGACGAATACGAGACCATCCAGAGCGATCTGTTCGATCATCTCCTTGCGCTCCTGCCCGAATTCGGTCTCACCGTATTCCAGAATCCCGGTGGAGCCGATTTCCGGCTCTGGGCAGCCGCCCTGCGGGAAGGGGGGCTGCCACAGCCGCAACCCTCATGAGCCGGCCGGCGCAAGTCCACTTGCGGGCTTCCCTACTGACCGGAAGGAAATTAAAGGATGGTGCCGAGTGAATCGGTTCCCGAGCAGCAGGAGAACAGCATGAGCTTCGAAACCATCATCGTCGAGACGCGCGATCGCGTCGGCCTGATCCGCATCAACCGGCCCCAGGCCCTGAATGCGCTGAACTCCGATGTCATGCGCGAGATCAGCGAGGCGCTGGATGCCTTCGAGGCCGATCCCGCCATTGGCGCCATGGTCCTGACGGGCTCCGAGAAGGCGTTCGCGGCTGGAGCCGACATCAAGGAGATGCAGCCGCTCGAATTCGTCGATGTCTATGTCCAGGATTTCCTGTCGCACTGGGAGCGGGTCGCCCAGACGCGCAAGCCCCTGATCGCGGCGGTTGCAGGCTACGCGCTTGGCGGCGGCTGCGAGCTTGCCATGATGTGCGATTTCATCCTTGCCGCCGACAATGCCCGATTCGGACAGCCGGAAATCAAGCTCGGCGTCATCCCCGGCATGGGCGGCACCCAGCGCCTCACCCGTGCGATCGGCAAGGCCAAGGCGATGGAGCTTTGCCTCACCGGCCGGATGATGGATGCAGAGGAGGCCGAGCGATCCGGGCTTGTGGCGCGGATCGTGCCGCTTGCGGAGCTGGTCGAGGACGCTGTGCGCACCGCCGCGACGATTGCCGGCTACTCCCTGCCTTCCGTGATGATGGCCAAGGATGCGATCAACCGTTCGCAGGAACTCGGCCTCTCCGAGGGCCTGCGCGCCGAGCGGCGGCTGTTCCATTCGCTCTTTGCGACGGAGGACCAGAAGGAAGGCATGCGCGCCTTTGCCGAAAAGCGGGAGCCCAGCTTCCGCAATCGCTAGATTCCGGCGCGGGAACGGCGTTGACGGCGTCGCGGCGCTGGACTATAAGCGCGCGATCATGGCGGTTTGCGAGCCGCCGGCCGGTTTTCCTGTCAGCATCGGTATTCGGCCTCCGGGCATGCATGGCTGATGGTGACATATCTACAGACGAGAGAGGCAATATGGCCAATACGAGTTCGGCCCGGAAAGCTACGCGCAAGATCGCCCGGCGCACCGCGATCAACAAGAGTCGCCTGTCGCGCGTACGGACCTTCATGCGCAAGGTGGAATCAGCGGTTGCCGCTGGTGACAAGGAAGCTGCGGCCGCGGCATTGAAGGCGGCGCAGCCGGAGATCATGCGCGCCGCGACCAAGGGCGTGCTGCATCGCAACACGGCCTCGAGGAAGGTTTCGCGCCTCGCCCGCCAGGTCAAGTCGCTGCAGGTTTAGCGCATGATCCCGGAGAGTGGGTTCCGCTTTCCGGACAAGATCATGCGCAAGCAAAAGATCATGATCCCGGAAAGTGGTTTCCACCTTCCGGACGAGATCATGTGACCAGGGAAGATCATACTGGTCTGACCGGATGACGTCATCGTCCGGTAATCGGCGCGGCATGAATGTGCCGGGCTTTCCGATGTGGATCGGGATGCAGCTGCGTCTTGCCCGGCACCCTGACAGGATGATCGGGCGTGCGCCACGGCATGGCGAGCCTTGCGGCAGTGCCACCCGCGATTTTTTACCCGGTATGGAGTGACCTTGCCTCGCCCTTGCAGGACAGCCTCATCCGGAAGCAACTCCCAACGCCCAGAGGCATGACCTGCTTTTCGCTTGCCTGGCCGCCTGCCAGTCCTTGCCGGCCTCTGCAAGCAGCTACTTCCACCGCAAGAAGACTTGCACCGATGTACAAGCAACGGTGAAGACTTGTCCCCGCGCCACGATTCGGGCTGAAAGCGTACGATATGCGATTGTCCTCGCGTCAAGCCCCATGCAGAGACCATTCACAGCAACCTTCCTCCAACGTGGAGAGCCGGGAAATCGCTTTCGGAATCAATCGCATGCCCTGTGGAAAACTTCAGCGGCGCCCGGATCGGGCCATGGGATTTCAATATCTTAGCGTCGTCTAATTTTGTCAGAAAGCGGACGATTTTGCGGCCTTGGCCGAGTCCCGGATGTCAAGTAGTTTTTCGGGAAATTTTTTTTGCGGACAGGCATATTTTCCGGCTCTTCGGAAATGGTTTGATTCAAAATGACTTATCGCGGCCGACCCGCCGAAGAAAACTCGGAAACGCCAGAAATAGGCGCGGAACGTTAAAAATTCGCTAACGGGCAGACTTGCACTCTCCGCTCCGGATTCGCTAGTGTCCTCTCACCGAAACGGACGGGCCACAGGCCCCTTTGTCCAGCCATTTTCAGGTTTTTGTCACGCGGATCGCAAGTCCGCGAATGGGTGAGCGTTGTCTGTTTCAGAGCGGCAATTCATTGCCGTAGAGTTCAAGTGAGTGGTAGCAGTCCGGTCCGCGCGTGCGTCGGAAGGATGGCGATTGGCTCCAGTGCAAGGAACCTGTCGCCGGTTGCAGTACGAAAGGAGAGCATAGTTGCGCGGGGGACTCGCAACAGGATGGGTTCAGGGATGGGCACGGGGCCAATGCGTGGCCTGGCCGGGAAAAAGACTCTTCAGATAAAGGCGGCGGCAAGACAGCATGACACTACAACTCAACTCCGCAATCTCGCACAGGGCGCGATCGCTCGAACTTGAATCCGGACTGGAAGGGGAGGACGGCTGCAAGATGGAACCGGCTCTTGCCAATGAGACATTCGAACGCGTCAAGGCCCAGTTGCGCGCCCGTCTCGGCAAGGAAGTCTTCACAAGCTGGTTCGAGCGCATCAAGCTCGTTGACGCGACCGCCAGCGTGGTTCGCCTTTCCGTTCCCACCACCTTCCTGCGCTCCTGGATCAACAGCCATTATCTGGGCCTCATCCTGGAATTCTGGCAGGCGGCCCAGCCCGGCGTGCTCCGCGTGGAGATCCTGGTGCGGTCGGCGGCGCGCCACGCCCTGCCCGAGAGCGGATGCCAGCCGGTCGGAAACGCCGTGCCGCGCGGGCCGGAGCGCCCCGTCCGGCAGCCGAATGCAGTTCGGGTGCAGGATGCGATCGAGGAGCGTGCCGGCAGGAGCGCCTCAGGCCATGTACTGGGTTCGCCACTCGATCCGAAATACAGTTTCGCGACCTTCGTGGAGGGACCGTCCAATTGTGTCGCCTTCGCTGCGGCACGATCGGTGGCGGATCAGTCGCCGCTGAACGCCAGTCGCTGCAATCCGCTCTTCATTCATTCGGCGGTGGGCCTCGGCAAGACGCATCTCCTGCAGGCCATTGCCAGCGAGACCTTGAAGCGCCATCCGAACCTGCGCGTCGTCTACCTGACCGCCGAATATTTCATGTGGCGCTTCGCCACGGCAATTCGCGACAACAATGCCCTGACCTTCAAGGAACAGTTGCGCGACATCGACCTGCTGGTGATCGACGACATGCAGTTCCTGCAAGGCAAGTCGATCCAGCGCGAATTCTGCCATCTCATCAATACGCTGCTGGACAGTGCCCGCCAGGTCGTCGTCGCCGCCGACCGTCCTCCCTCCGAGCTGGAATCGCTCGAGCCGCGCGTTCGCTCGCGCCTGAATGGCGGCATCGCCCTGGAAATGGAGGCACCCGATCACGGCATGCGTCTCGCAATGCTGCGTCAGCGGCTGGAACAGGCGAAGGCCGAGGAGCCATCGCTCAACATCAGCGATGCCATCCTCGAGCATATCGCGACCGTCGTGACTGGCAGCGGGCGTGAGCTGGAAGGCGCCTTCAACCAGCTTCTGTTTCGCCATTCCTTCGAGCCGCAACTCACCGTCGACCGGGTCGACGAGCTGCTCGGCCACATCTATCGCAGCGGCGAGCCCAAGCGGGTTCGCATCGAGGAGATCCAGCGCATCGTTTCTCGCCATTACAATGTGTCGCGCAACGAGCTGCTTTCCAACCGGCGGACGCGTGTCATTGTCAAGCCGCGCCAGGTGGCCATGTATCTCTCCAAGATGCTGACGCCGCGATCCCTGCCGGAAATCGGCAGGCGATTCGGTGGACGCGATCACACGACCGTGCTGCACGCGGTGCGCAAGATCGAGGGATTGACCGAAACCGACACGTCCCTCGCGCAGGAAATCGAGCTGCTCAAGCGATTGATCCAGGAGCAGGCCTGACGGATCTTCCTGTTTCAACAGGAAGGAGGTCGTGCGGGCTTGCGCTCGCCGGCCATTTCCTGTCATTTTGCAGCCCGTCTCCACAGGGCCTGAACGATGGGCTGCATAGCGGAAAAGTTGATTTGTCATGCGCGTTACGCTCGAACGATCCAGCCTCCTGAAGGCACTTGGCCATGTGCATCGCGTCGTTGAACGACGCAGTACCATTCCGATCCTGTCGAATGTCCTCCTTTCGGCGGAGGGCGCAAGCCTCGCACTCAAGGCGACGGATCTGGACCTGGAGGTGACGGAGGCCATTCCCGCAGATATTTCCCAGCCGGGCGCGACAACGGTCCCGGCACATCTGCTGCATGACATTGTCCGCAAGCTTCCCGACGGCGGCGAGGTGCGGCTGCAGACGGGCGAGGACGGCAATTCCATGTCCGTGCTTTCCGGCCGTGCGAGCTTTCGCCTGCAATGCCTGCCGCAATCGGATTTCCCGCAGCTTTCCGCCGGCAACTTCACCCATGCCTTCGACATGGAATCCGCCGCGCTCAAGAAGTTGATCGACCGGACCCAGTTCGCCATATCCACCGAGGAAACGCGCTATTATCTGAACGGGATCTACTTTCACGTCCTGGAAGCGGACGGGAAGCTGAAATTGCGGGCCGTGGCGACGGATGGCCACCGGCTGGCGCGCAGCGAACTGGAAGCGCCTTCGGGCGCCGAAGGCATGCCGGGCATCATCATCCCGCGCAAGACGGTGAGCGAGCTGCACAAGCTGGTCGATGAGCCGGACATGCGGGTCAAGGTCGAGCTTTCCGACAGCAAGATCCGCTTCACCATCGGCAGCATCGTGCTGACCTCGAAGCTGATCGACGGCACGTTTCCGGATTATCAGCGCGTCATCCCGACTGCAAATGACAGGGTGCTCGTGCTTGGCCGGCAGGATTTCTCGCAGGCCGTCGACCGGGTCTCGACCATTTCGACGGAACGGGGACGGGCCGTGAAGCTGTCCTTGAGCGACGGCCAGATCGTGCTGGCCGTCAACAATCCCGATTCCGGCAGCGCCACGGAGGAACTGGCCGCCGACTATTCCAGCGATCCGCTGGAGATCGGCTTCAATGCGCGCTATCTTCTCGACGTTACCGGGCAATTATCCGGCGATCAGGTTCGATTCCTGCTGGCTGATGCCGGGTCCCCGACCCTGATCCAGGATGATTCCGACCCCGATTCGCTCTATGTTCTGATGCCCATGCGGGTCTGACGGGAGGCCGTGCTGGATCCTGACGAAGCTGCTGCCGTAGTACGGCCCGTGCCGCCGCGCGTCTGGCTGAGCCGCCTCCTGCTGACCGACTTCCGCAATTATGGCCGGCTGGAGCTGGCACCCGGTTCCGGACCGATCCTGCTGACGGGCGAGAACGGGGCAGGCAAGACCAATCTTCTGGAAGCGATCTCCTTCCTGACGCCAGGGCGCGGCCTCAGGCGGGCGCGCTTGGCCGATGTCGGCCGGGTCGGCGCCGCCAATGGCTTTGCCGTCCATGCCAGGGTGGAGGGTCCGCATGGCGGCGCCGAGATCGGCACGGGCACCGCTTCCCCGACGGACGCCGCCCGCAAGGTCCGGATTCATGGCGCCACGGTGCGCTCGGCCGACGAAATGATGGAATGGATCCGGGTCATCTGGATCACCCCGGCCATGGACGGTCTCTTCACGGGCCCGGCCAGCGATCGCCGCCGCTTTCTCGACCGGCTGGTCCTCGCCATCGATCCGGCGCATGGCCGGCGCGCCGCCGAGTATGAGCGGGCAATGAAGAGCCGCAACCAGCTTTTCGAGACCGGCTCGCGCAATGCCGCCTGGTTCGAAGCCATCGAGGCGCAGATGGCGGAAATCGGCACGGCGATCGCTGCGGCGCGTCTCGAACTCGTCCGGCTCCTGTCGCGCAAGCTGGGCGAACTCACCGAGACCGGGCCGTTTCCCGCAGCCCGCCTCGAATTATCCGGCCTTTTGGAAGAGCGCATCGCGACGGCGCCGGCAGTCGAGGCCGAGAATGCCTTTCGTGACGAATTGGCAACGGGTCGCGAGCGCGACCGTATCGCCGGTCGCACGCTCACCGGCCCGCATCGTACCGATCTGCAAGTCACGCACCTCGCCAAGGCGATGCCGGCCGCGCTGTGCTCGACAGGCGAGCAGAAGGCGCTTCTGGTCGGCACCGTGCTCGCCCACGCGCAATTGACGGGCGAAATTTCCGGCATGGCCCCCGTCCTCCTGCTGGACGAGATCGGCGCGCATCTCGATGCCGCGCGGCGCATGGCGGTGTTTTCGATACTTGAAACGCTGAACTGCCAGTCCTTCGCCACCGGTACCGATCCATCCCTGTTCGCGGGGATCGGCGATCACGCCGAGTTCCTGCATGTGACGGGCGGCACCGTGCAACGACAGGAATCCTGAATGCGGCACTTTGCAACCGGATGGGAAAGGCTCTAGAAACCTCGCATGAAGCATGAACCGGAAAATGTCCTCGGCGCCAGCGAGCTTGAGCGCTACGCCCGTCACATCATCCTGCCGGAGATCGGCGGTGCCGGCCAGCAGAAGCTCAAGCAGGCAAGGGTCCTGATCGTCGGCGCCGGCGGGCTCGGCGCGCCGCTGATCCAGTACCTGGCCGCGGCCGGCGTCGGCACGCTCGGGCTGGTGGACGACGATGCGGTGTCGCTGTCCAATCTGCAGCGGCAGGTGATCCATTCCACGCAATCCATCGGCCAGTTGAAGGTCGACAGCGCTGCACGGGCGGTGGAAGCCATCAATCCGAATGTGCGCGTCGAGACCCATGCCGTCCGCATTGCGGCAGAAAATGCCGAGGCGATGCTGTCAAGCTACGACATCATTGCCGATGGTTCCGACAATTTCGCCACCCGATATCTGGTCGCCGATACTGCCGAACGGGTCCGGCGTCCCCTGGTCACCGCGGCGGTCGGCCGGTTCGACGGTTCGATCACCGTGCTGAAGCCCTGGGAAAGCGATGCGGACGGCATTGCCAATCCTTCCTATCGCGATCTCTTTCCGGAACCGCCGCCGCCGGGCGTCGTGCCAAGCTGCGCCGAGGCTGGCGTGCTCGGCGTGCTGACCGGCATTCTCGGCAGTTTGCAGGCGCTCGAGGTCATCAAGCTGATTACCGGCGCCGGGACGCCGCTTATCGGCAGGCTGCTGCTGTTCGATGCGCTGCATACGCGCTTTGAGACGATCTCCTATCGAAGGAGCAGGCGCCGCGAATAGCGTTGCCACAGGGCGTTCTCCCCGAGGCTTTCGACCATCGCCGCATGCGCCTCCAAATCGGCGGCCGTCAGGCGGGGCGGCAAGGGCTCCGGACGTGTCGCAGCCAGTCCGGCCTCGCTCTGTAGCCCGCCACCCATCGGGCGCGACAGGATCGGCCCGGTTTCGAGGATGAGGGCCGCCTGCTTGCCGCCAATCAGTTCGATATAGACTTCCGCCAGCAATTCGGCGTCCAGCAACGCTCCGTGCAACTTCCGGTGCGAATTGTCGATGCCATAGCGTCGGCAGAGCGCATCGAGCGAATTGGGGCCCATAGGGTGCTTGCGCCGCGCCAGCATCAACGTATCGACGACGCGGGCCGGCTCGATCACCGCCAGCGAATGCCGCGCCAGCTCGGCATTCAGGAAGCTCATGTCGAAGCCGGCATTGTGCGCTACCAGCATGGCGCCATCGACGAAGTTCAGGAATTCCTCGGCAATCTCGCCGAAGACCGGCTTGTCGGCCAGCGATTCCATCGTGATCCCGTGCACGGCCTGTGCATCAGGATGGATCGGCACGCCCTGCGGGTTGATGTAGACATGAAAGGTCCGTCCGGTGGGAAACCGGTTCTCGAGTTCGATCCCGCCGATCTCGATCACCCGGTCGATGCCGGGATTGAGGCCCGTGGTCTCGGTATCAAGAACGATCTCGCGCATCCGTCCCGCACTCCTTTCCGGTCAGTCCGGCAATGATCTCGCGCACCGCGGCCCTGGCGCTTTCCATGCCCAGCCCTGTATCGATGATGAAGTCTGCGCGCGCCCGCTTCTCCCGATCCGGCACCTGGCGCGCCAGGATCGCCTCGAACTTCGCTGCGGTCATGCCGGGCCGCGCCAGCACGCGCCGCCGCTGTTCTCCGGCATCGGCGGTGACGACCACGATCCGGTCCACCCGTGACTCCCCGCCCGATTCGAACAGCAGCGGAATGTCGAGGACGACGAGAGGCGTATCCGACCGGCGATGGCGCTCGAGGAAGGCCAGTTCCGCCTCGCGCACAAGCGGATGCACGATGGATTCCAGCCGCCGCAGCGCTTCCGGATCGTTGAGGACGGCAGCCGAGAGCCGCGCCCGGTCCACCTTTCCATCCACCACCGTCCCGGGAAAGGCCGCCTCGATCAGCGGCGCCGCCCTGCCCGCATAGAGTTCATGCACGGTCGCATCGGCGTCGTGCACCGGCACGCCCGCATCGCGAAACATGTTCGCCGTAGTCGACTTTCCCATTCCGATCGATCCGGTCAACCCCAGCACGATCATCCGCGTGGCTCCAGATCCGCGAGGATCCTCTGCCGCAATTCCGCGGTCACGGCGGGACGGACGCCGAACCATCGCTCGAAGCCGGGCACGGCCTGATGCAGCAGCATGCCGAGCCCGTCCACGCAGGAGAGCCCGAGCTGCCGGGCCTGCCGCAGAAGCGGTGTTTCCAGCGGCACATAGACGATATCGGCGACGATCGCATCGCCGGGCAGAAGCGCAAGATCGATGGCGGTCATTTCCGCGCCATGCATGCCCAGCGACGTGGTGTTGATCAGCAATTCCGCGCGCGGCAGCAATGCGCCAAGACAATCCCAGCCTGCGGCGAAACTGCCGGGATACTGCATGACGAGCGCTTCCGCCCGTGCTTGCGTCCGGTTGACGACATGGATCTCGGCAATGCCCCGCTCCGACAGGGCGTGCAGTACGCCGCGCGCGGCGCCGCCCGCCCCCAGCATGACGGCAACCCCCTTCCGGTCCCAGCCGGGCGCCTGCTCGTCCATGCTGGCGGCAAAGCCCTGCCAGTCCGTATTGGTGCCGAAAAGGCGGCCGCCCTCCAGCCAGACCGTGTTGACGGCGCCGATCCTTTCTGCCGCCTCATCTGCTTCATCAAGGGCGGCGAGCGCCGCTTCCTTGTGCGGCAGGGTGATGTTGCCACCGACATATCCGTGCTCCGCCAGTGACCGGATGAAGCCGGGAAACTCGACCGGAGAGACATCGATGGCGCGATAACTGCCCGTGATACCGTACCGGTCCAGCCAGTAACCGTGAATCAGCGGCGAGCGCGAATGCCCGACGGGATGCCCGCAGACGAAGGCCTGTGGCCATGCTTCAGCCATCGATGGCGCCCCGTCTGCGCAATTCCGCCAACAGGGGCAGGAGCGGCAGGCCGATGATCGCGAAATGGTCGCCGCCGATCTGTTCGAAAAGCTGGATTCCCTCGCCTTCGATCTGGTAGGCGCCGACGCTGCCGAGGGCCTTGTCGCCGATCCGGGCCAGATAGCGGCCGGCAAAGCCGGGGTCGAAATTGCGCATGGTCATTTCGACGCTGACCAGATGATCCCAGACGATTTCGCCTGCCAGGGCGAGGCAAACGGCGCTGTGGAGCTGATGTCGCCGGCCGCGCAGCGCCAGCAGGTTGCGGCGGGCTTCCTCGATGTTTGCCGGCTTGTGAAATATCCGGCCGTCCAGCGTCAGGGTCTGGTCGGCGCCGATTACCAGCGCGTCGGGATGGCGCATCGAGACATCCTCGGCCTTTGCCTGTGCCAGCACTGTGGCAAGAAGCTCGCCGCCGGCCTCGCCGCCGAGCGCTTCCTCGACCGCCCTTTCCTCGATCTCGGCCGCAACGGCCTCGAAGGCGATTCCCGCAGCCGCAAGCAATGCCTGCCGATGCGGGCTCGCCGATGCCAGGATGATGCGTGTCATCGTCATACTCGCTTTCTATGCGCCATGCCGGCTGGCTGGCTGAGGAGCGCGACCACCGCAGCCGCCGTCTCCTCGATCGAACGGCGAGTCACGTCGATGACCGGCCATCCATGCCGTTCGCACAATTGCCGGCCATAGCGCAACTCTTCCGTGATCTGCGCCCGGTCGACATAGATGCCGCCATCATATCCCGGCGAGGAACCGAGCACCCGGTTCTGACGAACCTGCGCAATGCGGTCGACCGAAGCGATCAGCCCGACGATCAGCGGCTTGCTTGCCTTGAGCAGCGGCTCGGGCAGCGGCATGCCGACGACGATCGGCACATTGGCCGTCTTCAGGCCGCGATTGGCGAGATAGATGCTGGTCGGGGTCTTGGAGGTCCGCGAAATGCCGACCAGGACGATCTCGGCCTCGTCAATGTCGTCGAGCGCCTGGCCATCATCATGTTCCATGGTGAAGTTCAGCGCATCGATCCGCCGGAAATATTCGGCGTCGAGCACATGCTGCGCCCCGACCCTTCGTCCGGTGCGCGATCCGAGATAGGACTGGAACACGTTCAGGACCGGTTCCAGGACCGAAACATGCGGCACGCCCAGCGCGGCGCAGTGCCGGTCAAGGGCGGATGCAAGCCGTTCGTCGACGATCGTGTAGAGCACGATGCCCGGCTCTGCCTCGATGCCCTCCAGCACCTTCTCAAGCTGCTTTTCCGAGCGGATCAGCGGATAGATGTGCTCGATCGCCCGCGCATCCGCATATTGCGCCGCCGCAGCGCGACCCGCCGCGATCAGGGTCTCGCCGGTCGAATCGGAGATCAGGTGCAGGTGAAAGAATTTCTTCGGTTTGCTCACAGTTGGGATCCTGCCCTGTGGATGGAAGTGGATAGCGGGCAGGAATCGCCCGATCCGGCCGAGGCGAGTGTAATGTGCGGCGAGTTGTTCACAAGAAGCCGTTCTGTGGACAAGTTTCGTACCCTCGGGCGGATTGCGTGGACAGTCTGTCTTCTCCCCATGATTTCCCGGACGAGAGCTCGCGTGGTGATCTCGTAATTATATGATAACACAAATGTTTTTCCATTAATCCCCGGAATTCTCCACATGCTGTCCCGGGCTTGCATCCTTCCAGGCTGGCTGTGAAGTGTTTTGTGAATTTGTGGATATGCGCTAATCCTCGTTACACACAGACTCATAGAATCAGAATCCTCAAGATTCGTTGGATTATATTTAGGATTCAAACCTGCACTGGCTGGAGCCCGATGAACAAGCTGATGAAGGTGCTGGCAGGAGAGGCCGTCCCGACGCCTCCTGTCTGGATGATGCGACAGGCAGGCAGATATCTGCCCGAATATCGGGAGCTGCGCGCAAAGGCCGGCAGCTTTCTCGATCTCTGCTACAATCCCGATTTCGCCGTTGAGGTCACGCTGCAGCCGATCCGCCGTTTCGGCTTTGACGCGGCCATCCTGTTTTCCGACATTCTGGTCGTGCCGCATGCGCTTGGCCGTTCGCTGACCTTTGTCGAGGGCAAGGGGCCGGTACTGGAGCCGATTCGCGTCGAGGAGATCGACCGGCTGGAAACGGGCCGGGTCCACGACCATCTCGCACCGGTCATCGAGACCGTCGCGCGCTTGCGCAGGGAATTGCCGGAAGAGGTAGCGCTGATCGGCTTCTGCGGCGCGCCCTGGACCGTCGCGACCTACATGATTGCCGGTCATGGAACCACGGACCAGGCGCCGGCGCGCAGCTTCGCCTATGCGCATCCGGAGGAATTCGGGCGGCTTCTCGACCTGCTGGCGGACCAGTCGGCCGATTATCTGGCGCGACAGGTCGAGGCGGGCGCAAATGTCGTGCAGATCTTCGATTCCTGGGCCGGGATCCTCGATGAGCAATCCTTCGAGCGCTTTGCCGTGCGTCCGGTGGCCCGCATGGTGCGCAGGTTGCGTGCGTCGCATCCGGACGTGCCGGTCATCGGATTTCCGCGCGCCGCCGGCCTGCACTACGAATCCTACCGGCAGTCGACTGGCGTAACGGCGCTGGGCCTTGACTGGACCGTGCCGCTGGAATTTGCGCGGCGTCTGCAACAGCAGGGCGCCGTCCAGGGCAATCTCGATCCGTTGCGGCTGGTTGCCGGCGGCAAGGCGCTGACCGAGGGCGTAGAGCGCATCCTGGCCCAGCTGGGCAATGGCCCGCTGATTTTCAACCTTGGCCACGGGATCGTCCCCCAGACCCCGATAGATCATGTGCATCGCATGCTGGAAATCGTGCGCGGGGGAGGAGCTTGAAATCCGCGCCCGTCATGCGCACGTTCATCGGCCTGGTGATTCTCGTCGGGCTTGCCGGCCTGCTCTTCTGGCTGGATCCGGTCGGCCATTACGCCTGGATCAAGGCTTTCCACGTGATTGCAATCATTTCGTGGATGGCCGGAATGCTCTATCTGCCGCGTCTGTTCGTCTATCACGCCGAGGCCGGGCCGGGAAATGAACGTTCGGAAATGCTGAAGGTCATGGAACGCCGGCTGCTGCGGGCGATCATCAATCCTGCAATGACCGCAAGCTGGGTGCTGGGATTGTGGCTTGGCTGGCGCGGATACGGGTTCTCGGCGGGATGGCTGCATGCCAAGCTTGCGCTCGTACTTGCCCTTTCCGCCCTGCATGGCATGTTCTCCCGCGCAGTGCGGCAATTGGCGGCCGATCAGCACGCGCATTCGGCGCGCTACTGGCGCATCGTGAACGAGATCGTCACGCTGCTCATGGTCCTGATCGTTCTGCTGGTCATTCTGAAGCCGTTCTGACCGCTTTCGCTTGAAACGCGGCTTGAGGAGATGTATGTAGGGAGTCCTTCCCGAGGGCTGTGGCGGCCCGACTTTTCCTTACATCGTGACGAGCGCTGCCGCGAACTCCCTCGCAACCCATACATTCAGAGTCACGCCTATGCAGGAAATGAAACTCCAGGAGCTCAAGAGCAAGAGCCCCACAGACCTGATCGCCTTTGCCGAGTCACTGGAAGTCGAGAATGCCAGCGTCTTGCGAAAGCAAGAACTCATGTTCGCTATCCTGAAGAAGCTTGCTGACCGGGATACCGAGATCATCGGCGAAGGCGTTGTCGAAATTCTGCAGGATGGCTTCGGCTTTCTTCGCTCGGCCAATGCCAACTATCTTGCCGGTCCCGACGACATCTACATCTCGCCTTCGCAGATCCGCAGGTTCTCGCTGAAGACTGGCGATACGGTTGAAGGCCCGATCCGCAGTCCGAAGGAGGGCGAGCGATATTTT
>CAYLGY010000034.1:20981-27651 GCA_964383325.1 uncultured Rhizobiaceae bacterium
GGTCAACACGATCAATTTCGAGGATCCGGAGAAGATCCGGCACAAGATTCACTTCGATAATCTGACGCCGCTCTATCCCAATGAGCGTTTGCGGATGGAAGTCGATGTGCCGACTTCCAAGGATCTTTCCGCGCGGGTCATCGATCTCGTCGCACCGCTCGGCAAGGGCCAGCGGGGCCTGATCGTCGCGCCGCCGCGCACGGGCAAGACCGTGCTGCTGCAGAATATCGCCCATGCGATTACTACCAACCATCCGGAATGCTATCTCATCGTGCTGCTGATCGACGAGCGTCCGGAAGAAGTGACGGACATGCAGCGCTCCGTGAAGGGCGAGGTGGTTTCGTCGACCTTCGACGAACCGGCGAGCCGGCATGTCCAGGTTGCCGAAATGGTCATCGAGAAGGCCAAGCGTCTGGTCGAGCATGGCCGTGACGTGGTCATTCTCCTCGATTCGATTACCCGGCTTGGCCGCGCCTACAATACGGTCGTGCCTTCTTCGGGCAAGGTTCTGACCGGTGGTGTGGATGCCAACGCGCTTCAACGTCCGAAGCGCTTCTTCGGCGCGGCGCGGAATATCGAGGAAGGCGGTTCGCTGACCATCATTGCGACGGCGCTGATCGATACGGGCAGCCGCATGGATGAAGTCATTTTCGAAGAGTTCAAGGGAACGGGCAATTCCGAGATCGTCCTCGACCGGAAGGTTGCGGACAAGCGCATCTTCCCTGCCATCGATATCCTCAAATCGGGGACGAGAAAGGAAGATCTGCTGGTCCCGCGTCAGGATCTGCAGAAGATCTTCGTGCTGCGCCGCATCCTTGCACCCATGGGAACAACGGATGCGATCGAGTTCCTGATCGACAAGCTCAAGCAGACCAAGAGCAATGCCGACTTCTTCGATTCGATGAATACTTGATGCAAGGCGCCGGGACCGTCCGAATACCCGGGTAGTCGCAAGAATACGGACGGGACCGGAGCCGAGAGCCCTCATGTCACGCTTTGGCGCTGAAACCATATTTGCGCTGTCGAGTGGCGCAGTGCCGGCCGGTATCGCGGTCATCCGGATCAGCGGCATCCGCAGCCGCGATGTGCTGCGGATGCTGACCGCCGAGGTGCCGCCGGCGCGCAAACTGCGTCTGGCCAAGATTGGCGGCAGCGGCGGTGAGCCGATCGATCATGGTCTGGTTGCCTTCTTTCCGGGGCCGCACAGCTTTACGGGTGAGGATTCCGTTGAGTTGCATCTGCATGGCAGTCGGGCGATCATTGCCAGGGTCATGGAAGTTCTCGGTTCGCTGGATGGCCTGCGCCTTGCCGAGGCCGGGGAATTCACCCTGCGCGCATTCAGAAACGGCAAGCTCGATCTGACCGAGGCAGAGGCGCTATCGGATCTGATCGTCGCGGAGACGGAGCGGCAGCGCCAATTGGCGCTCGCCAATGCGTCGGGCCTGGTACGCGAACAATATGCCGCGTGGCGCGGCAGGATTGTCGAGGCGATGGCGTTGCTGGAGGCGGTGCTGGATTTTTCCGATGAGGAAGATGCGCCGGACGCGCTTGGAGAGGATGTCTGGCAGGAACTTCGGGGCCTGGCCGGGGAAATCGAGTCCCATGTCAGTCGGTTCCGGCAGGGTCAGATTATCCGCGACGGCTATCGCGTCGCTATTGTCGGCCCGCCAAACGCCGGCAAGTCTAGCCTGTTGAATGTTCTCGCCGGCCGAGATGTCGCCATCGTGACCGATGAGCCGGGAACGACCCGCGATGTGCTGGAGGTCGATCTCGATCTTGGCGGAATGCTGGTAAAGCTGGCAGATACAGCCGGATTGCGCCAGGCGGAGGCGCGTGCGGAGCAGTTGGGGATTGCACGGACCCTGCAGGCCGCGGAGCGCGCCGACATGATTCTGCTGGTTCAGGACATTACCAATCCAGTGCCCGTGGAGCTGCCTGACACCGAGGCGGTGCGTTTGCGAGTCGGCAACAAGATCGATCTGCTGGACCGGGAGGTTACCAGGCAGGATTTCGATCTGTATCTCTCCACGACGACTGGAGAAGGCCTTGATCGCTTGTTGCAGGCAATTGAGGAGCGGGCGCAGCAGGCAGGTAGCCTGGGTGGTTCCGTCCCCTTCCGGGAACGGCACGTCACCTTGCTGCGTGAATGCGCTGAGGCGTTGCATAGAGCCTGCATTCCCGATACGGAACTGGAGATTCGCGCGGAGGAATTGCGCTATGCGGCGCATTGCATCGGCAGGATCACCGGCCGGGTCGACGTGGAAGACCTGCTGGACGTGATTTTTTCGCGTTTCTGCATTGGAAAATGATTCACGTGAAACATCGAGGATGGCATACGATGTTCCACGTGAAACTGGATAGGTCATGGTAAAGCTGTACGATGTCATCGTGATTGGCGGCGGACATGCCGGCTGCGAGGCGGCGGCAGCGGCGGCGCGTTCTGGTGCGCGCACGGCGTTGGTCACCCTCGATGCAAGCAAGATCGGCGTCATGTCCTGCAATCCTGCAATGGGCGGGATCGGCAAGGGGCAACTTATTCGCGAAGTGGATGCGCTGGATGGATTGATCGGCCGTGCGACCGATGCTGCGGGCATTCAGTTTCGGGTGCTTAACCGCCGCAAGGGGGCGGCAGTGCAGGGACCGCGCGCGCAGGCGGATCGCGCATTATATCAGAAAGCCATGCAGGCATTGCTGGCAGAGCAGCCCGGCCTGGAGATCATCGAAGGCGAGGTGAGCGATCTGCGCATTGAGCATGACAGGATTGCCGGCGTGATCCTTGCCGATGGACGTTATCTCGCGACCGGAGCTGTCGTGCTGACAACGGGCACCTTTCTTCGCGGCATGATCCATATGGGGGATCGGAGCTATCCGGCGGGCAGAATGGGCGAGCAGGCGACATCCGGGATTTCGCAAGCGCTCGAACGCTACGCGTTTCACCTGGCTCGGCTCAAGACCGGCACGCCGCCACGCCTCGCCCGCGAGAGCATCGATTGGGACGTGCTCGAGCAGCAAACGGGCGATGATCCGCCCCAGCCCTTCTCGTTCCTTACCTGCGAGATCACGACCCCGCAGGTTGCATGCGCGATCACGCGTACCGTCAGTGAGACGCATGAAATCATTCGTGAAAATCTGCATCGATCGGCGATGTATTCCGGCCAGATTACGGGGCGCGGGCCACGCTATTGTCCATCTATCGAGGACAAGGTATCACGCTTCGGCGATCGCGATGGACATCAGATCTTTCTTGAGCCGGAGGGACTGGACACCAATGTAGTTTACCCGAATGGCATCTCGACTTCGCTTCCGGCTGAAGTGCAGGAAGCCATTGTCGCCTCCATTCCGGGCCTGCAGGCTGCCCATATCCTCCAGTACGGATATGCCATCGAGTATGACCATGTCGATCCGCGCGAATTGAAGCCCAGTCTGGAAACCAACCGTATTTCCGGGCTGTTCCTCGCCGGCCAGATCAATGGCACGACAGGCTATGAGGAGGCCGCTGGACAGGGAATTGTCGCCGGTGCGAATGCGGCCCGCCATGCTGCAGGCTCTTCTCCGTTTATGCTCGGTCGTGCCGACGGCTATATCGGCGTAATGATCGACGATCTCATTACCAAAGGCGTCAGTGAGCCATATCGCATGTTCACTTCGCGTACCGAATACCGTCTTTCCCTACGGGCGGATAATGCCGACCGGCGCTTGACGCCGTTGGGAATCGAGGCGGGTCTGGTCGGGATGGAACGGCAACAACGATTTGAACTGGACCATCAGGAGTTCCAGTCCATTCTGGGTCTGGCCTGTGAGCTTGATCTGTCCTCCCACCAGGCGCGGCAGCATGGCCTCAATCTGCGGCAGGATGGTGTGCGGCGCTCAGCTTTTGATCTTCTCGGCTATCCCGACATCAATTTTGAGAGAATTGACCGAATTTGGCCGGAGTTCCAGAAGTTCGGCCACCGGGCCCGCGCCGATCTTCAGACCGAAGCGCGTTATTCGGTGTATCTGGATCGTCAGCGACTGGAAATTGACATCGTCCGGCAGGAAGAGTCCCGGCTGATTCCTGAGGATATCACGCTTGACGGCCTTCCGGGCCTGTCTCATGAAGTTCAACAGCGTATTGCCGCCGTGCATCCTCGCACGATCGCTCAGCTGCAGCGAATCGAGGGTGTAACGCCGGCGGCAGTGGGGATCGTACTCGCGCATTTACGCCAGGAAGAACGGCAGAAGCGACATGCGAATGCAGAAGACTAAAGTGTAGCTGGCCATGCCCAAGCACGGTGTTTCACGTGAAACGCAGGAACGGCTTACCAAATATGCCGAACGTCTGACGGATTGGAATCAACGCATCAATCTGGTTTCGCCTGCGGATCTGACCTCGCTCTGGGATCGGCATATTGCCGATTGCGCTCAGATCGCGCCGCTCGCTCCGGCCCACGCGCAATGGCTGGACATCGGATCGGGCGGCGGCTTGCCGGGCATCGTGGTCGCCATCATGCTGGCGGAACATCAGGCCGGCCACGTCCATCTGGTGGAAAGCAATCGCAAGAAAGCGTCGTTCCTGTTGTCTGTCACAACAGAACTGCGCCTGCCTGCCACCGTTCATGCTTGCCGCATCGAGCAATTGCACGGAAAGCTTGCGAACATTGACATTGTTACCGCGCGCGCCGTGGCGGCTCTGCCAGAATTGCTGGTCATGGCGGAACCATGGCTGACCACCGGCGCGATCGGACTGTTTCAGAAAGGTCGGGATTACCGGTCTGAGCTTGAACATTGTCGTGACGAATGGTCCTTCACTCTGGTAGAACATGAAAGCAGAACTGATTCGACTGCCGTGATCCTGGAGATGCGTGATCCTGTTCGAAATCCAGTGGGGCGACAGTCAGGGTGAAGCGACATGCATGCACGCGTAATCTGTATCGCAAATCAGAAGGGCGGAGTCGGGAAAACCACGACGGCGATCAACCTGGCGACGGCACTCGCGGCAATTGGCGAAAACGTCCTCATCCTCGATCTGGATCCGCAGGGGAATGCCAGTACCGGGCTTGGGATCGAGCGGGCTGACCGCACCATCTCCACCTATGAGCTGTTTCTGGGCGAAGCGAGCCTGGCGGAAGCGGCCATGGAGACTGCAGTTCCGGGGCTTTCCATCGTGCCCTCCACCATGGATCTTCTCGGGGTCGAGCTGGAAATCTCGCGACATGGCGATCGTGCGCTGCGCCTGCGGAACGCGCTCCGGCAGCCGGGCGATGCAGAATTCAGCTATATCCTCATGGATTGCCCGCCATCCCTGAACTTGTTGACGATCAACGCAATGGCTGCCGCCAATTCGGTGCTGGTGCCGATGCAATGCGAGTTCTTTGCACTTGAAGGCCTGAGCCAGCTTCTGCATACCGTGGAGCATGTGCGCCGGACGCTGAACCGCAATCTGGAAATCCAGGGAATCGTGCTGACCATGTATGATGGGCGCAACAATCTTGCCCACCAGGTTGCCGCCGACGTTCGCAATCACATGGGAGAGAAGGTCTACCAGACCATGATCCCACGCAACGTTCGAGTCTCCGAGGCACCGTCCCATGGCAAGCCGGCCATTCTGTACGACCTGCATTGCGCTGGCAGTCAGGCCTATCTGCAATTGGCGTCGGAGGTCATACGCCGCGAAAGGCGGCTGCATGCGGCCTGACAAAGGAAGGGACAATCAGCAGATGAATGAAGATGTGAACAGGAAGCGCCTCGGCCGCGGCCTCGCCGCGCTCATCGGAGAGCTGGATCTGCCCGAGCCCGAGACACGCGCCGAGCCGATCCATGATGGCTGGCTGCCTGTTAGCGCCATCCTGCCGAATCCCGCCAATCCGCGCACCCATTTCGCCGAAGATGAAATCGCTGAACTGGCAGAGTCCATTCGTGAACACGGTCTGGTGCAGCCGGTTGTCGTGCGGCCGTCACAGCATGCAGGCAATTATGAGATCATCGCAGGCGAGCGGCGCTGGCGCGCGGCGATGCATGCCGGGCTGCAACAGATCCCGGCCATCGTGCGCGAGGTCGATGACCGCACGGCTCTGGAAATCGCCATCGTCGAGAACGTGCAGCGTTCCGATCTGAACGCGCTCGAAGAGGCACGCGGCTATCGGAGCCTGATGGAGGGATATGGCTATACGCAACAGGATCTTTCCAAGGTGATTGGCAAGAGCCGAAGCCATGTCGCGAATATACTGCGCCTGCTACGACTGCCGGAAACAGTGCAGCAAATGCTGACCGAGGGTCTGCTTTCAGCCGGTCATGCCCGGGCACTGGTCACGGCCGAGAATCCCGAAGCGCTGGCGAGGAAGATCGTCACCGGAGGATTGTCCGTTCGCCAGGCCGAAGCTCTCGCGCAGCAGGCTGATGAGCCGCAACAGGCATCGAAACCGGAGAAGGATGCCGATACGCGGGCGCTGGAACGACTACTTTCCGATCAGATTGGCATGACCGCAACCATATCTCATCGCGCCAAAGGCGGCGGCGAGGTCCGGATAGCGTATAAGTCATTGGAACAATTGGACGAACTCTGTCGGCGCCTCCGCAGCTAGATGTGGAGCCTGAGCAGGTTGTCCCTCGACAGCGCGGTCTGCCGATTGGCGGTTCAAGGAGAATAGACAATCGCCGTCGGCAAGAAAAGTACTTTGTTTGTTCTGCGTGA
>CAYLGY010000035.1:0-1051 GCA_964383325.1 uncultured Rhizobiaceae bacterium
TTCTTCCGCAACCGCGGCACCATCGCGGTCGAAGACGTCAATCTGATGAAGGGCTAGGGCCAGGCAATGTACCAAGCGATTGTATTTCTGCCGCTCATCGGGGCATTGATCGCAGGCTTCGGCAGCCGCTCGATTGGCGTGAAGGCTTGCGAATATGTCTCTTCGGGGTTGCTGATCGTGGCTGCAATCCTGTCATGGGTGGCATTTCTGGCGGTCGGCGTTGGAAATTCGCCTGAGGCTCTGTCCATTCCACTCCTGCGGTTCCTGGAATCGGGCGCGCTGGAGGCGCCATGGGCGCTGCGCATCGATACGCTGACCGTGGTGATGCTGGTAGTCGTCAACACCGTGTCCGCGCTCGTGCATGTCTATTCCATTGGTTACATGCATCACGATCCGCACAGGCCGCGTTTCTTTGCCTATCTGTCCCTGTTCACTTTTGCGATGCTGATGCTGGTGACATCCGACAACCTCGTCCAGATGTTTTTTGGCTGGGAAGGCGTCGGTCTGGCCTCTTATCTCCTGATTGGCTTCTGGTATCAGAAACCATCCGCCAATGCCGCGGCGATGAAGGCCTTTATCGTCAACAGGGTCGGGGATTTCGGTTTTCTGCTGGGGATATTCGGTGTCTTCGCTCTGTTTGGATCGGTCAGTTTCAACACCATCTTCGCCAATGCGGCCGACTATCTGCCGAGCGAAGGACAGGTCGTGGTCGAGGGCGAGGTCCTGCTGGAATTCCTCGGGTACGAGCTTGATCGTGCCGGTGCATTGGCGATCGTCTGCCTGCTGCTGTTCATGGGCGCGATGGGCAAGTCGGCGCAATTTCTGTTGCATACCTGGCTTCCCGACGCGATGGAGGGACCGACGCCGGTTTCCGCGCTCATTCATGCGGCGACCATGGTCACAGCAGGCGTGTTCATGGTGGCGCGACTGTCGCCGCTGTTCGAGCTTTCGGAGACGGCACTCTCGGTCGTGATCTATATCGGAGCGACCACGGCCTTCTTTGCCGCCACGGTCGGCCTGGTGCAGAACGACATCAAGCGCGTGATCGCCT
>CAYLGY010000035.1:1061-27450 GCA_964383325.1 uncultured Rhizobiaceae bacterium
CCTATTCGACCTGTTCGCAGCTCGGCTACATGTTTGTTGCCCTCGGGGTTGGCGCTTATGGCGCTGCAGTCTTCCACCTGTTTACCCATGCTTTCTTCAAGGCGCTGCTCTTTCTCGGTTCTGGCTCGGTGATTCATGCGATGTCTGACGAGCAGGACATGCGGCGCATGGGCGGACTGCGCAAGCATATTCCGATTACCTATTGGATGATGATCATTGGTACGGTGGCCCTGACCGGGCTCGGCATTCCGGGGACATTGTTGGGAACTGCCGGGTTCTTCTCCAAGGATTTCATCATCGAATCCGCCTTTGTCGCATCCAATTCTGCGGCGGGGTACGCCTTTCCGCTCCTCGTGATTGCGGCATTGTTTACCAGCTTCTATTCTTGGCGCCTGATTTTCATGACTTTCCATGGCGCGCCGCGGGCAAGCGCCGAAGTCATGCATCATGTGCATGAATCGCCACCAGTCATGCTGGTGCCGCTCTATATTCTTGCCGCCGGGGCAATTCTTGCCGGGGTGCTCTTTCAGAGCCTGTTCTTCGGTGGCGGTTATGAGGGTTTCTGGCAGGGCGCACTATTCACGCTGCCCGAGAACACGATTCTCGAGGATTTCCATCACGTCCCGTTCTGGGTGAAGGTAAGCCCCTTCATTGCGATGCTTGTCGGATTTGCGTTCGCCTGGCATTTCTACATCCGTTCGCCGGAGACCCCGAAGGAGCTGGCAAGGCAGCATCGCGGCCTCTATCTGTTCCTTCTCAACAAATGGTATTTCGACGAGATCTACGATTTCCTCTTCGTTCGTCCCGCGCTCTGGCTCGGACGGCTGCTCTGGAAGCAGGGGGACGGCCGGGTCATCGACGGCCTTGGACCGGACGGGATCTCGGCGCGGGTCCTTGACGTAACGGGTCGCTTCGTGCGCATGCAGTCGGGATATCTCTATCATTATGCTTTCGCCATGCTGATCGGCATTGCGGCGCTGGTTACCTGGATGATGCTCGGGAGCGCGTTCTGATGATCGACTGGCCGATTCTTTCCACCGTTACCTTTCTGCCGCTTGTCGGGGCGATGCTGATCCTCTTCATCCGGGATGAAGGAGAGAATGCCCGCCGCAACATTCGCAACGTTGCGCTGCTGACAACGGTCTTCACCTTCGTGCTCTCTTTGCTGATCTGGTTCGGATTCGAGAATGCCCATCGCGGTTTCCAGATGGTCGAGAAGGTCGAATGGCTGGATTCCGGGATTTCCTACCATATGGGGGTAGACGGCATCTCGATGCTGTTCGTCATCCTGACGACCTTCCTGATGCCGTTCTGCATCCTGGCTTCGTGGGAGTCGGTGCAATCGCGCGTCAAGGAATACATGCTCGCCTTCCTCATCCTGGAAACGATGATGATTGGCGTGTTCTGTGCGCTTGACGTTGTGCTGTTCTATGTCTTCTTCGAAGGCGTCCTCATTCCGATGTTCATCATCATCGGGGTGTGGGGAGGGCAGCGACGAGTCTATGCCAGCTTCAAGTTCTTTCTCTATACGCTGTTGGGTTCGGTGCTGATGCTGATCGCCATGATGGCGATGTATTATGACGCTCAGACGACGGATATCACGCGGCTGCTCGCCCACCCGTTCCCGGCAGCAATGCAGACCTGGCTGTGGCTGGCTTTCTTCGCGTCCTTTGCGGTGAAAATGCCGATGTGGCCGGTTCATACATGGCTCCCCGACGCACATGTTGAGGCGCCGACTGCGGGTTCTGTCGTGCTGGCTGCTATCCTTCTGAAAATGGGAGGCTATGGCTTCGTCCGGTTCTCGCTTCCCATGTTTCCGCTCGCCTCCGCCGATTTTGCGCCGCTCGTGTTCACGCTTTCCGTTGTCGCGATCATCTATACTTCCCTGGTTGCCCTCGTGCAGGAGGACATGAAGAAGCTTATCGCCTATTCGTCCGTGGCGCATATGGGCTTTGTCACCATGGGAATTTTCGCGCTGAACACCCAGGGCGTGCAGGGTGGAATCTTTCAGATGCTGTCGCATGGTCTGGTCTCGGGTGCACTTTTCCTGTGCGTCGGAGTCATCTATGACCGGCTCCACACGCGCGAGATTGCTGCCTATGGAGGACTGGTTGCAAACATGCCCAAATATGCGGTGGTTCTGATGGTCTTCACCATGGCCAATGTCGGCCTCCCGGGAACGTCAGGTTTCGTGGGCGAGTTCCTCACCTTGATGGGCGCGTTCCAGGTCAACACCTGGGTGGCGCTGTTTGCGACCACAGGCGTGATCCTTTCTGCGGCCTATGCACTCTGGCTGTATCGCCGGGTGATTTTCGGCAAGCTGGAGAAGGAGAGCCTGCGCGACTTGCTTGATCTCAACCGGCGAGAGAAAATTATCATCTATCCGCTTGTTGCGCTTGTGATTTTCTTTGGTGTCTATCCCTCGCCAATCCTTGATGTCACGGCCACTTCGGTCGAAGCGCTCGTCATTCACGTCAATGCGGCGATCGAACTCGCAGGCGAGAGCGTCGCAGCAACCGAACTTCCGATACAGGCTCAGCCATGACCGCCGAATTCAGCCAAAGCCTTGTTCTGGTCACGCCGGAACTGATCCTTGCCGTCGGCGCCATGGCGCTTCTGATGATCGGGGTGTTCTCCGGCAAGCGCGCTCCTGCCACGGTGAATTTCCTGTCTGTGCTGCTGCTGGTGGCAGCGGGGGCCTGGATATTGCTGCAGCCGGGTGAGGGCAGTTCCTTCGGGAACTCGCTGATTCACGATCCCTTCGCCCGGATCATGAAGCTTCTGACCCTGGTCGGCGCGACGCTTGCGATGCTGATGTCGATTGGCTATGCCCGCACCGACCAGCTGGATCGGTTCGAGTATGCGGTGCTGATCGTGCTGGCGACACTTGGCATGCTGCTGATGGCATCCGCCAATGACATGATCGCCCTTTATCTTGGCCTCGAGCTGCAATCCTTTGCGCTCTATGTCATTGCTTCGATCAAGCGTGACAACAGCCGCGCAACGGAGGCCGGACTGAAGTATTTCGTCCTCGGCGCCTTGTCCTCCGGCATGATGCTGTACGGCATTTCGCTGGTCTACGGCTATACGGGGCAAACGGGCTTTGATGCCATCGCGGCTGCAATTGCCGAAGAACGGCAGCTTGGATTCCTGTTCGGCCTGGTATTCGTGCTTGCGGGGCTGGCATTCAAGATATCGGCTGTCCCCTTCCATATGTGGACGCCGGACGTCTACGAGGGCGCGCCGACCCCGGTGACTGCGTTCTTCGCGGCCGCGCCGAAAATGGCAGCAATGGCCCTGCTGGTGCGCGTGACTGTGGGAACCTTCGAGCCCGCGGCAGTGGACTGGCAGCAGATCGTTACCTTCCTTGCAATTGCCTCGATGGTACTCGGCGCCTTTGCCGCGATTGGTCAGCGCAACATCAAGCGGCTGATGGCCTATTCCTCGATCGGCCATATGGGCTATGCAATGGTCGGGCTGGCAGCCAATACCTCCGAGGGTGTGCGAGGCGTCATTGTCTACATGCTGATCTATCTCGTGATGACGCTGGGTACCTTTGCCTTCATTCTGGCGATGCGCCGCGAAGAGGGACATGTCGAGCGGATTGATGACCTTGCAGGCGCAGCGTCGACCAACCCGGTAATGGCCGGAATATTGACGGTCCTGATGTTCTCGCTGGCAGGGATTCCGCCCTTGGCCGGCTTCTTCGCCAAATGGTACGTCTTCTTCGCTGCGGTCAATGCCGGTCTGTTCCCGCTTGCCGTGATCGGCGTTCTGGCTTCCGTGGTCGGTGCTTATTACTATCTGCGCATCATCAAGATCATGTGGTTTGATCCTCCGGCGGGCAAATTCCTGGCGCCAGTCGCCGAATTGCGCTTCGTGCTCGGCATGTCCGGTGCTTTCATTCTTTTCTACGTGTTGATTGGCGGTCCGGTCGTTCGCATGGCAGAACTTGCCGCCGCATCTTTCCGGTTCTGATCGGCGCAGGGATGCATGGCCAAACCATCGCCGAATTGCCATACTGGCGCCATCTTGCCTTGGCGGAGACGGATTCCACAAATGCAGAAGCATTGCGGCTCGCGGTCGCCGGCGAGCCGGGCGGCTTGTGGATTACGGCAGAACGTCAACATGCGGGCAGGGGCCGGCGTGGGCGTAGCTGGTTTTCGGAAGCGGGCAATCTCCACGCTTCGCTGCTCCTGATAGATCCTGCGCCCGCGGGAGCGCTCGGCAATCTCCCGTTCGTCTCTGCACTTGCCGCCCATCGCGCCTTGAGGGCCTGCACGCCTGGCGTACCGGCCAAGCTGTCGATCAAATGGCCAAACGACATTCTGGTTGATGGAGCCAAGATCTCAGGGATTCTGCTGGAAAGCGTCTCCCTTAAAGGGGGACGGCGAGCTGTCGTGATCGGATGGGGCGTGAATTGCGCGCATCATCCGCTCGAAACCGTCTATCCGACAACGGATCTTTCCACTTTCGGTGTCGAGACTTCGCCCGAAGAACTGTTCACTCTGCTCGCGCAAGCCATGGCAACCACGCTCGCGGAATGGAAATCAGGCGCCGGCTTCGATTCGATTCGCGCTGCCTGGCTGCGATGTGCCCATGGCATCGGAGAGAAGGTACAGCTAGACTTGCCGGATGGCAGGATTAAAGGAATCTTCGAGAATATTGACGAGGAAGGCCATCTCTCCTTACGACTTGCCGGCGGCGAACTGCGGCGGATTTCTGCTGGCGACCTCTTCTTTCAATAGGACTTGTGATTGATGAAACGGCCACAACGTGACCAGGAGCTTGTTTTTTTGCCGCTCGGCGGGGTCGGCGAGATCGGCATGAATCTTGCCCTCTATGGCTATGGTTCCGGGACCGCGCGGCGCTGGATCATGATCGATTGCGGCGTCACCTTCCCGGGTCCCGAAATGCCATCGGTCGATGTCATTACTGCGGATACGCGCTTCGTCGAGGAACATGCCAAGGAGCTTCTGGGCATTGTCATTACCCATGCCCACGAGGATCATTACGGGGCGCTGAATCTTCTCTGGTCGCGTCTGCGCGTACCAGTCTGGGTTACGCCATTCGCGGAAGCGTTGCTGGACGTCAAGCGCCGCTCCGAGGATGGCGGGCCGCAAATGCCCTTGAACGTCTATCGGCCCGGAGACCGGTTCGAGATCGGGCCCTTCTCCATCAGGACCATTTCCGTAACGCATTCGATCCCCGAGCCGGTTGCATTGGCCATCGGCACACCCGCGGGAACAGTTGTTCATACAGGTGACTGGAAGATCGATCCTGCTCCCTCTCTGGGAGATCCCACGGATGAGGCAGGCTTCCGTGCGGTGGGGGATGAGGGTGTCCTCGCCCTGGTCTGCGATTCAACCAATGCCCTGCGCGAAGGCACCTCCCCGTCTGAACTGGAGGTCGGGGCCAGCCTTGCCCAGCTGATCGAAGCCGCGCCGGGTCGCGTGGCGGTGACGACCTTTTCCTCCAATGTTGGCCGGATCCGCTCGATCGTCGATGCGGCGAGGAAGGCCGGACGCCGGGTGCTCGTCCTCGGTCGCTCCATGAAGCGCGTCATCGATGTCGCGGTCGAGCTTGGCTACCTCGATTCAAGCGATGATTTCCTGCAGGAGGAGGATTTCGCCCGGATTGCCCGTCGCGAGATCGTCATCCTGTGCACAGGCAGCCAGGGAGAGTCCCGAGCGGCGCTCGCCAAGATTGCAAGCGGCGAGATGCGGCACATTTCCCTTGTCGCCGATGATACGGTCATTTTCTCGTCACGGGTCATTCCGGGGAATGAGAAAGCCATTCTGGACATCAAGAACCGCCTGGTCGACCGGGGTGTGCGCATCATCGAAGATGGCGATGCGCTGGTACATGTGTCCGGCCATCCACGCCGGGCCGAACTGAAGGAGATGTATGCGTGGACCCGACCGCGGATCCTCGTCCCGGTACACGGTGAAGCGGCGCATCTGATGGCGCAGGGCGAGCTGGGTGTCGAGGCCGGAATTCCTGAGATCGTGCAGATTCGCAACGGCGAAATGCTGCGTCTGGCCCCGGGAAGTCCGGAGATTGTACAGCATGTGCCGGTCGGCCGTTTGTACAAGGATGGCCGGCTCCTCGGCAGTTTCGAGGAAATGGGCCTTGGGGACCGCCGCAAGCTCGCCCATGTCGGCCACGTCGCTGTAAATATCGTGCTCGATGAGCGTTATGAACTTGCAGGGGATCCGGATCTTGTATCAATTGGCCTGCCGAGACTCGACCAGAATGGCGACGATCTGGAGGAAGTCCTGCTGGATGCTGCCATTGGCGCAATCGAAAGCCTGCCGCGCGTGCGCCGCAAGGACCTGGACCTCGTGGCTGAATCTGCGCGGCGCGCCGTGCGTTCTACTGCAAACGAGGCATGGGGCAGGAAGCCGGTAGTCACTGTTTTCGTCACGCGCTGAAGGAAGAACGGATGTTGGGAAAGCTCAATCACGTCGCAATTGCCGTCCCCGATCTGGTCCAGGCCATTGCAACCTATCGCGACGGACTTGGCGCCAAGGTCAGCCAGCCCCAGGATCTGCCGGAACATGGGGTGAGGATCGTCTTTGTCGATCTCGGTAACAGCAAGGTGGAATTGATGGAGCCGCTCGGTGCGAATTCTCCCATCACCACCTTTCTGGACCGCAATCCATCCGGCGGCATCCATCATGTCTGTTATGAGGTTGCGGACCTGGCGGCTGCCGCTGCGCGCCTGCAGGCAACTGGAGCCCGCATCCTGGGTGACGGCAAGGCCAGGACCGGCGCGCACGGCAAGCCCGTGCTCTTCTTGCACCCGAAGGATTTCTGCGGCACGCTCGTGGAACTGGAAGAGGCCTGAAACAATGGCATGGCTGACTGTCGCTGCAACCTATTTCCTGCTCTGGTGGACCGTCCTGTTCGCGGTTATGCCCTTCAGGCTCAGGACGCAGGACGAGGTCGAGGAGGTGACGCTGGGAACGGTCCGCAGTGCGCCTTTCGGGCCACACGTTATGCGTGCAGTCCTGTGGACGACATTGGTGACGACACTCCTGTATGTCGGAGGATATGCCTTGATCGTCTACTTCCAGCTCTCCTTCGACGATTTGCCGAAGATTATCCCGCAGCCCTGAAGTTCCGCAAGTAAAGGACAAAAAAAAGCAAGGCCTTAGCCTTGCAAATCACGCGCCTGATCCGTGCCGGTACCGGCGGCTGCGTAGTGCCGCGCCTGGATCACATCCTCCCAAGACTATAGACCGCGTATGTTCCGGTTTGCCACCGTTGCTTGTTTTATTGAGAATTGTCTAACCCATTGAAGGGGAGTTGTCACCAGAAAAGTTCAATCCGGCTGCGGGCGGTGCATTGGTCGGCGACCCACCGCGCCTGACGAATTCGGGAATGATTGGCAATCCGCCTTGAAATGGCTATGAAGCCGCGGTCAGTTGCCGACGAATCCGTTTGCAGGGCATGTCACCAGGGGTCGATTCATGCGATTGTCGCGTTATTTCCTGCCTATCATGAAAGAGAATCCGCGCGAGGCCGAAATCGTCTCGCATCGCCTGATGCTGCGCGCCGGCATGATCCATCAGCAGGGCGCCGGCAGCTTTTCCTGGCTGCCGCTGGGGATGCGGGTTCTGCAGAAGGTCAATCGCATCATCCGGGAGGAACAGGACCGTGCCGGAGCCATCGAGATCCTGATGCCGACCATACAGTCCGCTGATTTATGGCGAGAAAGCGGGCGCTATGATGACTACGGAAAGGAAATGTTGCGGATCATTGATCGGCACGAGCGCGACATGCTCTACGGACCGACCAATGAAGAGATGGTAACGGACATTTTCCGTTCCCATGTCCGGTCCTACAAGGATCTTCCGCTCAATCTCTATCATATCCAATGGAAATATCGCGACGAGGTTCGCCCGCGCTTCGGCGTCATGCGCTCACGCGAGTTTCTGATGAAGGATGCCTATTCCTTCGATCTGGACCATGAAGGCGCCAAGGCCGCCTATAATCGGATGTTCGTTTCCTATCTGCGCACATTCGAGCGCATGGGCATGCAGGCGATCCCGATGCGGGCCGATACCGGACCAATCGGGGGCAATCTCAGCCATGAATTCATTATTCTTGCCGACACGGGCGAATCGGCCGTCTATTGCCATCGGGACTATCTCGGATTCGATATCCCGGGAGAAGACACGGACTTTACCGATTCTGCCACGATGGCCGCGCTGGTAGAGAAATGGACCGGCCCCTATGCGGCCACGGAAGAAATGCATGATGAGGCGGTCTGGGCGACGATCCCGGAAGCAGACCGTGTCGCGGCGCGCGGCATTGAAGTGGGGCATATCTTCCATTTCGGCACGAAATATTCGAAACCCATGGGTGCGACCGTTACCGGACCGGACGGGCGCGAACATGCGGTCTCAATGGGATCGTACGGAATTGGCCCTTCGCGCCTTGTCGCTGCCATTATCGAGGCCTCGCATGATGAGGCCGGCATCATCTGGCCGGAGCCGGTGGCGCCGTTCGATGCCATCATCATTCACATGAAACCGGGAGATTCTGCCTGCGATGCCATGACCGGAGAAATCGAGGCGGCAATGAAACGCGCGGGATTCGACGTGCTGGTTGACGACAGCGATCAGCGTCCCGGGGCGAAATTTGCGAGCGCGGATCTGATCGGCATTCCGTGGCAGGTGATCGTCGGTCCGCGCGGCGTTGCGGCTGGGCAAGTCGAACTCAAGTACCGGCGTAGCGGAGAAAGGCTCAATCTCACACCGGAGGCTGCGATCGAACGGATCAGCGGACAGAAATGAGGGTTGAGGGAGCCTCGAACCGGACCGCCATGCCATTCGGCAGGGTCGAGCGCATGATTGCCTGGCGGTATCTGCGTTCCCGGCGCAAGGAGGCCGTCATTTCGGTGATTGCATCGATCTCCTTCCTCGGAATCATGCTTGGAGTTGCCACGCTGATCATCGTCATGGCGGTGATGAACGGCTTCCGCACAGAATTGCTGACCCGAATCCTTGGTGTGAATGGCCACGTGGTCGTTCAGGCCATGGATCGAAATCTCAACGACTATGAAGACCTGGCGCAACGGTTTGAGCAGGTTGGTGGGGTCCTTACGGCAATCCCCCTCGTGGAGGGTCAGACCCTGGCCTCGGGGACCGTTGGGGCCGGCACTGGAACCTTGGTCCGCGGCATTCGCGGCAGCGACCTTGCCCGCATGGAATTGGTAGCAAGGAATATCCGCGCCGGTTCGATCGCCGATTTCGAAGCGTCGCAAGGGGTCGCAATCGGCTCTCGTTTGGCGCAGAATCTGGGTCTCGGCATCGATGATCTGATTACCTTGATCTCGCCCGACGGCGACATCACGCCTTTCGGAACCACTCCGCGAGTCAAGGCCTATCCGGTGATTGCGATCTTCGAGGTCGGAATGTCGGAGTATGATGCATCGATTGTCTACATGCCGCTGGAGGAGGCACAGCTCTACTTCAATTCCGAGGATAATGTCCAAACGATCGAGATCTTTGTCGAAGATCCCGACCGGATCGACGGCTTGCGGCTTGATCTGACGGAGGCAGCGGGCCGCGAGCTCTTCATGCTTGACTGGCGGCAACGCAACCAGACCTTCTTTTCTGCCTTGCAGGTTGAGCGCAACGTCATGTTCATGATCCTGACGCTGATCGTCCTGGTGGCAGCGCTGAACATCGTTTCCGGACTGGTAATGCTGGTGAAGGACAAGGGCCATGACATTGCCATTCTGCGAACTGTGGGCGCTACCAGCAGCGCAGTGATGCGCATCTTCTTCATGACCGGCGCGGCGATCGGCATAGTGGGGACTCTCGCCGGCGTGTTCCTCGGGATTGTCGTATGTCTCAACGTCGAGTCGATCCGCGAGTTCTTCTCCTGGTTGTCGGGCACGACCCTGTTCAATCCCGAACTCTATTTTCTCAGCCAACTGCCAGCCAAGATGGACGCGGCGGAGGTCATAAGTGTCGTCGCGATGGCGGTGCTGCTTTCCTTCGCCGCGACCCTGGTGCCGGCATGGCGTGCGTCGCGGCTCGATCCGGTCGAAGCATTGAGATATGAATGATGGCAGATAAGGCCGTCCTCGAACTGGTTGGGCTTGGCCGCAGCTACCCGCAGGCGGGCGGCGAACTGGTGATTCTCGATCAGGCCGAATTTTCGCTCCAGCGTGGGGAGATGGTAGCGTTGGTGGCGCCTTCGGGTGCCGGCAAGTCAACCTTGCTGCATCTTGCGGGCCTGCTCGAATATCCGGATTCCGGAGACATATTCATTGAAGGTCGGAGTTGCGCCGGCCTCAACGATCGCGATCGCACTGCCATTCGCCGCAATTCAATCGGCTTTGTTTACCAGTTTCACCATCTGCTGCCGGAATTCAGTGCCCTCGAGAATGTGATGCTGCCGCAAATGCTTGCCGGTCTGGATCGCGCAGAGGCGGCGGCAAGAGCCGTCCAACTGCTCGAATACCTGAAGATCGGAAATCGGGCGAGCCACCGACCGAGCGAACTGTCGGGCGGGGAACAGCAACGCGTTGCGATTGCGCGGGCGGTCGCGAATGCGCCGCGCATACTGCTAGCTGACGAGCCGACTGGAAATCTCGACCCGGCAACGGCCAGCCATGTGTTCGCTGCGCTGGAGGCGCTGGTACGCCAGTCGGGGCTGGCCATGCTGATTGCAACGCATAATCATGAGCTGGCGGCGCGGATGGACCGTCGGATCACGCTCCGCGACGGGCGGATCGTGCCACTTGGATCCTGAGAGGAAAGATGACCGGGACAGCTTTGCCGGATTGGAACGATGCGCACGCCGCGCGGCTGCGGATTGCGCCTTACACTCATCGCACACCGGTCATGATCAGTACACAGCTGAATCGACTTACCGGTGCCAGCCTGTTCTTCAAATGCGAAAACCTGCAGCGCACGGGCTCGTTCAAGGCGCGGGGTGCCTGCAATGCGGTCTTCAGTCTGGATGAGGAGACGGCGCAGCGAGGGGTCGCAACGCATTCTTCCGGCAATCATGGGCAGGCGCTTTCTTTTGCCGCTGCGCGGCGCGGCATACCCGCATGGATCGTGATGCCCGAGACTGCACCGGCAGTAAAGCGGGCCGCAGTGGAGGCCTATGGCGGGCAAGTAATCACCTGCGCTGCCGGACTTGCCGCACGGGAAGCTGCGTTGCAGAACATATTGGCGGAGACTGGTGCACATCTCGTGCATCCTTATGCGGATGCAAAGGTGATTGCCGGTCAGGCAAGTGTGAGCATCGAACTGATCGAGGAAGTCGGGGAGCTGGACGAGATCGTCGCACCAATCGGCGGCGGCGGACTGATCTCGGGAGTTGCGCTGGCTGCGTCGCAACTAGCGCCACAGGCCAAGATATTTGCCGCCGAACCGGAACTTGCTGATGACGCCTATCGCTCGCTGGCTGCCGGACGCCTGATCGAGGGTGCAGATGCGCCTGCGACTGTCGCCGATGGCCTGCGCGCCTCACTCAAGCCCATGACTTGGCATTTTGTCCGCCAGCATGTCGCTGGCGTTCGCATTGCATCGGAACAGCAGATCATCGAAGCGATGCAACTCATCTGGCAACGGATGAAATTGATCGTGGAGCCTTCCGGGGCGGTCCCCCTCGCGGCACTCTTGCGGTCTCCAGAGCTCATTCGTGGAAAACGGGTAGGGATCATCCTGAGCGGGGGCAATGTGGATCTGGAACGCCTTCCCTGGCAGCACTGAAACACCATGAGATGCGCGTGGCGACATTTCAGTCTTGACGAAAGAACAAAAATCGAACAAAGAACGAAAGAGGAACATGGAGGAATGCCATGAAGGGATTCGTGCAGGACCTGCTTTCGTTGCTGTCAATGGCTTTGTTCGTTACAGCCTTCGCGCTGTGGACATCCGTGATGTGAACGGTCTCGAATGTGGATCGCCGGCAGAATCTGGCGATCCGGGATGGACAGTAATGAATGCATCGAGAACAGTTGCGCTTGAGATCGCCAGCAGGGGAGTCTGACGGGCACGATGAACAGGGACACGGGTTCAGAGCGGCTTTTCATTCATCTGCGGGTGCACTCAGCCTATTCATTGCTGGAGGGCGCACTGCCCATTGAGCGCATCGTGTCCTTTGCCATTGCCGACGGATGTCCTGCGATCGCGGTTACCGACACCAACAATCTCTTCGGTGCACTTGAATTTGCCCAGAAGGCAAGCAAGTCGGGAGTACAGCCGATCATCGGCTGTCAACTGGATGTCAAGCTTGATGAGTTCGCGCCGGACGGGAGTGATCTGGACCGCAACCGTCGCAATGGCCGCTCCCTGTCGTCGCTCGTATTGATAGCTGCCAGTCAGGAGGGGTACGCAAATCTGGTTCGCATCGTTTCGGCTGCCTATCTCGATACCGAGGATGGAGATCCGCCGCATGCGAACTCCGAATTGCTGCAACAACATGCCGAGGGACTCATCTGCCTGAGCGGCGGACCGGACGGTCCAGTGGACCTTGCCTTGTCTGCCGGGCACCCGGACCGGGCGACAGCCCGCTTGAATCGGTTACGCGAAATCTTCGGCGACCGGCTGTATGTGGAACTGCAGCGACACGAGGGGCATGACAAGGCAGTCGAAGCGCTTGTCATCGAACTGGCCTATGCCGAGCGGCTGCCCCTGGTTGCAACTTGCGACGCCTTTTTTCCCAGCCGTGCTGATTTCGATGCACATGATGCGCTGCTGGCGATAGCGTCTGGTTCGGTCGTGGCATCCGACGATCGGCGTCGGGTTACGCCGGACCACTATCTCCGCCCACAGGCGGAGATGATCGAATTGTTTCAAGATATTCCAGAAGCAATTGACAATACAGTCGAAATCGCCTTGCGGTGCAACTACTTTCCGCAGACTCGCGCTCCAATCCTGCCGCGCTTTACCCATGGCGGAACTGGAAAGGCAGCCAATGAAGCGGAAGCGCTGCGACAGGCGGCTTCAGCAGGACTTAGGGCGAGGCTCGAGCAATTCGGTATGGCCGCTGGGTTCACCGAACAGGATTACCGGGAGCGTCTGGACTACGAGCTCGGCATCATCGAGCGCATGAAGTTTCCCGGTTACTTTCTCATCGTCGCCGACTTCATCCAGTGGGCGAAGCGGCGAGGCATTCCGGTCGGGCCGGGCCGAGGATCCGGAGCCGGCTCGCTGGTCGCCTGGGCGCTGACAATCACGGATGTCGATCCGTTGCGGTTTTCCTTGCTCTTCGAACGCTTCCTCAATCCGGACCGTGTTTCCATGCCGGATTTCGACATTGATTTCTGCCAGGACCGCCGCGACGAAGTCATCCGCTATGTGCAGGAGAAATATGGCCGCGATCAGGTAGCGCAGATCATCACGTTCGGAACACTTCAGGCACGCGCCGTTCTTCGCGATGTCGGCAGGGTATTGCAGATGCCCTACGGGCAGGTCGATCGGCTATGCAAGATGGTTCCTCAAAACCCTGCTGCGCCGGTGTCGTTGGAGAAAGCAATCGAGGGTGAGCCCCGTTTCGCCGAGGAGGTGGAACGCGAGCCGATCGTGGGCACTCTACTGGAAATCGCCAAGCGGCTCGAGGGCCTGTATCGCCATGCTTCCACGCATGCAGCCGGCATCGTCATTGGCGACCGCCCGCTGCGGGAACTGGTGCCGCTCTATCGTGACCCGCGCTCCGACATGCCGGTTACCCAGTTCAACATGAAATGGGTTGAACAGGCCGGTCTGGTGAAGTTTGATTTCCTCGGGCTGAAGACCCTGACGGTGCTTGAGCGTGCGGTGCAGCTGGTATCACGCCGCGGGATCGATATCGATCTGGCCCGAATTCCGCTGGATGATGCGGCGACATACGAAATGCTTTCACGGGGAACGGTCGTCGGCGTGTTCCAGGTGGAAAGCGCTGGCATGCGCAAAGCGCTGATCGGCATGAAGCCCGATCGGATAGAGGACATCATTGCGCTCGTGGCCTTGTACAGGCCGGGTCCGATGGAAAACATCCCGACCTACAACGCACGCAAGCATGGCGAGGAGGAGATCGCCTCCATCCATCCGAAGATCGACCATCTGGTGCGCGAGACGCAAGGGGTGATCGTCTATCAGGAACAGGTGATGCAGATTGCCCAGCAATTGGCGGGCTATTCTCTCGGAGAAGCCGATTTGCTGCGGCGTGCCATGGGCAAGAAGATCCGAGCCGAAATGGACAAGCAGCGGGCCCGTTTCGTGGAAGGCGCCGTGGAGCGTGGCGTTGCCCGCGCCCAGGCTGACACGATCTTCGACCTCCTGGCGAAGTTTGCCGACTATGGCTTCAACAAGAGTCATGCAGCGGCCTATGCAATCGTGTCATACCAGACAGCCTATATGAAGGCGCACTATCCTGTGGAGTTTCTGGCTGCTTCGATGACGCTGGATCTCTCCAATACGGACAAGTTGGCGGAATTCCGGCGAGACGCGCTTCGGCTTGGGATCGAGGTGGTGCCGCCTTCCGTCAACACTTCATTTCACGATTTCGAGGTCGGTGAAGGTCGCATTTTTTATGCGCTGGCGGCGCTGAAAGGTGTTGGCGAGGCGGCGGCGCGCCACATTGTCGAGAAGCGGGGCGACCGTCCTTTCGTTTCCCTGGAAGATTTCTGTGAGCGCATCGATCCGCGCATCGTTGGCAAAAGGGTACTGGAGAGCCTGATTTCAGCAGGTGCGCTGGATGAGTTCGGGCGCGACCGGGCGGCAATGATTGCTGGAATCGATCTTCTCACCGGTGTGGGCGCACAGGCCCAGAGGAATGCGCTGCAGGGGATGACGGACCTTTTTGGCGCCGGTTACGCGGAAAGGGCCGAAGAGATCCGCTTGCCGTCCGTCGAACACTGGACACCAGCAGAGCGCCTGCATCGGGAATTTCAGGTCGCGGGATTTTACCTGTCGGCACATCCGCTCGATGAATATGCGGGCGTGCTTGAGAAGATGCGCGTCCAGAACTGGGTCGAATTCGAAAGTGCAGTGAAACGTGGCGCTTCGGCCGGTCGCCTTGCAGGTACGGTTACTGCAAGACAGGAACGCAAGACACGTACCGGCAATCGCATGGGGATCGTCCAATTCTCCGATACGACAGGGCAGTTCGAGGCGGTGCTGTTTTCGGAGGCGCTGGCGCAATATCGCCACCTGTTGGAGCCCGGCAATTCGCTCGTCATCATGGTGGCCGCGGAAGATCGCCCGGAAGGCATCAATCTGCGCATCCAGTCCGTGACCGCGCTGGAGGAGGAAGCGGGAAAATTGCAACGGGCCATGCGCATCTTCATCCGTGACCCGGAGCCGCTCGGCAGCATTGCAAGCAGGGTGAGCGAGCGCGGCGACGGGGAAGTCAGCATTGTCGTTCTGAAAGAGGAAGGGGGAGAGGTGGAGATCGCGTTGCCAGGCAAACGCAGCATCTCGACCCGCATTGCCTCGGCCTTGCGGGGAGTACCTGGCGTCGTGGAGGTGGAACTCGTCTGATGGCCGCTTTTCGCATTCGGCGGGGGCTGGCAAGGCGGGTCGATGAAATGGTAAAGGGCGATGCGAACTCTGCGGAGGGGACATGAGCCAGACGCGTTTCTTTGAGAATTCGGGCTTTCGACTTGCCTATCAGGATGTTGGCAAGGGGGCGGCAGTTCTGCTTATCCATGGGTTTGCCTCGAACATGCAGGTGAACTGGATTGCACCCGGCTGGGTGGCCTCGCTGAAGGATGCGGGCCATCGCGTGGTTACGATCGACAATCGCGGCCATGGCGCTTCAGCGGTGAGTCATGATCCGGAAGCGTACCGGCCGGAGCACATGGCGGATGACGCCGCTGCCCTGCTGGATCATCTCGGTATCGAGCAGGCGCATGTGTTTGGCTACTCCATGGGCGCGCGAATAGCGGCCTTTCTTGCGTTGCGACATCCGCATCGTGTTGCCACCCTGATCTTCGGTGGCCTGGGTGCCGGCATGGTCGATGGCGTCGGCGACTGGAGCAAGATCGCCGCGGCGCTGATTGCGCGCGATCCGGAGGAAATTGCAGATCCACTGGCCCGCCGCTTTCGTGATTTTGCAGAGGCGACACGCAGCGATCGTCGGGCCCTTGCAGCCTGCATCGAGACTTCGCGTGAGGAATTGTCCGAGGACGAGATTCGCTGGATCACGCAGCCGGCGCTGGTTGCGGTGGGTACCAAGGACGACATTGCCGGAGATCCGGAGACGCTGGCTGGTCTTTTGCCGCGTGGTACAAGTTTTGCAATCGAAGGCCGGGATCACATGTTGTCGGTGGGCGACCGAAGTTTCAAGCAGCGTGTCATCGAGTTTCTGGCCGAGCATCCGATTTCCTGAGCGGGGCAGGGGGCCGCAAGCGGAACTTGCAGGACAGGTTTTTTGTTTTGCAGAATTGATTCTGCATGCATGTCCATGCTGTGCTAGAGAAGCTTTCGAGAATCCTGTTCCATGAGCAGGCATCCCGAGCGGGCCGGGCGTCAGGAGCGTAGATCATGAGTGTGAGCAGCACTGCAAAGTCCAGCAGAGTAGAGCCCGTCGATCCCATATGGGCGACGATTCGCGTCGAGGCGGAAGCAGCGGTGCAGGGCGATCCTGTCCTTGCATCCTTTCTATATCCGACGATACTCAACCAGCCATCTCTGGAGGATGCCGTTATCCACCGATTGGCCGAGCGACTTGCCCATCGCGATCTGGGTGCCACCCTGATCCGCCAGACCTATGCGGAAATGCTCGAAGCCTGGCCGGAATGGAGCACGATTCTGCGCGTTGATATCCAGGCCTATTACGATCGCGACCCCGCTTGTGATCGCTTCAGCATGCCAATGCTGTATTTCAAGGGTTTCCACGCGATCCAGACGCATCGGCTGGCTCACTGGCTGTGGCTGCGCGGGCGCCGCGACCTAGCGCTCTATCTGCAAAGCCGGTCCTCTACCGTGTTTCAAACCGATATTCATCCGGAATGCCGGATGGGCAAGGGGATCTTCCTCGATCATGCAACGGGCGTGGTGATCGGGCAAACTGCCGTAGTGGAGGACAATGTCTCGCTGTTGCACGGCGTTACCCTTGGTGGCACGGGGAAAGCCGGCGGCGACCGACATCCCAAGATTCGGCGTGGCGTGCTGATCGGCGCCGGGGCAAAAATTCTCGGAAATATCGAGATCGGTCATTGCAGCAAGGTTGCCGCTGGCTCCGTCGTATTGCGTCCGGTTCCACCCAATCGAACTGTCGCGGGCGTGCCGGCCCGAATTATCGGCGAAACCGGTTGCGAGGAGCCTTCGCGGGCCATGGACCAGTTGCTGCGCATGCCGGGTGAGGAGTGAGCGCCCGTCAGCAGGGTTTACAGCCCAATGTGAGCCGTGCCAGAAGCGGCATCAAGGCGGTCGAAGCGACCGCCATATCACTTGTCCCGATCGAAGAGGCCGTTTCGTGAAACCAGATGAACTGAGAAGACTTGATGCATATTTCAAGCGAACCTTCCAGAACGCTAATATCCAGGTGAAGGCACGCCCGCGCAAGGATGATTCCTGCGAGGTTTATCTGGGTGATGAATTTCTTGGCATCGTCTTTCGCGATGACGATGATGGAGATCTCTCCTATAATTTCTCCATGGCTATTCTGGATATCGATCTGGAATAGAATGACTACACGGATCGACGCAATGAAGGGGAACGCAGGATCATGCCCATCCTTGAACTGAACGGAATCGCCCCACTGTTCGAGGAGTCGCAGACCAATTGGATTGCGCCGGACGCAATGTTGGTTGGCAAGTTGAGGATCGGCCGTGATGTCTCGATCTGGTTCGGTGCCAAATTGCGCGGCGACACGGAGGAAATCGCCATTGGCGCGGGCTCCAATATTCAGGAACTCTGCGTGCTGCATACGGATCTGGGCTTCCCTTTGCAAATCGGCAGCAATTGCACCATAGGCCATCGCGCCATCCTCCATGGCTGCACGATCGGTGATGGAAGCCTGGTTGGCATGGGCGCAATTGTGTTGAACGGTGCGAGAATTGGCCGGAACTGCCTTGTGGGCGCGGGAGCATTGGTGACCGAGGGAAAGGAATTTCCTGACGGATCGCTGATTGTGGGTTCCCCTGCCAGGCTCGTGCGCAAGCTTGATGCGACAGCTATAGCAGGACTGCGTGCCTCGGCAGAGCATTATGTTCGCAATGGACAGAAGTTCCGGACCGGCCTGAAGCCGGCTGATGCCTGATCGGTACCGGCCTGTCTCCGGCTGCTGACGGGATCGCCCCGGCCTATTCCGCCGCCAAAGTTCCTCTCGGTCGCCGCTCCAGGAGTTCTTTCAGGAATCTGCCGGTGTGGCTGCGCGGTGCTTGGGCAATATCTTCAGGGCTACCGCTTGCGACGAGCTCGCCGCCGCCATCGCCACCCTCCGGCCCCAGATCGAGGATCCAGTCGGCTGTCTTTATGACCTCGAGATTGTGTTCAATCACGGCAACCGTATTGCCCTGTTCGACCAGTTCATGCAGCACTTCCAGCAATTTGGCTACGTCATGGAAATGGAGTCCTGTCGTCGGCTCATCCAGAATGTAGAGCGTGCGCCCGGTCGCCTTGCGCGACAATTCCTTCGCCAGCTTGACGCGCTGTGCTTCGCCCCCGGACAGGGTCGTTGCCTGCTGACCGATACGTATATAGCCGAGCCCGACTTTCTTCAGCATTTCCAGGCGGTCTCGCACTGCTGGAACCGCGGCGAAGAAAGTGCAGCCTTCCTCCACCGTCATGTCGAGTATGTCGGCGATTGACTTTCCCTTGAAGGTGACTTCCAGCGTTTCGCGATTGTAGCGTTTGCCGTGACACACATCGCATGTGACATAGACGTCCGGCAGGAAGTGCATCTCGATCTTGATGACCCCATCGCCCTGACAGGCCTCGCAGCGCCCACCCTTTACATTGAAGGAAAAGCGCCCAGGTGCATAGCCGCGCGCCTTCGCTTCGGGCAGTCCAGCAAACCAGTCGCGAATCGGCGTGAAGGCCCCCGTATAGGTGGCGGGATTGGAACGCGGTGTGCGACCAATCGGCGACTGGTCGATGTCGATCACCTTGTCTAGGAATTCCAGCCCCTCGATCCGGTCATGGGGCGCAGGGTGCTCGCGCGAGCCCATGATCCGCCGCGAAGCAGCCTTGAAGAGGGTCTCGATCAGAAGGGTTGACTTGCCGCCTCCTGATACACCGGTTACGCAAACCAGCATGCCGAGCGGAATTTCGGCGGTGATATTGCGCAGATTGTTGCCGCGCGCACCTATGATGCGAATTCGCCGAGCGGGATCGGGCTGGCGACGTTTCGCCGGCACAGGTACCTCCATTCGCCCTGCGAGATATTTGCCGGTTAGTGAATCCGGATGTGCCATGATCTCTGCCGGAGTGCCCGAGGCGATCACCCTGCCGCCATGAACCCCTGCGGCAGGCCCGATGTCGATCACATGATCCGCAGTCAGGATCGCATCTTCATCATGTTCAACGACCACGACCGTGTTCCCAAGGTCGCGCAAGTGGCGCAAGGTGTCCAGGAGCCGGGCGTTGTCACGCTGGTGCAGGCCGATGGAAGGCTCATCGAGCACGTATAGCACACCGGTCAGGCCGGAACCGATCTGCGAGGCAAGCCGGATGCGCTGGCTCTCGCCCCCCGACAGCGTGCCGGATGCGCGAGACAGAGAGAGATAATCAAGGCCGACATCGTCGAGAAATCGGAGACGCTCGCGAATTTCCTTGAGGATTCTCGCAGCGATTTCATTCTGCTTGCTGCTCAGGCTCTCGGGCAGGGATTCAAACCATTGCCGGGCCTCGCGAATCGACATGGCGGCAATTTCGCCGATATGACGCTCGCCGATCTTCACTGCCAGGGCCTCGTCCTTCAATCGGAAGCCGTTGCAGGCAGGGCAGGGGGAGGAGGCCATGTAGCGCTCGATTTCCTCGCGCATCCATGCGGATTCGGTCTCTTTCCACCGCCGACCGAGATTATTGACCACCCCCTCGAAACTCTTGTTGGTCCGGTAGCTTCGCAGGCCGTCATGATACTCGAAATCGATCTTGCGATTGCCGGTGCCATGTAGAATGGCACGCTGCGCCTCTTCGGTGAGATCCTTCCACCGGTCCGATAGACCGAATCCATACACTTTGCCGAGCGCCTCCAGCGTCTGCAGATAATAGGGCGAAGTCGACTTCGCCCAGGGGGCTATGGCGCCCGCTCGCAGCACCGCGCCCTCGTCCGGAACAACCAGCGACGGATCGATCGCTTGCTGAACGCCCAGCCCGTCACATACGGGGCAGGCACCATGCGGGTTGTTGAAGGAAAAGAGGCGCGGCTCGATCTCGGGAATGGTAAATCCCGACACTGGACAGGCAAACTTCTCGGAAAAGGTGATGCGCTCATGCGTCTCGTTCCTGGAACGATTCGCCGCCGAACCAGCCAGTTCCTCGGCTGGCAGCGGTCGATCCGCGAACTCGGCGACTGCGATACCGTCAGCAAGACGCAGGCAAGTTTCCATGCTATCGGCCAAGCGAGCGGCCATATCGGGGCGCACGACGATCCGGTCGACCACAATATCGATATCGTGCCGATACTTCCGGTCCAGCGCCGGCGCTTCCGCGATTTCGTAGAATGCGCCGTCGATCTTGACACGCTGGAAGCCCTGCCTCTGAAACTCGGCTAGTTCCTTGCGGTACTCACCCTTGCGGCCGCGTACGATTGGCGCCAGCAGGTAAAGCCGCGTGCCTTCCTCCAGAGAAAGGATACGATCAACCATCTGGCTCACGGTCTGGCTCTCGATCGGCAGGCCGGTTGCCGGAGAATACGGAGTGCCTGCACGAGCGAGAAGCAGGCGCATGTAGTCATAGATTTCGGTGACAGTCGCGACCGTTGAGCGCGGATTGCGCGACGTAGTCTTCTGCTCGATTGAGATTGCTGGCGAGAGCCCCTCAATCTGATCGACGTCCGGCTTCTGCATCATTTCCAGGAACTGGCGCGCATATGCCGAGAGGCTTTCCACATAACGGCGCTGACCCTCTGCATAGATGGTATCGAACGCCAGGGAGGACTTGCCCGAACCTGAAAGTCCGGTAATTACCGTCAGACGGTCGCGGGGAATGTCGACGTCGATATTCTTGAGATTGTGCTCGCGTGCGCCGCGCACGGATATCAGCTTCTGCTCGCTCATGCCTGTCCTGTTCCTTTGCGGGAGTCGGAGCACCGCCTCGACGACTGACGCTTCCGTCCGCAATATAGGAGTTGCCAGTTCGCTTGCGTAGTTGCGAGAGAGGACTCCGTAGTATTTTTCTGACTTGGGACTTGTTGGTCAGGAGCCAGGATCCCAGCTTGCGAGCTCTTGTATTGCGTCATTCCCGGATGCCGATGGGGCTAGAACAAAAAACGAACGATTTTTCCATAGCGAAGCAAAATCGTGATGACAAGAGCGATTGACGCAGAGGCCCATGCGAGGCACAATTCTAATCGTGACGGGGAATGGCGGCGCGGCTTCGCTCCCCGGAGATGATGGCTCCGGCGAGGCGGCGAAGGACTTCAGCGACCCATTCCTGCTCACATATTCATGTCTGAAAGGGAGAGGAGCGAATGAATCCACCGGACTGCCACCTCGGTCCCGCCAGAAATCCGGGACCACAATCTGCCTGAGATTCGCGGATGGCGGGGAAGCCGCCAATTTCGCGGAGGCTCGAAGGCCGATTGCCGCACACTACTGAAAATGCACCGGCTCGTGGAAACCTGAGTCGGCTAACCGGCGGTCACCGCCGAGGTTGAGCAAAACGCTCTTAATTGGGACTCCGCGCGCTCGAAATGGTAGCGGCGGAGTCCATCCACGCATCAGCAGAAGTTTCTCCTTCTGTCAGCACTGCCATGCTTGACGGCTTCCTGTCGAGAACATATAAGGAACGAAAATGCCTGTGGAAAGCCTGCCTTTCGGCCCGGTAGCAGGCGTTTCGCGTGCTAGGACGGGGCTGGACAGGCAGATGGAGAAGTATCGATGGCAGGCAGCGTGAACAAGGTGATCCTCGTAGGAAATCTGGGCGCCGATCCTGAGGTCAGGCGGCTGTCATCCGGAGACCCGGTCGTCAACCTCAGCGTTGCTACTTCCGAGAGCTGGCGCGACAAGCAGACCGGAGAGCGACGGGAACGTACGGAATGGCATCGCGTCGTCATCTTCAACGAGCAGCTCGCCAAGGTGGCTGAACAGTATCTGAAGAAGGGAATGAAGGTTTACGTCGAGGGGCAATTGCAGACACGCTCCTGGGACGATCCTTCTGGACAAAAGCGCTACATGACAGAAGTGGTGCTGCAGAGATTCCGCGGCGAACTGCAGATGCTCGACGGCCGGGGTGGGGGTGAGTCCGGGCCGTCTTCCGGATTTGGCAGCGCCCAGCAAGGTGGATCGGAGTTCGGCCAAGGTGGATCCGGGGGAGGTTTCTCGCGCGACCTGGATGACGAAATCCCGTTCTGATCGTTCTTGCACGGCATGATAAGAGTGCCGGTATGACCTTGCACATATGCCAACGTTGCTTTGCTGGCCGCGAGGCTTCGGGAGGGAGCCGGAATGGAGATTTGCGGCCTGGCGCATTGGTATTCAGCAGCGGGATGACGTATAAATGCGATGTGATTCCCAACAGGATTGTGAACTTCCTTGACTGATCAGAAGACAGCCAGACCAGAAGGGATCGAGCCGGTCTCGATCCTCGATGAAATGCAGCGGTCCTATCTTGATTATGCCATGAGCGTAATCGTGAGCCGGGCCCTCCCGGACGTGCGTGATGGACTGAAGCCGGTGCACCGCCGAATCTTGTTCGGAATGAGTGAACTCGGCATCGATTGGAACAAGAAATACATTAAATGCGCCCGGGTAACCGGCGATGTGATGGGTAAGTTCCATCCTCACGGCAATCAGGCAATCTACGACGCCCTGGCGCGCATGGCGCAGGACTGGTCGATGCGGCTGCCGCTGATCGACGGACAAGGCAATTTCGGCTCGATCGATGGTGATCCGCCAGCCGCTGAGCGATACACGGAATGCCGTCTTGCCAAGCCGGCGCATTCCTTGCTGGATGATCTGGACAAGGATACGGTCGATTTCCGGGACAATTATGATGGCACCATGCAGGAGCCGACTGTCCTGCCGGCGAAATTTCCCAACCTGCTGGTCAACGGTTCTGGCGGAATTGCAGTTGGGATGGCGACCAATGTTCCGTCCCATAATCTGGGAGAGGTAGTTGATGCATGCATCGCCCTGATTGACGACCCGTCAATCGAGTTGCCTCGTTTGTTGGAAATGATGCCTGGCCCGGATTTTCCCACGGGCGGAATCATCCTTGGCCGTGCCGGAATCCATTCGGCTTATCAGACAGGCCGGGGTTCCGTGATCATGCGTGGCAGAACGCATGTCGAGCAGATTCGCAACGATCGCGAGGCGATCGTCGTTACCGAGGTGCCCTACCAGGTCAACAAGGCGGCGATGATCGAGAAGATTGCCGAACTGGTTCGGGACAAGCGTCTCGAAGGCATTTCCGACATTCGTGACGAATCCGACAGGGAGGGATATCGGGTCGTCATCGAACTGAAGCGCGACGCCGTGGCCGATGTCGTTCTCAATCAGCTGTACCGCTATACCCCGCTGCAGAGTACTTTCGGCGTCAATATGGTCGCTTTGAATGGGGGGCGACCCGAGCAGATGTCCCTGCTCGATATCCTGCGGGCGTTCGTGAGCTTCCGCGAGGATGTGGTCAGCCGTCGCACGAAGTTCCTGCTGCGCCGGGCGCGCGAGCGGGCGCACGTGCTTGTCGGTCTTGCGATTGCGGTGGAGAATATTGACGAGGTCATCGCCCTCATCCGCGCGGCGCCCGATCCACAGAGCGCACGTGAGCAATTGATGGAGCGGCGCTGGCCGGCGCAAGATGTTGCCCCGTTGATCCGCCTGATCGATGATCCCCGCCACCGCATCAATGAAGATGGCACCTATAACCTGTCCGAAGAACAGGCGCGGGCGATTCTCGATCTTCGCCTGCAACGACTGACTGCGCTTGGACGGGACGAGATTGCGGACGAACTGAATCGGATCGGCGCCGAGATCAAGGATTATCTTGAAATCCTCTCCTCCCGGACCAGGGTACTTGCGATCGTGAAGGACGAGCTTGCGGCCGTCCGCGAGGAATTTGGTTCACCCCGCCGCACGGAGATCGTCGACGGCGGCGCCGACATGGATGACGAAGACCTGATCCAACGGGAAGACATGGTCGTTACCGTATCCCATGCCGGCTACATCAAGCGCGTGCCTCTGTCCCTCTATCGCGCGCAGCGCCGGGGCGGCAAAGGACGTTCAGGCATGTCGACTCGCGACGAGGATTTCGTTACCTCCCTGTTTGTCGCGAATACCCACACGCCCGTTCTGTTCTTTTCGAGCCGGGGTATCGTCTACAAGGAAAAGGTCTGGCGCTTGCCGGTCGGGCTGCCGCAATCGCGCGGAAAGGCACTGATCAACATGCTTCCGTTGCAGGAGGGCGAACGGATTACGTCGATCATGCCCTTGCCGGAGAATGAGGATGACTGGAGTGAACTTGACGTGATGTTCGCAACTACGCGAGGCACGGTCAGGCGGAACAAGTTGTCGGATTTCGTCCAGGTCAATAGGAACGGCAAGATTGCCATGAAATTCGATGACGAAAGTGACGAGATCCTGGCGGTCTATCCTTGTTCGGAAGATGATGATGTCCTGCTGACCGCAGCATCTGGCCAGTGCATTCGCTTTCCCGTCACCGAGGTTCGGGTATTTGCCGGCCGTAGCTCCCTTGGAGTGCGTGGCATTGCCTTGGCCGAGGGCGATCGGCTGATTTCGATGGCGATCCTGAGGCACTCCAATGCCAGCGGTCCGGAACGGGCCGCATTCCTGAAACTGACGGCGGGAGAGCGTCGCAGCGAGTCGGAAGCGGATGCGGAAATTGTGATGGAGGAGGATGCGGACGAAACCATTCTCTCTGCGGAGCGCCTGGAAGAGATGCGCGCTGAGGAGGAGTTCGTCCTGACCGTCAGCGAATATGGCTATGGCAAGCGCTCCTCGTCCCATGATTTTCGGATTACAGGTCGTGGCGGCAAGGGTATCCGCGCGACAGATGTCAGCAAGGTCGGTGAGATCGGCAAGCTGGTCGCAGCCTTCCCCGTGGAGGATGCTGACCAGATCATGCTCGTCACGAATGGTGGTCAGGTCATTCGCGTGCCTGTCGACGAAATTCGGATTGCCAGTCGGGCCACCAAGGGCGTGAAGATCTTCACGACCGGTGAGGACGAACGGGTGGTATCAGTGGAGCGCATTTCTGAGCCTGCGGAAACGATGGAGGCTGAACCTGACGCTACGGCCTAAATCATCTGAGTAATACGTGACTTTTCGATCGGCTGAGGCCCGGGCGGTACGATTTCGCAGGAGTCTCCAGTCTCTTCTGATCCTGGGCTAGTTTGGGTATTCCAGTTTCTCCTGTGGTCTACATCGAGATGCCGTCTGTTGGAAATCATGAGCGAATTTCATGATTGCGTGGGTTCTTTTCTGAAAGCGGGTTGCGCTTTCAGGGACTCGCTCGAATAATCCACGAGAGAACTTGTGCCGTGCCAAACATGCGACAACTTTCGGTGTTTCAAATATCCCCGATATTGCGGCATTTTTCTCGGAAAGCCGCGATCGCGCCAAGGAAATGATATCGGAGTTTGCCAGTGTTCGTCATGAGGGAAGGGACCGCCGGCAGCCATCATTGTGAGGGGGATGTCGGCTGAAAGCTCTCTGGCTGAACCTCTCAGATTACGGGCAGCTCGCGCCGGAGCTTCGCAAGCTCGGGTTGGATATTTCGCAAGTTGAGTCCGGCGCTCCGGATGCACTTCGACCTGAGGCTTCTGTTATCTCGATTCCATTCACGGTCGGCCGCAAACTGAAGCTCGATAAAGCTTTCGTCCGGGCCTTTCGGAAGGTGATCATCGAGGAGAGGCCGGATGTCGTTCATATGGATTCGTCCCGCCGCGTGCATGTCAATGCCATGTACGCCTTGCGCAATTTCCCCTCGATTCCAGTAATCGTACGTCGCGGTGCGATTGGAGGGTTAAGTATCTTCAACCCTTCAGATTGGTTGATCTTCTTCGGGCGCCGCAACGGTGCAGTGCAGTGCGTCAGCCAGGCGATGCGGACCAGTTTCATCAACGATCCGCTTCTGAAGTACGTGCTTCCACCAAAGCGGCTGGAAGTCATCTACCACTATGTAGGCGATACCGAGCGAATTAGCCGAGAGGAGAGTCGTCGAGACCTCGGTGTCGAGCGCGATGCGCTGGTCGTGGGAACAGTCTGCAATGTGCGCGCCGTCAAGAACCTCTCGATCGTTGCATC
>CAYLGY010000036.1:0-27449 GCA_964383325.1 uncultured Rhizobiaceae bacterium
CGTTCGGGACGAGGGGGTCGCAGGTTCAAATCCTGCCACTCCGACCAGATAAATTTACCAATGAAATCAAAATCTTGGCGAGCGATGCGGGCAAACCGGAGCGAGTCGGCTTGCCGATCCGCAGCGGGAGCGGTCAGAATCGGTTTCTTGCGATTCTGTCGTGCCGCTCTCGGCAGGAACAAAATCGGCGCCGCGAAGGTTAAGGATGGGTAATCATCAAGGAGTACCCAATGTCCGAAGCACGTGAATGGCTCATACAGTGGGCGCGGGATGCGCATGCGATGGAAGAGCAAGCCATCACCATGCTGACTGGTCAGGCAAGCCGGCTTGAGCATTATCCGCAGGTCAAGGCCAGAATCGAAAGCCATCTGGAGGAAACGCGCGCCCAGGCCGAGCGACTGGCGCAGTATCTGGAGCGGACCGGCAAGGGAAGCTCGACGCTGAAGGATTTCGGCGGCAAGCTCGCGGCAATGGGTCAGGCTGCCAGCGGCTTCTTCGCCGGCGACGAGGTCATGAAGGGCGCGCTCGCAGGCTACACGTTCGAACAAATGGAAATCGCGTCCTATACAATCCTGATTGCAGCCGCCGAAGCACTTGGCGAAGAGGAGCTGGTCGCGATCGCACGCCAGAATCTTGCCGAGGAACAGGCGATGGCGGAATGGCTGGCAAGCCAGGCGCCAGTGCTGACAACGACATTTCTTGCCAGGGCCGACGCCGACAGCGAGATGGCGAAGCGGTGATCCCATACGTCGCAGGCGTTCCAGCATATACAGTTCATGCTATGGTCAAATTGCCCCTTTATCGGAGCATGTCCCTGGCAGACGGAGAGATCGGGACTTGAGCTTGACCGAATGGTCCAGGCCCCGGAACCCGGACGGAGCAATTTCGAATGAGATATGTCCTTGCTGCCTTCTGCGGTATGATCGTCACCCTGATCGTCTTTGCTGCGGGTGTTGCCTTTTCGCTCGCCTACCTTGCCGCAGACCGTCCGGCGCAGCTCGCCAAGGAGCCAGCCCTCGAATTTCCGTTCGAGCCGGTCCGGATACGTTCGGGTGATGCGAGCCGGTCGGATGAGACCCGACCATCTGCCAAGGCGAGTTCGGCCGAATTGCTGGAAGTCAGTTCTTCAGATCCTGCGTCCACAACAGCATCCCTGGCAGATGTGGGTAAGCAGAATGAGGCGGCGCAGGCCAGCGGGGCATCATTCGAGCCCGCGGAAGAAACCGCCCCTTCGGCCACCCGGGATCCCCGGCATGTTGCCTGGTGCCGCGATCGATACCGCTCCTACCAGGTCGAGACGAATTCCTACCGTCCCTATAGTGGCGGTCTGCGCGAATGCGTATCGCCCTATTCGAACCCGGATATCGACACGGAAGCGGAGACAGCGGCGCTGGAACCAGCAAGCGAGCCGCAATTCATCGATGGTTCCCACTATCCCGATTACGAGCCTGTACCTGCCGGACGATGGTCCGCCACCCGCAATGGACTTCGCCGCACTGCCGGACCTGTGCGGGGTGCCACCGAGAGCGACCATATAGCCGATTGTTTCGCACGCTATCGTTCCTATCGCCCGGCAGACAATACCTACCAGCCTTTTGGTGGTGGCCCGCGGCGACAGTGCAGATAACTGGCACAGCAATCCGCATGGACCTGACGACGGTTTCCCTGCAGGATCATCGAATGTGCAATCTGTATAATCTCACCACCAATCAGGAGGCCATGCGCCGGCTGTTCGCAATTGCCCGGGACCATTCGGGCAATCTGGAGCCTTCGCGGGATGTATATCCGGACCAGCCCGCGCCGGTCATTCGCCTCGGCGCAGATGGCGGGCGCGAGCTTGCACCGCTGGTATGGGGCATGCCTTCGCCAGCCGCCAGGGGAAAGCCCGATACCGGCATTACCAATGTGCGCAACACGGCTTCGCCCTGGTGGCGCAAATGGCTGGCACCGCGGCATCGCTGCCTCATCCCCTTCACCCGCTTCTGCGAATGGGAACAGACATATCCCCGAAAGACCCAGCGCTGGTTCGCCGTGTCGGAGATCGAGAGTTCACTCGCCGCCTTCGCCGGTATCTGGACCGAGTGGACCGGGATCCGCGGGTCGCCGCGCAATCCACGCCCCGGACGACATGAACTCTTCAGCATGCTCACTTGTGAACCGAACGCAATCGTACGCCCGATCCATGAAAAAGCCATGCCCGTCATTCTCACCGAGCCGGAAGAGTTCGAGGCGTGGTTGACTGCGCCATGGCCAGAAGCGCAACATTTGCAGCGCCCGCTTGCCGACGAGAAATTGCGCTTGCTGCCGGTCGCCTGAAGGCATGGCTGGCTTGGTTGCGAGCGGCAAACAATTTGGAATGGAAGAGTTGTAAGGCAATTTCCGATGAGAGAGGATTGGGTCGCAGGAACCGGAGCGCAGCCCGCCCGGCATCGCCGGACGGGCCTCAGGGTTATCTTGACAGGTTTTCAGCGTTTGTCGCGACGCTCACTCTGCTGCGAGCCGGACTTTTCCTGATTCTGCTGGCCGGGGGCTGCCCGTTTCACATCCTCATTCTGCCTGTCTTGCTGGCCGTGCTGGCCCTGCTTGCCCTGCTGGTCGCGATTTCCACCTTGGGTCGGCATTGTCTTCTCCTTTGCTGGCCCAGGCACCTTGCCCGGGACCACCTAATCCCTCCTCACATGCAAAGTTCCGTCACGAATGATTACAGGCGCCGGTCCCCGAAATTTTTCCCTTGTATAAAAGCCCGTGAATTCCCATTCTTGTGGGCAGCGTACATGCAACGTCATGGTGATGGTAACAGGGAGCATGACCATGCAGATCGAGATCAGCCTGACCGACGATGAAGCAAGCGCGCTGAAAGAATTTGGCCAGAAAATGGGCGCCGAGTTGCCCGACGCAGCCAAGACCGCCATCCGCGACTGGCTGATTGAACGGGGATATCTGAAACGCATTTCGGCCCAACCGAGCCTCGGTAGCGCAATCGCGGGCGAGTAAGTGTAGGCGCGCCTCGCCGGTATCAGGCTTCCATTTCGCACGAAATGCTGAATTACAAAAATGTAATTCAGCATTCAGTTTCGGTTCATGCGAAATTTTCTACGCTCCTTATGGTTACACGAGGAGTTAGACAATGTTCAAACGCACAATACTTATTGCTACTGCAATTTCCATGCTTGCCGCGCCCATGGCACAGGCACAGCAACGTCCTGACGGCCCGCGCCATGGCCATCAGCATGCCCAGAACTACAAGCAGGGCAAACAGTTCGGCAAGCATCAACACCTGACGAAGAAGGCTCCGAAGCGCCATGCATGGAAGCGCGGGCAGAAGGTTCCGAACTGGCACCGCCAGTATCAGGTGCGGGATTTCCACCGCCACGGGCTGAAGCGACCCGGTTACGGCCAGCATTGGGTGAAGATCGGCAATGAATATCTGCTGATCAGCATCGCCACCGGCATCATACTCGGCATGGCGGCGGCGCGCTGAACAGAAGGGCGGGGTCCCCCCGGTCCCCGCCCTCCCCTGCCCGGCCTGCAGATCACATATACGAGGCAGTCTCGCACATGGTCAGCAGGCGATAGGCAAGCTTGTTGATCCCCATGGTCTCGAACGCATCCAACCCTGCCGCCTCGAGCCACGCGATCTGCGCGTCATAGGCAGGCTTTTCGATCTCGCTGCCCGAACAGGCCACGGTCGACGGGGTGATCCCGGCCTCTGCCTGAAGGTGGTGCACGATTTCATGCACAAGCATCGACACGTCGTAGATGCTCTTTTCCGACCAGCTGTCCGGTAGTATCATCCGCGAATCACGCGGATCATAGATGGCCTGAATTCGCATTGCAGAATCCTGGCAGTTCTTGTTGGCATCATCATAATAGATCCGCTCGATCTGACATTGGTCCGCGATCTGGATTTCGGGCAGTTCTTCTGCCGGCGGAAGTCCAGTCTGCGCGGACGCCCAGATCATGAGCGCCTGCAGTAGTTGTTCCATTCTTGCCCCCCATTTCCTACGTGCATACCAAAATTAGCGCATTCGGCGAATAAAAGAGTCTTATAAAGCACTCGAAATCGATTTTTTCCGGCATTGGCGACGCTGGGAGCCGAGCGCATTTCGGCAGTCTGAAACTCCTTGCGTAAGGCCCGGGAGCTTGGCAATGAGGCGGGGTATGGCGCATTCGGGCGCCGATGACGCAAGAATGAGGTGAAGCATTCAATGCAATTGCAGGCAAAACTGGATTCGACCGGCATTGAATGTCTGCGGGAACTCTTCGAGGAGCTGGCCCTTGAAGCCGGCCGCATCATACTCGACCTTCGCGCACGCGGCATCGAGGCGCGTGCCAAGGCCGATGCCTCGCCAGTGACCGAAGCCGACATCCAGGCGGAAAGACTCATTTGCGCCGGCCTCGCCCGACATTTTCCCGCCATTCCGATCATTGCCGAGGAATCAGCGGCGGCCAGTCGCCTTCCAGCCAATGCCGGCGCCCAGTTCGTGCTGATCGACCCGCTCGACGGCACGCGTGAGTTTATTGCAGGTCGCGACGAATACACGGTCAATCTCGCCCTTGTGCAGGCAGGCCAGCCTGTGATGGGCGTCATCCTGGCGCCGGCCCACGGCCTGCTCTATAGCGGACGCTCCGGCCTCGCCGAAAGGATCCGCATCGACCCCGATGGCAAGCCCGGTCCGAGGGAGCCGATCCGTGTTGCGCCGATGCGTACCCCGCTCCGGATCCTTGCGAGCCGCTCGCACAGGACAGCGGAGACGGACGCATTTCTGCAGCGCTTTGCCGATGCCGAAATTGTCGCCGCCGGATCATCGCTGAAATTCTGCCGATTGGCAGAGGGAAACGCCGACCTCTACCCACGATTCGGGCCGACCATGCAGTGGGACACTGCCGCCGGCGACGCAATCTTGCGGGCCGCGGGCGGCATGACCTGTGGCCTCGATGGCTTGCCGCTGCTCTATGGCAAGAGCGACCGTCGAAATCTGTCAATAGGCGGGGCTCCCTCCGCAATGCCGCAGACCGGCAAGAACGCAGCCGGGGTCAGTCATTGCTTCTCCAATCCGCATTTCATTGCCTGTGCTGCGCCGGGCTGGTTTGAGGCTTATCCTGAATTCTTCCCGGCATCAGCTGCACGACGCTGACCGCCGGAAAGTGCGGCCCAGCCTAATGACCAGAGCCGACCTGTTTCCCCGATACGCAAGTGACAAGGCACTCGCGTCCTCCTGCGCAGCGGTCCGTCAACGCTCTGTCGCGCAATCCTGCCCGTGATGGCAGAACGGCTTTGGCGCTTGCCGCCTCTCAGAGCCGAACTTGAGGATTCGGGCAGCTTTTCGAGAACAACCAAAGATGGAACAGTAAATGGCGAGCGAGTTCCCAACTAGAGGGAACTCGCCCAGCCCGACCTATCTCACTGCCAGTTCCGGATCTCAAGGCTGCTATAGGTACTGCGAATATGCTCCATCTCGATGACAGTCAGCGAATATTGCATTTCCCTCAGGTAATAATCCAGATCGACATTGTCCCGGACATAGACCATGGAGTGCTCCAGAACGAAGCTCGGGATCGTGTCGAGTTCGTAGAGAGTTCCCTGGCTTCTGGTCGGATTCTTCTGACTCTTGGCCAGGAGGTCTTCCTGGAGCAGGTCAAAGCAGGTCTGACGCAAGGCAGCCATCAGATCGCGCGACACCATCCGCTCGATCTCGTTCCTGAATGGCCCTTCAGAACCCGCGATCACCCCATCAAGGATCTTTCGCGCCTCCGCGCTGAACTGCGCCCGCTCATCTTCCGGCAGATCCTCATTTCCTCTGAAGGCATTGTGGATCAGGTCTCGGAATACTCCCTGCCGAAGCTCAAAAATTTCTGTCGTCAGCAGAGTTGCCTCCAGATCCGCAGCCCACACTTGCGCGCGAGGATATGTTTTCTCAATTGGAACTTGCTGAATATCGTTCGTACTTGAATCTTCTTTGACAAGGCTCTCCGACTTTACATTCAGATTTTCTTGAAACCCCTGCTTCTTATCAACAACTTCTTCTTCTGTTTTGTTATCATCGGAAGGCACTACGCCATCCCCAAGCGTGGGCATGTCCTTCAACACGATCTCATCATCATCTTCATCAATGTCGATTTGCTGGATGACTCCATCATTCTGGACAATTTTATTCTCTTGCCATGATTGTGGTAATGGTTCTTCTTTAATAAGACTTGCTTGAATGGCTTGCTGTAATTGCCATTCCTCAATTTCATCCTTATTTATCTCAATAAATACGCATTCCGGCAGCTCCCGATACAGCCCCGAACCAAAGGATCTGATCTGCTCGTCCGGATCCCTCATGAGTTCGTCAATGCGCTCCATATATGCCCGACGAAGCGCCGCGTCCCCATCCATCATATTGTTTAAGACACCCGGAAGAATATCCCAGACCTCTCCGCCGTCCTTGATAAACTGGGAAAGATCCGGAGAAACGACACCCTCCTGCTTGATGAGTTTGATTTTTTCGTGCTTCACAACTGGATCTGTGACGTCCACGACGGTAGGCGAAACCTGCACAGTCTGGGAAAGCAGAGGAGGAGGCAGCTGCCTGTCGCTGACCTTGGTGGTATTGGGCGCAAGCTTGCTTCCAGCTGCCAATTGCCGCAGTGATTTCTGAATTCCGCTCGAAGAACAATCGATGGTCCGCAAACGCTGGGAATAGTTGCCATTCTTTTCAAGCGTTTTTATGTGAAAGGACATATATTGGATCTTATGCTTCAGGCTAGGATCATTTTGGGGAATCTGATCCTTTCGGGACGAAATATCTCTTGCAAGGGCAAGCTCTATGTCACAAACATCATGACCATTCGCGCTGTTCGTCAATGCAGACTGGATTCGCGTGCTCAGATAATCTGCAAGGAATCTCAGCTTTTGCGGGTCCCACTCGTAATTGAACAGATAGTGCTGGATCATCTTTCCGGCATCGCCTTGTCCCGCCGCACTGAGGGTGACAAGGCGCCGGAAAACGGCCTTTGAACTCGATTCATCCAGCCTGCCCACCAGGAAGTCCTGCACGACCTCGTCGTCAGGACTGCATTTGAAATTCTGCTCCTGGAATGTGGTCAGATGAATCTTCGGCCCGGTGTTCCACTGGGGTCCCATCGGGGTGGAGGAGAATTGCGTTGATTGCACTACGACGTCGTTCATCTAGGCGGCTCCGAATTTGCTTTCTAACAGGCTCTTGCCATGCCACGTGACTCGCATATTTGCCGAGAGGGCGTTGTCCTGTCCGGCACAAAGGAGCAGATGTGGAGAAAAATTTTCCCGACGTCGCGATCCGCTCCAGTCCGGAATCCGGCGGGAATTGCCACTCGGGGACAACAGCCCCAACGGACGGCGCTCTTGCACCGCCCGGCCTGGCATAGTGGGGGCGTCGAGTGCTTCAGACTACAAGAATCGGTGAGCCGTTCGTCACGCGATTGTAGAGGTCGATCACGTCCTGATTGAGCATGCGCACGCAGCCGCTGGAAACCGCCCGGCCAATGCTCGCCACTTCGGGCGACCCATGGACACGATAGAGCGTATCCTTGCCATCCTGGAAGATGTACAGCGCACGCGCGCCGAGCGGATTGGTGAGTCCAGGCGCCATGCCACCGTTCTCGGCCGAGTATTTCGCCAGTTCCGGCTGGCGCCGGATCATGTCCTCCGGCGGCGTCCAGGTTGGCCATGCGCGCTTCCAGGCAATGTAGCCGCGACCCGACCATTCGAAGCCCTGGCGGCCAAGACCGACGCCATAGCGCATTGCGCGCCCGCGCGGCATCACATGATAAAGGTGGAAGCCCCGGGTATCGACGACGATCGTCCCCGGCTTCTCGCCTGTCGGGTCGATCACCTCTCGCCGATAATGCTTCGGATCGAGCTTGCTGAGATCCACTGCCGGCAGAGGAAACGGCTCATCGGGTTTCGGCCCATAGATTTCCGCGTAGGAAAGCACCGCGCCTTCGAAACGCGGATTTTCCGGCACCGAGGTGCACCCGGCCAGGCTCCCCGCAAGGAACGCCGAACCCAGCCCCATAAGCATGTCACGCCTGTGTATTGCCTTCATCATCTTCAAGCCCGCGATTGATTCTGGCTTCTCTCTAGAAAGCACAAAACCGCGGCTTCTCATAGCCTCCATGTAGCAAGCATTACCGTTTGGTTCCCCCTCCGCCGCCTCGGCATGCCGTGCTCAACTGTGCCGGATGGAACAGCTGCATCTCTCTTCGCATGCTATCACGAGGGAACGCAGCATTGCCGCGGAGGACATGAGCATGACAGTCACGCACACCAACTACCCGCAGGGCCTCTTCGCTCGAATCAGAACCGGCATGGATCAGCTTGGCGTGAACGAACCGACGCAGGAGATCAAATCCGACTCCTTCGATCTCAACTGGTTTTCCGGCCGCTCCCAACTTACAGCGGACCAGCTGGCCTATTTCGACAAACTTTCCAGCCAGGCATTCATCGACCTGCAGAATGGCGACAAGGATTCGGAAGTCATCGAGTTCGTTCTCAATTGCTCCCTGCACCCGGACGAGAAAGTGCACGGGCCGGCCCTGAAGCTTCTTGCAAGCAAGGAATGGAGTCCGGAAGAGCGCGCCGGACTGGCGTCAGACCTGCTCCTGGACACATCACGCTCAGTGCAGCTGTTCCGTGACAGGCTCGGGATGGACGGCAGCAAGCTCGACAAGGCGAAGCTGAGGGACAGGATCACGGAGCTTCTGAAGGATTCTAACTTCAAGCAATCACTGCAAAGCACCCTGAAAGACGAACGCCACGGAATTACTCGCCTGTTGGCGCAACTGGATCCGGGCCTGGAAGCTACTGCGTTCCAGAAGCTTGTCCTGGAAAAGATCCGGCAGCAGCTTGACAGCCTGCCGGCCGAGCCAGTGCAGAAACCGAAAGATCACGGGTCTGGACAGCCCGTCCAGAACAACTCCCCAAAACCGTCACCCTATCTGTTAGCCACCAAACAACTCAAGATTGTTTCTTCTTCTCATTCTCCTTCTCTGTCCCACAGTTCCATTACTCCCATACCCGAGAGCCCGTCACCGAACATAACTCAGCCTAAGCACCTTAACCAACCGGTATTTGAGCCGTACCCCATCCACGAACTTCCCGTAATCAAGGAAAGGATTGAACCGTCTAACTCGCCCTCGCCTCAGACAACAACCGAGCCATCGCAACCAAATATCGAGCCGGACATGGAGTTAAGTCCGCAGCCTCCGCTACCATTCAATTCCGAACCGAACGAACATGACAAAGACGTTTCAGAAGCACCGAAAATGCTCATCCCGCAACACGCCCCTGTTGAAATCAATCAAAAGGTTTTCAGTGAAGACGAGATTCGCTCGGGCATTGCCAATCTGACTCTGAAACCAGATGATTTCACGAAACTGACGCGTAACGAACTTCTCCTTGTATCCGAACTCTCCTCCTCCAAATACTTCTCTTCAAAGCTCTTCAAGCCTGAAGTCAAACGGCATGTATTGACTACGCTCATTTACCCCCTTTCTGATTTTCCTGAGAATGCATATGATTTCTTTCTTACGCATATGCGCCTGCATGATGAGAAGCAGGATGACAAAAAGAAGAGCGATTCAGTTGAGGATGGTTTGAAGAGCAACTCGAAAAACAAATCGACGAACAATACCATTCCTTTAAAAGATAAAAAAGACGAAAAGAAGGTTGATCCTATTGATGTCAATCCGATTGCCGATATACTTTCAAAAGAACTATTTACCGAGGATCAATTAACTTTCTTCAAAGATACGCCATCGAAAATCTTCTCACACAAGATCATTCTCAGTGATGTTCAAAGAAAAAAATTGGAGGAATCTTTCTCCAAATCAATCGGTATCAAGAATATTTTCTTCGCCCACCTAAAGAAACATGCCCCTACCTTGCACGATAATCTTCTGGAACAAATGAACTCCGAAAGACCCGACTCGGACCTCATCGGAGTATCCGGCAAGAAGACCCTCATGCAGTTCAGGCTTCCGGATCTCATTCGCCTCATGAAGCTGGACAAGCAAGGACATTCGATAAAGAAGATTGATAAATTATCTCATGAAGAATTCATGATCCTTGTGAATTGCTGCATCAGTGATAATGCGAAGCGTCAGAACACACTTACACTTCAGAAGTTCAATCGACTTAATGGCGACCTGGATATCATTTTCCAACTTGATCCGAATGAATGTCACCGTGAAGTATTAATCTATTTATGCAATAATGTGAAAAGACATTATAATATTTCTACGCTGCATGACAAAATGGACTCAATTTTTCTTCGCATGAAAAGTAATGATCCTACTCCCGGCATCAGAAGCAGACCCAGACATGTAAGCACTGTGCAACCTAAAACGCTTGGCAGTCTTATACACGGCGGAACAATTGTCCTGAACGGAAAGAATACCAGCCCGAAACATCTCGCCAAACATATCGGCCCAAGAATCCTGGAATGCTGCAAGGGACCTACCATCTCCACGCTTGAAATCTTCAACCGTGAAGAGAACAAATTCTACACCGTTCTTATTGCAAAACAAGATCAAGGAAAGGGGAAGTTCCGTTACACGGCGCGAATCATCGAGCCGAATGATAAACCCAGCTATAAACCTAGCGATTTCGCATGGAACCTGCATACATGCCTGACCTCATTGGTATCGCATGGTTCAAAGAAATCCGAGGAAAAGCTGTTTGAGAGCAAGGACGTCCAACTTGCGGAAGTGCAGATCGAACAATCCGGATCCATGACCGGCCACAACAAGCAAGCCACACTTGCAATCTTCAACAAGTTGAATGAACTGAATCTTGATGGCCTTCTCGACGGATCGGATGGCGACGACGACGAGGCGCAGGAAGTCAGATCCGGCTTCCTCGGAGCTGTGATCCTGCAATGGCGGAATGATTCTATCGAGACGGACCTGGAAGGGCTGGATGCACAACAATTATATGACAAGTTTGCAGTAATGATCGAACAGGGTGGAAAGAAAAACCTCCAGAAGATCTTTGAATCTGCAGCTCTCAATTTTGGCCAGAGCTATTCTACGGTGGAAGATGAAGAACAGAACACCACTGAAATGGTGACACCCAAATCAAAACATGATGAGGTAGAACCAATAAAAAAGCCGAAGAAATTCGATTTTTTCGGTTTATTCAAAAAGAAATAATCGAATAACAATTAGTAATAATATAGAAGGAATTGGTATAAGAAGGAACGATTTGAGATCGGAAGAAGCGTGCCTGTCCTTGGTAGTGCGCGTGCCGACCATTCCATTGAACGGTTCGACCAGGTGCGCGCAGTCAGTCGATGGATACCGGCGATCAGTAGATTCTTCGGACGTAAATGGCGCAGCCACCATTGGACGCGCGACGCAAACCAGGTGCCAAGTGCCGCATCAATGCGTGGGCGTCTGCACCATTTCCAACGGCCCGCCTGCTTCGCGCCACGCGCCGAACCCACCCTCGACATGGGCGACATTGGCGAGGCCCATTTCCTGGGCGGTCCGCGTGGCAAGGGCCGAACGCCATCCGCTGGCGCAATAGAAGATGAAGCGCGTATTTTCGGCAAAGATCGGTTTGTGATAGGGGCTTAGGGGATCGATCCAGAACTCCAGCATGCCGCGAGGACAATGAAAGGCACCGGGGATCCTCCCTTCACGTTCCAGCTCGCGCCGGTCTCTGAGGTCGATGAAAACGGCTTGCTTGTCCCGATGCAACTCCATCGCTTCGGATACCCCAAGCGTCACGATCTGCGCGTTGGCCTCCGCCAGCAATTCCTTGATGCCCTTCGCCATTCAGATCCCCCTCCCGACAAGTGTCCGTTCCATTCCATGAGATAGAGACATTTAACCGCGAAGGAAAGGCGGCTCGATCTTCGATGGGGAGGCCGGCGGCCTGCGCGGTCCTCGCGGATGGCTGCCTCTCTCCCACTCAGCTGCACCATTTGAGTCTCATCCACTACGGGAACGAAAATGATCCGCAAGGGACTCGGTGCTTCTTGCTGGAGAGCCGACCAGCAGGTCCTTCACGCCGCGCTCTCCTCCTCCTTGTAAACGAAACCTTTGGAACGCGCCTTACTGGCACTGGCGTGCAGAATCCGGCAGCGAGATGTTTCACAGGGACAGCAGGACCGCTTCGACGCGTTCGCCAGCCAGGCGGGCGGCATGCGAATCCGCGCTGAGATCCTCACACGATCTTCAAAGCCCATCGCGGACTGCCTGAGCTCGATTATCTCTTCCATGTCGTGGAAGGAGTGTACGCCAATGGATGAACGCCTTCGTTCGACGCGATGAGCGCAGCCGGCGTCCTTACAGGCAATCCAGCAGGCTGCATTTCCAGACCGACCGCAGCCTTCTCGGGATCAAGCGCACACCTCATGGGGAGCGCGGAAGGTCCCGGACAAACTGCTGGGCCATATCCCATGGCCAAGCCGCCGGCGATCAGCGCGTGTCCATGCCGTACTCGATCACAATGGTCTTGTCACGCGCTGCGAACGCCGCCGCCACAGGGCGCAGGGCAGCGAGCTGAAAGGCACGCATGAGGCCAATGCGCTCTGGTGTGCCGATTACAAGGGTGAGCTCAGGCTCGGCAATCGGCAACATTGCTATCCCCTGACCATGGGCGACTACCGGTCGCGTTATCTCCTCACCTGCGAAGGCCGGGCGTCAAGGCGCTGCGACTTTGCATTTTCCGTATTCGAACGAATCTTCAAGGAGTTCGGACTCCCAGCTGCGATCCGCACGGATAACGGCATTCCGTTCGCAACCAAACCGGATTCTTTGACAAGGAGGAAGACCGGGTCGAACCAGGACCCGACCCGTTCACCCCGGAGACTGTCAACCATTCCTCCGGAAGGAAATTTGAACCATGTGACAGGAATGGACCGCTGAGCGACCCGAGACATAGGTGACGTTTTGTACCGGACACATGGGTAGCACTTTTCGCTTTGCGGGAGGTGTTAATGCCGTGGAAGGAGTGTTCGGTAATGGATGAGCGTGTTCGTTTCGTCGGCCGTCTTCTGGACGGCGAAGGCATGGGCGATGTGTGCCGAGCACCGTCCATGCCGTGCTCGACCGGCACGGCCTTGTGAGCCAGGCCAGGAAGAGGCGAAGGGCGAACTAGGCCGTGGGAACGCACCTGTCGCAGGCGTTCGCCCCCAACGATTTGTGGTGCGTCGATTTCAAGGGCGAGTTCAAGCTCGGCAACCGCCAATACCGTTACCCTTTGACGGTCACCGACCAGGCTTCGCGCTACCTGCTGGCTTGCGAAGCGCTTGAAGCGACGAAGGAAGCGCCTGTCATCGAGGCTTTCGTCCGGCTCTTCAAGGCCTGCCTGTCGCGATCAGGAGCGACAACGGTCTGCCGTTTGCCAGTCCCAACGGCCTCTGCAATCTGTCGAAGCTGTCGGTCTTCTGGCTCAGGCTCGGCATCGCGATCGAGCGCATCAAGCCCGACCACCCGCAGCAGAACGCCCGTCACGAGCGCATGCACCGGACCTTGAAGCAGGAGACTGCACGTCCGCCGGGCATGATTGAGCTTCAGCAGCAGGACCGCTTCGACCGCTTCGTCAGCGAATTCAATGAGGAAAGGCCGCACGAAGCGCTCGACATGAAGACGCCGGGCGAGTTCTACGTGAAGTCGTCAAGAGCCTATGAGGGGCTGCCAGACGTGGATTCCACGACAAGGACATCCTCGTCACCGCCTGCGGCCGCATCTGCATGATGCGGAAGAAGATCAACATCTCAACCGTCATGGCCGGCCAAAGCTCGCAATCAAGGAAGTCGACGAAGGCATTTGGCTCGTCAGCTTCATGCACTATGATTTGGGATATATCGATCTGGAACAGAGGACCTTGCAGACAATCGACAACCCTTATCGAGCACGAGGTTGTCACCCATGTCTTAGGTACAATCTGTTACCTATGTCTCCGGACTGTACACGCCTGGCAGTGGCTGGGGCGCCAGGATTCGAACCTGGGAATGGCGGTACCAAAAACCGCTGCCTTACCGCTTGGCTACGCCCCAATCTGCCCGCGCATTGTCTCGTTCAGGCGGCGTCTCGGTGCCATGAATCGGGGCCAAAGGTCAAGGCGATTTGCGGATCTGGCGCCGGATTCTTCTTGTTGTCCTATCGTTGGCAACGGAAATTTATCCCCCACCGCTGTCCATGCCGTATTATGGCAAAATCCGAAAATAGTGGAGTTACTTCGAGATGCAGCGGACTGCCAATCTGGATCTACCCTATATCCTGCCGAACCAGGCGCAGAAACACGTCACGCATAATGAGGCAATCCGCGCGCTCGATGCAATCGTTCAGCTTGCGGTGATTGATCGCGACCGCACAGCCGCCCCTGAGGCGCCGCAGGAAGGCGATCGGTATATCGTGGCAGCAAATGCACAGGGCCTGTTCGCCGGGCAAAAAGGGTCGATCGCAGCCTGGCAGGATGGAGCCTGGATGTTTCATACGCCAAGGGTGGGCTGGCTTGCATGGGTGATAGCTGAGCAGACCCTGCTCGCCTTCGATGGCGAAGCGTGGCAATTCGCCGGCGGGCGCAATGCCTTGCTTGAGTATCTGTCCGTCAACGGGGCCGTGACAGACGACCATAACCGGCTTGCTGTCCAGGCTGGCGGGTCGCTGTTCAATCATGATGGAGACAACCACCGCCTGGCGATCAATCGCAACACGGCAGTGGATACGGCTTCAATCCTGTTTCAGACCGGCTTTTCGGGGAACGCGGAAATTGGCCTTGCGGGTGACGGTTCCTGGCGTTTGAAACTGTCTGGCGACGGTGTCAGCTGGACCACGGTTCTTGCCGCCCACCCCGGCGGCACGACGGAATTCGGCGGCCCGCTGCGGCTCGTAACCTGTAACCGCCTGGAGCTGCCGGACCCGGTCGTAACCGGTCCCGGCGCAATGATCCATTTTCTTGACGAGGCCGGCAATGGCGAGCCGGCCTATTGCGACGGCGCACGATGGCGCCGAGTTGCGGATGGCGCTGTGATCAGCCTTTCCGGCGACGGGTGAACAGGGCGACAAATGCCGGCGCGATGGCAGAAGCCAATGCAAGCTTGATCAGATCGGTCAGGATGAACGGGCCGATGCCCCAGGCAATCACCTTGTCGGTGCCAAACATTGCTGCGATCCACAGCGCGCCGAGGGAAAGCATGACCACTTCGCCGACAAGATTGGCGCCAAGCAATCTGAACGGGCTACCCGCCCATCCTCGATCGGCTGCAGCTCCGGTAATGGCTGCCATCAGCACGAATCCGGCCAGATATCCGGTGGTGGGACCGGCAAAATAGGCAAGCCCGGCGCCGCTCGTGAAGACTGGCAATCCTGCGGCGCCCTCTGCCAGGTAAAGCAGGACGGTCGCCACGGCGAGCCGGCGGCCATAGAGCGCGGCAATAGCGAAGATCGCCAGGGTCTGCAAGGTCGCTGGCACCGGCCAGAAAGGAACTTTCACATGGGCGGCAATCGCAATAAGGGCCGAGCCGGCAACGACCAGCAGGCATTGCCAGACAAGGTGAAGCGCATTGTTCTGCACGAGCGCCATTGGCGCGAGCGCACGAGACTGGACGAGGCTGGACACGGAATCTCCCCTGCAAAACTGAAATCGGACAGATGACTCTCTAAAGATTCTGTCAGTGAAATGGAAGTGTATTTCAGCCCGTTTTGCCGGAGAAGGATTCCGCAGATCGGTTCCATAAGCCTGCTGGCTGCAGTACAAGCCCTCGACGCGCAGGACACGCGCAATCTCATTCAGGACAATAAACGCATGCCGCTCCGTTTCGACCGCGAATTCGAACCTGCCCATGGCGAGCCTGTCGAACTCACGCCGGAAATCCGCAGGGTGACTGCCAGGAATCCCGGTCCTTTCACGTTCCAGGGCACCAACAGCTATCTCGTCGGCACCCGATCTCTTGCGGTGATCGATCCTGGCCCGGCCGATGAATCGCATCTGGAAGCCCTGCTTTCCGCGATCGGCAACCGCCCGGTCACGCATATCCTTGTCACGCACACCCATCGCGATCATTCGCCCCTGGCGAAAGCTTTGCAACGCCGCACCGGCGCAGTCCTGCTTGGAATGCCAGCTCCGCCGGAAGCTGCCAGCACCCCGCTCGATGCCGGCGGAGACGTCACGTTTCGGCCCGACATCCTCCTTGAAGACGGTCTGCGGATCGAAGGAGAGGACTGGGCCCTGGAGACGGTGGCAACGCCCGGGCATGCCTCCAATCACCTCAGCTTCGCCCTCTCCGGCACCCCGTTCCTGTTTTCGGGCGACCACGTCATGGCCTGGGCAACCACCGTAGTCGCGCCGCCCGATGGCTCGATGAGCGCGTTCATGGCCTCGATCGACAAGCTTCTGGCACGACGGGAGACCCGCTATCTTCCCGGCCATGGCGGTGAGGTCCGTGATGCACACAGATTCCTGCGCGGATTGCGTGCACATCGCAAGATGCGGGAGCGGGCGGTGCTGGAGCGGCTGGCAGCTGGAGACCGAACGCCGGAAATGATGGCGCGCACGATCTACCGCGATACGGATCCGCGTCTTCATGGCGCAGCCGCCCTTTCGCTTCTGGCGCATCTGGAGGATCTGCTGGCACGGGGCAAGGTGTCCCGGGACCTGGAAACGGGCGAGTGGCGCCTCAGCCGCTGAGCTGTCGTCCGCCTTCGACCCGTTTTGCCAGATGCACCATCATTGCAGTTGCAAAGAAGGGCGTGGCAAGATTCAGGATCGGGATCCACATGAAGGCGGCGATGATCAGGCCGGCAAGAAAGACCGTCCCGGCATGACGCCGCCGCAATTGCCGCGCGGCATCCTCGCTCAGATGACGCATCGCGGCAAATTCGAAGAATTCCCGGCCAAGGAGATAGCCATTGACGAGGAAGAAGGCGGCAATATTGATCCCTGGAATGAGCAACAGCAGCAATGCAACGACATTGCCAAGGATGATGATCCCGAAGAAGCGGATGGCCAGCACCAGCGAGCGCAGGGCCGCGACCGGCTCGCCCGGGGGATCTTCCGGAAAATCCTGCCGTTCGACGGCTTCGGCAAGGTCGTCCTGGAACAGACCCGCCACCAGCGCCGTAGCTGGTGCGACGAGCAGCGCCAATCCGAACGCGAGCCCGAATCCGAACACGATGGCGCCGATCATGCCGAGCCAGCCGGCCCACTGGGGAATCTCCGCCAGATATTCCCCCAGCCAGGCCATGGCCAGCCAGCCGGCCAGCTCCTTCAGGGCAAACCAGAGCGCGACGAGGATCAGCAGCGTGAGGCCCACTGTCTTGAGCAGCACCGCACGGAATTTTCTTGTCGGCAGGAGGGCGATGGCATTGCGGGCCGATTCAAGGATCATGGGCACTCCTTCCTCGTGCTTGATCGCAGCTGGAATCCGGATCGGGCGCATGCAAGCCTGTCCACCAGACGCCAATCCGATTTGTTCGCCGGGCGGATTCCCCTTTCGGCGCTGATAGGGTAAAGGGCATCACGCCTTCCCAACGTATCCCGGAGATGACCCATGGCAGAACTCGATGTGTTGTGCATCGGAAATGCAATTGTCGACATCATTGCACGTTGTGAGGAAGATTTCCTCGTTGAGCATGGAATCATCAAGGGAACGATGAATCTGGTCGATCAGCAACAGGCCGAGCAATTGTACCTTCATATGGGACCGGCGGTCGAGACATCGGGCGGTAGCGCCGGCAACACGGCGGCGGGTCTTGCGAGCTTCGGCAGCAAGGTCGGGTATTTCGGCAAGGTGGCTTCCGACCATCTCGGCGCCATCTTCACCCATGACCTGCGCGCGCAGGGCGTGGAGTTCCACTCGCAGCCCTTGTCCGAGGGACCGCCCACGGCACGTTCGATGATCTTCGTGACACCTGATGGCGAACGCTCAATGAACACCTATCTGGGGGCGAGCATCGAGTTCGGACCGGAAGACATCGATGCCGACCGGGTTCAAAGCGCCCGAACGCTCTATTTCGAGGGCTATCTGTGGGATCCGCCATCCGCCCGGGAGGCGATCCTGAAGGCTGCTGAATTGGCGCATGCCGCCGGGCGGGAAGTCGCAATGACCCTGTCGGACCCATTCTGCGTCGACCGGCACCGCGAGGAATTCCTGCAATTGATCCGGTCCGGGAAGGTAGACCTCGTCTTCGCCAATGAGCATGAGCTGGTCTCGCTCTATCAGGCTTCTTCCTTCGAGACCGCCCTGTCGGCGCTGCGGGCGGATTGCCGGCTGGCGGCGGTCACGCGCTCGGAGCGTGGCTCCATCATCATTCGCGGCGAGGAGACCGCCGAAATCGAGGCCATAGCGATCGACCGGCTGGTCGATACAACCGGCGCGGGCGATCTCTACGCGGCAGGTTTCCTTTTCGGCCATGCGACGGGGCGCGACCTGGCTGAATGCGGGCGTCTCGGCGCACTTGCCGCCGGCCTGGTCATCCAGCAAATCGGATCGCGACCCTTGCAGAATCTGCATCATGCTGCCGAGCAGGCAGGAATCCTCTAGGCTGTGTCTCGATTCAGCCTGGGGTCAGGCGCCGCCCTCGGAACCGGCAGGCTCCGGCGTGGCCTTAGCACCGCCCTTCGAAACGCCCACCATTGCCGGTCGCAGGACCCGCTCGCCGATCACATAGCCTTCCTGCATGACCTCAACCACCGTTCCGGCAGCAACATCCGGATTCTCGACCTCGAACATCGCCTGATGAAAATGCGGATCGAAGCGGCTGCCCATCGGGTCAATCTTTCGCACGCCATGGCGTTCCAGCGCGCTCAGCAGGTCTCGCGCAGTGATTTCAACGCCTTCGGCCAGGCCTTTCAGCCGCGAATCCTCATCGAGCGCTTCGGATGGCACGGCATCGAGGGCGCGACGAAGATTATCTGCAACGCCGAGCATGTCGCGTGCAAATGCGGAAATCGAATAGGCGCGCGCGTCCTGGACATCCCGCGCCGTGCGCTTGCGCAAATTCTCCATATCCGCGGCAAGGCGCAACAGCCGGTCATTCAGCTCGGCATTCTCTTCGGCCAGACGCAGAAAGGCCCGGTGGTCGTCCTGGTACTCGGCATCCGCATCTTCGGCAAGCGGCGTGCTCTCGGCCTCGCTTCCGGAATTGCTGGCGGCCATGTAGTCTTTCTCAGGATGGTCGTTCATTTCCTGTCCGTCTCGTTGGTGGTTGGAGGCTTGCGCCCGATATCGAGATTTCCGCCACTAAAATCAAGGGCTGCCTGCCCCGCCGCTTCATTGGCGCAGGATTCTGGAAATGTATTGTGCCGTATAGTCCACCATGGGAACGATCCGCGCATAGTTGAGGCGCGTCGGCCCGATCACGCCGAGCGCGCCGATCACGCGCGAATTGCCATCGCGATAGGGAGCGACGACGAGCGACGACCCCGAAAGCGAGAAAAGCTTGTTCTCCGACCCGATGAAGATCCGCACGCCTGGCCCTTCCTCTGCCAGTTCCAGCAATTGCAGCAGGCCTTCCTTGGTCTCCAGATCCTCGAACAGATCCCTGAGCAAGGCGATGTCGGCGGCAGCAGTCACATTCTCCAGCAGATTTGCACGACCGCGCACGATCAGGCGCGCCGGCATTCCGGAATTCTCCCCGGCCCAGACTGCAAGGCCCCGCTCCACAAGGTCATTCGACAATTCATCCAGCGCAAGGCGAGTATGCTCGCGCAGCCTGGCAATCTCCTCGCGCACCTCGACAAGCGTGCGACCGCGGATGCGCGAATTGAGAAAATTTGACGCCTCGACCAATTGCGAGGCCGTGGTTCCAGGTGGCAGATCGATGATCCGGTTCTCGACATCGCCGCTCTGGGAGACGAGCACGGTGAGGGCCTTGCCCGGTTCGAGCTGGACGAATTCGATATGTTTCAGCGCAACTTCGCTCTTGCTGGCAAGGACCAGACCGGCGCCACGCGACAGGCCCGACAACAGGCTGGAGGCTTCGGTCAGCATGTGCTCGAAGGTGGTATCGCGTCCAGTCGCGCGGATCTGGGCCTCGATTGCCTTGCGGTCCGTTTCCGAAACGTCACCGAGTTCCATGAACGCATCGACGAAGAACCGGAGGCCGGCCTGTGTCGGCAAGCGCCCGGCGGACACGTGCGGAGAATAGATCAGACCAAGAAATTCCAGATCGCTCATTACGTTGCGCACGGTGGCCGGCGAAACTGCCAGGGGCAGCATGCGCGCGATATGGCGCGAGCCGACCGGTACGCCATCCTTCAGGTAACTCTCCACGATCATGCGAAAGATATCGCGAGAACGTTGATCGAGAGATTGAAGATTCGTTTCGGAACTGGGACTGTGCATGGCTCTGTCTTTTGGCCTGAATATAGTCATTGGCTCAGGCAAGACAACGGGTATGCGGGTTCGCCCCCTGCCCCGATGGTTTTTCTTTGCGCCCGCGCCAGCCAGGGGCTACAAGGCGCAACATCGAGGCGGGTTCATGAAAAGGGGTAGCAACATGCGGCCATCGCGGCGCCAACCGGACGAGATGCGGGCAGTATCCTTCGAGATGGGGTTTTCGAAACATGCCGAGGGTTCCTGCCTGGTTCGGTTCGGTGATACGCATGTTCTCTGCACCGCGAGCCTTGAGGAGAAAGTCCCGTCCTGGCTGCGCAACTCCGGCAAGGGCTGGATCACAGCCGAGTACGGCATGCTGCCGCGTTCGACGGGAGAACGGATGCGACGCGAAGCGGCTTCTGGCCGGCAGAGCGGTCGCACGCTCGAGATCCAGCGCCTGATCGGCCGCTCCTTGCGGGCCGTGGTCGATCTGCATGCGCTGGGTGAAGTGCAGATTGTGGTCGATTGCGATGTGCTGCAGGCAGATGGCGGCACGCGCACGGCAGCCGTGACCGGCGGGTTCCTTGCATTGCACCAATGCGTGCGCTGGATGGAAGCACGTGGCATGGCCAGCCTGTCCCGGGTGATCCGCGATCATGTCGCGGCGATCTCCTGCGGCATCTGCAATGATGTGCCGGTGCTCGACCTCGACTATGCCGAGGATTCGGCAGCCGGCACCGACGCCAATTTTGTGATGGCGGGTTCCGGTGGTATTGTCGAGATCCAGTCGACTGCGGAAGGCAAGCCGTTCGGCGCTGAAGAGTTCGTGGCCATGCAGAGCCTTGCCCGCAAGGGAATCGACCGGCTCATCGAATTGCAGAAGATGGCGATCGGATAGGCAATGAAGGCAGCGGCAATCCTGGAAACCTCGCTCTATGTCACCGACCTCGATGCCGCCGAGGAATTCTACGGGGACGTGCTTGGCCTCGAAAAGATCGTGCGGGTGAAGGATCGACACGTGTTCTTTCGCTGCGGAGATTCCGTTTTGCTGCTCTTCAATCCCGATGAAACAGAAGCGCCGCTGCCGCCAGATGCGCCCTTGCCCGTGCCGCCGCATGGTGCCCACGGCCCCGGGCATGTGTGCTTCCGCACCGATGCTGCCGGAATCAGACAATGGCGCCAGCATCTTGCGGCGCGGAACATCGCCATCGAAGCCGATTTCGAATGGCCGTCCGGAGGTCGATCGATCTATTTCCGCGACCCGAGCGGCAACAGCCTGGAATTTGCCGAAGCGCGGATCTGGGGGCTCGCATGACGCGGCTGCCCGGTAGCAGGCTGGTCGTCGCGACCCATAATTCAGGAAAGCTGCGCGAGATTACGGAGCTGCTCGGCGCTTACGGGGTGTCGATCGTTCCCATTGCCGATTTCGGGCTTCCCGAACCGGAGGAGACCGGCACGACCTTTCGAGAGAATGCCCGGATAAAGGCGGAGGCAGCCCTGGCTGCCAGCGGCCTCCCCGCGCTGGCAGACGATAGCGGCCTCTGCGTCGATGCGCTGGGAGGCGCGCCTGGCGTCTACAGCGCCGACTGGGCCGAGGGACCGGATGGCCGACGCGACTGGATGCGTGCCATGGAGCGGGTCGAGAGGGAGTTGCAGTTGGCCGGCGCCACGACGCCGGAGGCGCGCCGTGCACAATTCGTCGCCACGCTCTGCCTTGCCTATCCGGATGGCCATGTCGAATTCTTCGAGGGCGAAGTAGCCGGCACGATCGTCTGGCCGCCCCGCGGCGATCAGGGGTTCGGCTATGATCCGGTCTTCCTCCCCGACGGGGAGACCCGGACCTTCGGTGAAATGAGTCCGCAGGAAAAGAACGGACGCGGCGGCGGGCCCGACGGTCTTGGCCTGTCGCACCGCACCCGCGCTTTCGCCCAGCTTGCCGGAGCCCTGTTCGAAACATGACCAGCCCCGCCGATCCCGGCTTCGGCATTTATCTGCACTGGCCCTTCTGCAGCGCCAAATGCCCCTATTGCGATTTCAACAGCCATGTGCGCCATGGCGGCGTGGATCAGGCCCGCTATGGCCGGGCGTTTGCGCGCGAGCTTGCAACCTTGCGCCAGCGGACCGGCCCACGCGAGGTAACGAGCGTATTTCTCGGCGGCGGCACGCCGTCCCTGATGGAGGCAGGTACGGTCGGGGCGCTGCTGGATGCCGTCGCACGGCATTGGCATATTGCCGACGGGGCGGAGATCACGCTGGAAGCCAATCCGGGCTCCGCTGACTCGACGCGCTTCCAGGGCTATCGCGCCGCGGGCGTCAACCGGCTGTCGCTGGGTGTCCAGTCGCTGCGAGATGACGAGCTGCGGTTTCTGGGCCGCCTCCATGATGTAGGCGAGGCCCTGCGAGCGATTGAACTGGCGCGCAGCACGTTCCCGCGCCTTTCCTTCGACCTGATCTATGCTCGACCTGGCCAGAGGCCGCAGGACTGGAAGGACGAACTTCAGCAGGCCATCGGCCTCGCCGCCGACCATCTTTCACTCTACCAGCTTACCATCGAGCATGGCACGCCGTTCCATGCACGCTACCGGGCCGGCCGGTTGGTCCCGCCGGATCCGGAAGCGGCGGCGGAACTGTTCGAGATTACCCAGGAGGTCACGAGCCTTGCCGGGCTGCCGGCCTACGAGATTTCCAACCATGCGGTGCCAGGCGCGGAAAGCCGCCACAACCTCGTCTACTGGCGCTATGGCGAATATGTCGGCGCTGGCCCCGGGGCGCATGGCCGCTTCCTCGAAGATGGCAGGCGCGTCGTCACCATCACCGAGCGCTCACCGGAATCCTGGCTGGAACTCGTCGAGTCTCGAGCGCATGGCATTACCGATGGCGAAATTCTCAGCCGCGCCGAGGAAGCCGACGAACTGCTGCTGATGGGCCTCCGTCTCGTGGAAGGCGTGGACCTTGCCCGGTACGAAGCGCTTGCTGGCCGGCCGCTGAACCGTCGGCGCCTCGAATCCCTTCAGGGCGCAGGGCTGGTGCGGATGCTGGGCAATTCGCGCCTCGGCGTTACCCCGGCCGGCCGCCTGGTGCTGGATTGGGTGATTGCGGAACTCGCGGCGGAGCCGGCAGATGCGTCATGAGCGGATCGGGGTGCCCGCAGAGTCCCGGACAAGGCGGATTGCGGGCGCCGCCTCCTGGCTGGCGCGATTCACGGCGCTGTTCCTCCTGGTGAGCGTGGCGGCGCACCGATTCGGACAGATCCTCACACCGGAATTCTTCTGGCTCCTCGCGACGGGCGCCCTGCTGGCCATCCTGGCGCTGATGCTCGCCGTCGCGGCCCTGCGCCGCGCATGGCGCCATGGCGAAACGGGTTCAGGTCGCGCGGCAGGCGCGCTGGCGCTCGCACTCATGATGCTGGCGCCGTACGGCTTTGCCGGCTGGCAAGTCTGGCGGTTGCCGGCATTGGACGATGTCACCACGGACCCACTCGACCCGCCGCAATTCCGTCGCCTGCAACGGCGCGCGGAGGGCATGAACCCGGCCGATGCGATCAGCGATGCCGAGGCACGATTGCAGGCAGAGGCCTATCCTGGCGTCACCGGCAGGCGCTACCCGGCTGCGCCCGACATGGTGGAACGCGCCCTCGCCAACCTGCTCAATGCCCGGGGCTGGCAGGTAAGGGGGAGACGCGAGGGCGCGGCGGGGCTGGAAATGACCATCGAGGCCACGGGCAGAACGGCCATTTTCGGATTTCCCTTCGATATCGCCATCCGCATCACCGATGAGGAGGATACCACCTATGTCGACCTTCGGTCGGCCAGCCGGTACGGCGCACATGATCTCGGATCCAATGCCGCCCGCATCCTTGACTTCATGACGGAGCTGGACCTTGAAATGGCCCGCCAGGCCGGGCTGGGAGACGCCGACGAAGTTCCCGAGAGCTGACGCTCGAACCCGGAAAGTAGCGCCCGCCTTTTCAGGACGGGCCGCTGGTAGACGGAAGCTCGACCAGCGGTGCCGGGATGCTGGTCGTCTTTTCCGGCGCCTTGCAGAGATCGGCAAGGATGCAGGCCGGACAGTCCGGCTTGCGGGCCTTGCAGACATAGCGGCCGTGCAGGATGAGCCAGTGATGGGCGTGGTGCAGCGCGTCCGGCGGCACGATCCGCATCAGCTTCTCCTCGACCTCGTCGGGCGTGCGCCCGGGTGCGAGACCGATCCGGTTCGCGATCCGGAAGATATGGGTATCGACCGCGATGGCCGGTTGCCCGAAAGCGATCTGCAGTACCACATTGGCGGTCTTGCGCCCGACGCCAGGCAATTGCATCAGCGCCTCGCGGGTCGAAGGCACCTGCCCGCCGAAATCCTCGATGAGCTGGCGCGACAGGGCAATGACGTTCTTCGCCTTGTTACGCCACAGGCCGATGGTGCGGATGTGTTCGGCGACACCCTCCTCCCTCAGCGCCAGCATGCGCTCCGGCGTGTCGGCAATGCGGAACAGCTCCGCGGTGGCGCGATTGACGCCGACATCGGTCGCCTGTGCCGAAAGGACCACCGCGACGAGCAGGGTAAAGGCGTTCACATGGTTGAGCTCGCCCTCCGGATGCGGCCGCTGGACCCGGAAGCGGCGGAATATCTCCTCGACTTCCGCCGGAGAATAGAGGCTGTCCCGGGTTTTTCTCCGCGTGCGCGGGGTGGTCCCCTTCGGTTTGGATCTTGGAATCGACATGCCGCCCTTATATGCTGGCGGAATGCAAGATCAAATGCATAGCGACCGCATGGACGAGCCGATCTTTCGCGCCCGGCTGGTTCCGCACCGCTCCCTCGGCCGGACCGGTTTCCTCCTGGTAATGGGAAGCGTCGCATTCGCCTGGCTCGCGACCGGCTCGTTCTTCGTCGCGAACGGCGCATGGCCGATCATCGGCTTCTGCGGCCTCGATCTCGCCTTGCTCTATGGCGCCTTCCGGCTCAGCTACCGCTCCGGCCGGCAGCAGGAGGAAATCAGCATCTCGCGGAGCTGCCTCGAGATCCGGCAGATCGAACCCTCCGGGCGGGCGACCCTGCATCGGTTCCATCCCTTCTGGACCCGGTTCGACATTGCCCGCAACCCGACGACGGGAATCACCTCCATGGCCGTCGCGTGCCGGGGCGCCGCCGTGCAGATCGGCAGCTTCCTCAACCCCGACGACCGGGAAAGCTTTGCAAAGGCCTTTGCTCGGGCGCTCATGACGGCGCGCCAATCCTGACCTTGCCGTCCGGAATCGGGTGGTGTCACGGCGAATGCACATCCATATTGTATTGCGGTCAGTAGATGGATCATGCCGAATCGGGCTTCTGACAGGAGCGGTACTCATGAATGCAGTTCTGGAGCTGGAACGGAAACCGGAATCGGACAGCGCCGAGGATTACGCGCTGGTGCGCCGGGTGATCGAGCGGCTGAGCCTCGACTTCCGGGACCAGCCCTCGCTGGAGACGCTGGCGCACGAAGTCGGCGAAACGCCCGCGAGCCTGCAGCGCCTGTTCCGGCGCTGGGCCGGCCTCAGCCCGAAGGCCTTCCTGCAGGCGGTGACGCTCGATCATGCCCGGCAATTGCTGAACAATGGCGTCTCCCTGCTCGATGCCGCTTATGAGAGCGGTCTCTCCGGCCCGGGACGGCTGCACGACCTCTTCGTCACGCACCAGGCGATGTCGCCCGGCCAGTACAAGGCGCGCGGCGCGGGCCTGACGATGCAGTACGGATTCCACCCCTCCCCCTTCGGGCAGGCGCTGATCATCGTGACCGCATATGGGTTGGCGGGGCTCGCTTTCTGCGACAATGGCGGGGAACGCGCTGCCCTCGCCGACATGACGGGACGCTGGCCCAATGCCCGTTTCGTCGAGAACGCCGCAATGACGCGGGCCCATGCGCAGCGAATCTTCGACCCGGCACGCTGGCGGCCGGATCAGCCGCTCGAAATCGTCATGATCGGCACGGATTTCCAGATCGAAGTGTGGCGCGTCCTGCTCGAGATTCCGATGGGCAGCGCCTTCTCCTATTCCGAGATCGCCCGTCGGGTCGGGCAGCCCAAGGCGAGCCGCGCCGTCGGCGCCGCGATCGGCGCAAATCCGCTGTCCTTCGTTGTCCCCTGCCACCGGGCACTCGGCAAGGCCGGCTCCCTGACCGGCTATCATTGGGGCATGACGCGCAAGCGTGCCATGCTGGGCTGGGAGGCCGGCCGCATCTCGGCCTGAACCCTGGGCCGCCAACAACCGGCCCACGCGCTCCTCACTTGAACCGGCCTGCCGGATCGACCATATCTTGTGCAACACCCTGACGCCAAACGGGTCCGGGTGGAACAGGTCGCTCATCGAGGACTGCACATGACACGGATGACCCCTCTGGCAAACCCCCTTCTGCTGGGCTTCGACGCAATCGAAAAGACGCTGGAGCGCGCTGCCAAGAACGCGGACGGCTATCCGCCCTATAATATCGAGCGGATTCAGGGGGGTGCGCAGGAGAGCGAAAGGCTGAGAATCACGCTGGCGGTCGCCGGCTTCTCGGAAGCCGATCTCGACATCACGCTGGAAGAGAATCAGCTCGTGATCCAGGGCCGACAACGCGACGACCGGGCGCGGGAATATCTGTATCGCGGCATCGCGGCGCGGCAGTTCCAGCGCAGCTTCGTGCTGGCGGACGGCATGCGGGTCCTCTCGGCGCAACTGAACAATGGCCTTCTGTCGATCGAGCTCGACCGGCCACAGCCGGAACGCAAGGCGCGCAAGATCGACATCAAGGTCGGTGGGTGACCTCCATGTCCGGCGCAACCGGCAAGTGAAAGAGAGCCTGCGGCGATGCCGAATACGGGTCGCTACGCGGGAAGCCTGGAGTAGAAGATGATGGAACGGAAGCTGTTGATGACGCCAGACCAGTTTGCCCATCTGGGTGAAGGTCACATTGGCTATGTGCGCAAGATGACCAGCGATGACCTGATTGCGCGCTATCCCGGAATGCCGCAGATCGCACCGGGGCTCGAACTCTGGGCGCTGTTCGGCGCCAGCGGCCAGCCCATCCTGCTCACCGATGAACGGGCCGAGGCGCTTGCCGGAGCGGAGGAAAACCAGCTCATTCCGGTATCGATTCACTAGCGCAGGTTCCCGGAAAGTGGTCCCCGCTTTCCGGACAAG
>CAYLGY010000037.1:0-25036 GCA_964383325.1 uncultured Rhizobiaceae bacterium
CTCGACGTGACGCCGCTATCGCTGGGTATCGAGACGCTGGGCGGTGTTTTCACGCGGCTGATCGAGCGCAACACGACGATCCCGACGAAGAAGAGCCAGACCTTCTCGACGGCTGAGGACAATCAGAATGCGGTCACGATCCGGGTCTTCCAGGGCGAACGGGAAATGGCGGCCGACAACAAGCTGCTTGGCCAGTTCGATCTGGTCGGCATCCCGCCGGCGCCGCGGGGCGTGCCGCAGATCGAGGTGACCTTCGACATCGACGCCAATGGCATCGTCAATGTTTCCGCCAAGGACAAGGGCACGGGCAAGGAGCATCAGATCCGGATCCAGGCATCAGGCGGATTGTCCGACGAGGACATTGAGCGGATGGTCAAGGAGGCGGAAGCGCATGCCGAAGCCGACAAGCAGCGCCGTGCACTGGTCGAGGCGCGCAACCAGGCCGAAGCGCTGGTGCATTCGACCGAGTCCAGCCTGAAGGAATATGGCGAGAAGGTCTCGGAGACGGATCGCAAGGCGATCGAGGATGCGGTAGCCGAACTGAAGACGGCCATTGAGGGCGAGGACATGGCGGCGATCCAGGCAAAGACCGAGAGCCTCGCCCAGGTATCGATGAAGCTCGGACAGGCCATGTATGAAGCCAGCCAGGCCGAAGCCGCCGGAGCCGATCCGGCGAGCGGCGGAGCCGGCAAGGAAAATGAGGATGTCGTCGACGCCGATTTCGAGGAAATCGATGACGACGAAGACAAGAAGAAGTCGGCCTGATGGCCTCTTGAGGGATGAACCTCCCCGGCATTGATGCCGGGGAGGCATTTCTGGTATCGGGCAGGGTGATGGCCAAAGCTGATTTCTACGAAATGCTGGGCGTCGACAGAAGTGCCGACGCTGCCGCTCTGAAGAGCGCCTATCGCCGCCTGGCGATGAAATATCATCCGGACAGGAATCCGGATGACAAGGAAGCCGAAAGAAAGTTCAAGGAAATCGGCGAAGCCTACGAGACGCTGAAGGATCCGCAGAAGCGGGCCGCCTATGATCGTTTCGGTCACGCAGCCTTCGAGAATGGCGGGATGAATGGCGGCTTTGGGGGGTTTGGCGGCGGCGGCTTCGCAGATATATTCGAGGATATTTTCGGCGAGATGATGGGTGGCCGCCAGCGCCGCCAGACCAATGGCCGAGAGCGCGGCGCCGATCTGCGCTACAACATGGAAATCACGCTGGAGGAATGCTTCACCGGCAAGACCGCGGAGATCCGTGTCCCGACCTCGGTTCAGTGCGGCGAATGCGCCGGGAGCGGCGCGAGGCCGGGCACCTCGCCCGTTACCTGCCTCATGTGTTCGGGTGCGGGACGGGTGCGGGCGGCACAGGGCTTCTTCTCGATCGAACGGACCTGCCCGCAATGCGGTGGCCGGGGCCAGACCATTCCCGACCCCTGCGGCAAGTGTCACGGCCAGGGCCGCGTCACCGAGGAGCGGGCCTTGTCGGTGAATATTCCTGCCGGAATCGAGGACGGAACGAGGATTCGGCTGTCTGGTGAGGGAGAGGCAGGTTTGCGCGGCGGCCCGCCCGGCGATCTCTATATTTTCCTTTCAACGCGACCGCATGAATTCTTCCAGCGCGATGGGGCCGATCTCTACTGCAAGGTGCCCGTCTCGATGACGACTGCTGCACTTGGCGGAACCATCGAGGTGGCAACGCTGGACGGAACGCAGACGCGGGTGAAGATTCCGGAGGGGACGCAGAATGGCCGACAGTTCCGGTTGAAAGGCAAGGGCATGCCGGTATTGCGCCAGTCCAGGACGGGAGACCTGTTCATTCAGCTCTCCGTGGAGACGCCGCAGAATCTGAGCCGCCGCCAGCGTCAGCTTCTGGAAGAATTCGAGCAGATTTCCTCGCAGGAGAATTCTCCGCAGTCTTCTGGCTTCTTTTCGAGAATGAAGGAATTCTTCGAGTCTCTCGGAGAGAGTTCCCGGGCCTGAGCCAATTTGCAAGTCTGGGCGGTTCCCTCTGCATGCGGCGCCTATCCCGAATAAGGATTCCTGCCTGGCAAGCTGAAGAAGCGTATCCTTGCTGGCAAAAGGCAATTTCTAGAATTGCCGCGCAGTGATAAAAGACTTTGATTCGCTTCAATGGCAGGACAAGATGCATCAGCTGCGCAAGAAACTGGCCCAACGCTTCGATGAGGAAGTGCGCTTCTTCAAGGGATGGATCGATGGGCCGAGGGCCGTCGGGGCGGTGCTTCCGACCAGTGGCGTCACTGCCCGGCGCATGGCGGCGCCGATCCGGCCCGCCTCCGGCCTTCCGGTCCTCGAACTGGGTCCCGGAACCGGTGTCATCACTCGTGCCATCCTGCAGCGTGGCGTGAAACCCTCCGACCTCTGGTCAATCGAATATTCGGCGGACTTCGTCGAGCAGCTTCGGCGGGAGTTTCCCGCCGTGAACATCGTCCATGGCGACGCATTCGACCTGGATTCTGCCCTTGGCGATCATGCAGGCCTCCAGTTCGATTGCGTGATCTCCGCCGTGCCGCTCCTGAGTTTCCCGACGCAGAAACGGATCGATTTCGTCGAATCCCTGCTCGATCGCATGCCGGCAGGACGACCCGTGGTGCAAATCACCTATGGCCCGCGCTCGCCCGTTCCCGGCAAGGGTAGAAGCTTTGCCGTCGAGCATTACGACTTCATCTTCCGCAATTTCCCGCCCGCGCAATTATGGACCTACCGCCGCAACGCGGCTTGAGCTCCACCGGATCGCCCGGCGGAAGCTTATCCGCGATCGCTGGATGAAAGTGCCTGCGAGATTTCGTCGAGGACAGCCGGATCCTCGATCGTGGCCGGCATGGTCCATTCCTGGTCATCGGCAATCTTCTGCATGGTAGCGCGCAGGATCTTGCCGGAACGGGTCTTCGGCAGTCGGGGTACGGCCATGACCTTGCGAAATGCCGCGACCGGGCCGATGCGTTCGCGCACCATTTCCACGATCTCTGCCTCCAGTTCAGCGGGATCTCGATTGCTGCCCGAATTCAACACGACGAAGCCACAGGGGATCTGCCCCTTCATTTCATCGGCAATGCCGATCACCGCGCATTCGGCGACGTCCGGATGTTCGCTGACAACTTCCTCCATCGCGCCCGTCGACAGTCGATGACCTGCAACATTGATGATGTCATCGGTGCGGGACATGATGAATATATAGCCATCCTCATCGATCATCCCTGCATCGGCGGTCTTGTAGTAGCCCGGGAAGTCGGTGAGATAGGCGTCACGGAAGCGCTGGTCGGCGTTCCACAAGGTGGGGAGATTGCCCGGCGGCAATGGCAGGCGCAGGGCGATATTGCCCAGCGTGCCCCGGGGGACGGGGTTGCCGGCATCATCGAGGATCTCGATATCATAGCCCGGCATCGGCACGGAGGGCGAGCCGTATTTCACCGGCAATTGCCCCAGCCCAACCGGATTGCCGGCGATGGTCCAGCCGGTTTCCGTCTGCCACCAATGGTCGAGCACAGGGCGATTCAGCTTCGCTTCCGCCCATTTCACGGTTTCGGGATCTGCGCGCTCGCCGGCCAGAAAGAGCGTGCGGAAACCGGACAGATCGTATTTGCGGATCAGCTCCCCGCCGGGATCGCGCTGCTTGATGGCGCGGAATGCGGTAGGCGCGGTAAACAGGGCCGCTACCCCGTATTCGGAGATGATGCGCCAGAACACGCCCGCATCGGGAGTGCCAACCGGCTTGCCCTCGAAGAGTACCGTGGTCGCGCCATGCAGCAGCGGCGCGTAGACGATATAGGAATGGCCAACGACCCAGCCGACATCGGAGGCAGCCCAGAAGACCTCGCCTGGCTCGATGCCGTATTTGTGTTTCATCGTCCATTTGAGCGCGACCATATGGCCGCCATTGTCCCGCACCACGCCCTTCGGCTGCCCCGTCGTGCCGGAAGTGTAGAGGATGTAGAGCGGATCGGTCGCGGCAACCGGCACGCAGGGCACCTCGCGGCCTCTCGTCTTCGAGATCGCCTCGGCATAGTCGATGTCACGGCCGTCCTGCAGTTCGCAGCGCTGCTCGTCGCGCTGGAACACGATGCAATTGTCGGGCTTGTGCGCTGATAGCCGGATGGCCTCGTCCAGCAGCGGCTTGTAGGGCACGATTCGGGCGGGCTCGATGCCGCATGATGCGGAGATGACCAGTTTCGGCGTCGCATCCTCGATGCGGGTGGCGAGTTCCTTCGAGGCAAAGCCCCCGAACACGACCGAGTGAATGGCGCCGATGCGGGCGCAGGCGAGCATGGCGAAGATGGCCTGCGGGATCATGGGCATGTAGATAATGACCCTGTCGCCCCTGGCGACCCCCAGATCCTGCATGACGGCAGCGATCGCGCGCACTTCGTCGCGCAGTTCGCGGTAGGTGAAGGTCTGCTTGCGCCCCGTAATGGGGCTGTCATGGATCACGGCAAGCTGGTCGGCGCGCCCGGCTTCGACGTGACGGTCTACCGCATTGTGGCACGTATTGCACATGGCGCCGGTGAACCAGCGTCCATACACTCCTGCCGATGGATCGAAAATGCGGTCGGCAGGCCGGAACCAGTCGATCTCCCTTGCCTGCTCGCGCCAGAAACCCTCGGGATCCTGGCGCCATGCTTCATATACTGCGTGATAGCGGGAACTCATTTCGGCCCTCCGGCATCTTGACCTTACCCTAATTGGATGAAAGGAGGACTTTCAAGAGGAAGTGCGCTCAATTGATCAAGATCCTGTCCCTGCTCATCATCGTCATGATGGTGGTCCACCTGATCCGCCCGCTCAACCTGCCCGGCCTGCGTCGCAGGAGCGATTTCTGGAAGATTGCCGTCGTCGCGCTGGCGGCAATCTCCCTGACGATCCTGATCCGTCCGGCGAGCTGAGCCCGCCTTCAGTCACGCGGCCTTTTCCAGTTCCGGCTTCCACTCGCCACTGGCAGCGAAGCCATTCATGCGCGCACGGTGCGCGAAGGCGCGCTGGGCGGCCGCGACATTTGCGCTATCACCCTTCCATGCTGCCAGGGCGGCTGCCTGCAGTGCGCGTCCATAAGAGAAGGTCAGGTTCCATGGCAGGTTGCCAGCGGCATTCATGGCCGACAGATGCGCCGTTGCCTCTTCATCCGACTGCCCGCCGGAAAGGAACGCAATGCCCGGCACCGCCGCCGGCACCGTACGCTTCAGGCAGCGCAAGGTCTTTTCGGCAACCTCTTCGACGCTCGCCTTGCGGGCATTCTTGCCATCGATGACCATGTTCGGCTTCAGGACGATGCCTTCGAGCAGCACACGTGCTTCATGCAGTTCGGCAAATACGGTCTGCAGCACCCATTCCGTTACTTCCGCGCAACGGTCGATCGAGTGGTTCCCGGGTTTGCCGTCCATCAGCACTTCGGGTTCAACGATCGGCACGATCGCCGCTTCCTGACAGAGGGCGGCATATCGGGCGAGCGCATGTGCATTCGCCTTCACCGCTCCCCAGCTGGGCAGGCCATCGGAAATGGAGATTACTGCCCGCCATTTGGCAAAGCGGGCCCCGGCCTGATGATAGCCGGCCAGCCTCTCGCGCAATCCATCCAGCCCCTCGGTGACCGTTTCCCCCGGATGGCCCGGCAGATCCTTGGCGCCCTTGTCGACCTTGATCCCGGGGATGGCGCCGCTGCCGCGGATGAGATCGACGAGTGGCGTGCCGTCGGCTGCCTTCTGCCCAAGTGTTTCCTCGAACAGGATCACGCCGGAAATGTAATTGCGCATCGCATCTTCCGTACGGAACAGCATCTCGCGATAATCGCGTCGCGAGGTCTCGGTCGATTCCGTGCCGATGCTGTCGAAACGCTTCTTGATCGTTCCAGAACTTTCGTCGGCTGCCAGAATACCCTTGCCGCGGGCAACCATCGCTTGGGCTATTTCTTCGATGCGTTCACTCATTCATGCCTCCATCAATTTGTCTGCCCGCGAATACCAGATGCGGGCGGGAAACGGAATGGACGTCGCCGACATGAATCGATTGAAAAGGGGGCAGGACAGGGCCCCCGCGTCCCAGGCGTCAAAGGGTCGCGGCGAGGGGCGCCCTTGCCGCCTCCCGGTTCTCGCGAGTTCGGCCTGTTGCAAGCGGGCGCGACATGCTACATGCCGGCCAGAAATCCAGGCAGTGGAGCGGCAAGCGCATGACCGGATATCAGTCCAGACCCCTGACACGACGCAGATCGGTGGCGGTACCGGTCGGCAATGTGCTGGTCGGCGGCAATCATCCGGTCGTCGTGCAATCCATGACCAATACCGACACGGCGGATGTCGATTCGACGGTGGCGCAGGTGGCGGCGCTGCATCGGGCCGGCTCCGAACTGGTACGGATCACTGTCGATCGGCCGGAGGCCGCGGCGGCGGTTGCGCGCATCCGCGACCGGCTTGACCGGTTGGGCATCGCCGTGCCGCTGATCGGCGACTTCCATTATATCGGTCACAAGCTGCTGGCCGATTATCCGGAATGTGCGGCGGCGCTGGCGAAATACCGGATCAATCCCGGCAATGTCGGCTTTGGCGAGAAGCGGGATCGCCAGTTCGCGGCCATTGTCGAGACTGCGCTCCGTCATGACAAGCCCGTGAGGATCGGGGTCAACTGGGGTTCGCTCGACCAGAGCCTGCTGACAAGGCTGATGGACAGGAACCACGAAGAGGGCGCGCCGCTGACGGCCGAGGAGGTGATGCGCGAAGCGATCGTGCAATCGGCCATCCTGTCGGCAAACCTGGCTGAGGAGATCGGGCTGGGGCGGGACCGGATCATTCTCTCTGCCAAGGTCAGCCAGGTGCAGGATCTCATTGCGGTCTATACCGAACTGGCGCGGCGCTCGGATCACGCATTGCATCTCGGCCTCACTGAGGCGGGCATGGGAACGAAAGGCATCGTGGCTTCCTCCGCCGCCATGGGCATCCTCCTGCAGCAGGGAATTGGCGACACCATCCGCATTTCCCTGACCCCGGAGCCGGGCGGGGACCGCACGCGCGAGGTGCAGGTGGCGCAGGAATTGCTACAGACCATGGGCTTTCGCCAATTCGTGCCCATCGTGGCGGCATGCCCCGGCTGCGGCCGGACGACTTCTACCGTCTTCCAGGAACTCGCGCAGAGGATCCAGGAGGACATTCGTGCCAACATGCCCGCCTGGCGCGAGCGCTATCCCGGCGTCGAAACTCTGTCCGTCGCAGTGATGGGCTGCATCGTCAATGGCCCGGGCGAGTCGAAACATGCCGATATCGGCATATCGCTTCCCGGTACCGGCGAGGCGCCCGCTGCTCCCGTGTTCATCGATGGTCGCAAGGCCGCTACCTTGCGCGGCCCGGATATTGCCGGGGAATTCCAGAAGATGGTGGCAGACTATATCGAGCGCCGGTTCGGGCGCCCCGCGACACCATCAGATGGACCGTCCGCCATCGACCTCGAGCGCAATGCCAGTGATGAACTCGGCCTCGTCGGAGACGAGCCAGAGCGCGGCATTGGCGATGTCGAGCGGAGTTGAGAAACGGCCAAGCGGGATGGAATCGAGGAATTTCGCGCGCATTTCCGGCGTGTCCTCGCCCATGAACTGAGCCAGCATGCCGGTTTCGCCGGCGACGGGGCACAGGCAGTTGACGCGGATTCCGTCCGGGGCGAGCTCTACCGCCATGGATTTCGTTGCAGTCACTACCCACCCCTTGGATGCATTGTACCAGGTGAGGCCGGGACGTGGACGGAGTGCGGCGGTCGAGGCCGTATTGAGAATGGTTCCCCCGCCCTGGGCGCGCATGATCGGCAGGACCGCGAGCGTCGAATGGTAGATTGCCTTCATGTTGACGGCCTGGATCAGGTCGAAATCATGTTCTGCCACATCCTCCAGCGGCCCCTTGCGATGCGTGAAGCCAGCATTGTTCACCATGATGTCGATGCGCCCGCTGAACTTCATTGCCGCATCCACCAGGGCGTGGATGTCCTTGCTGCTGGAGATGTCCGCCCGCATGGGCAGTGCTGCGGCGCCGATCATGCTGGCCACGCGCTCCGCGCCCACAGTATTGAGATCGGCGACGACGACCTGCGCGCCTTCCTCGGCAAAGCGAAGTGCCATGCCTTCCCCGAATCCGGACGCCGCTCCGGTAATGATTGCCGTCTTGCCCTGCAGACGTCCCATCCTGCTCTCCTGTTCCGATCCTGGCGATCCGCCGGGTCGCCCCCGGGGGCAGAAAGCGGCCGCAGCGAATTGCCCCGGACCTGCCGCGAGTGATTTGTCATTTGAACATAATTCCTGTGGCATATGGTTACAACGATAGATGGAAACAGAGCATGAGCAGCCAGACCATTCCGGTCCCGCCATTCGATTTCGTCATTTTCGGTGCCACGGGAGACCTCACGCGGCGCAAATTGCTGCCGGCGCTTTACCAGCGCCAGCGCGCCGGTCAGTTCAGCGATCCGGTGCGCATCATCGGCGCATCGCGCTCCCAATTGCAGCAGGATGCGTTCCGCAAGCTTGCCCGCGAGGCCATATGCAGCCATGTGGCACCGGAGGAGCTCGACGAGCGGGAGCTTGAGACGTTCCTGCGCCGCCTCTCCTATGTTGCCGTCGACGGTCGCACCGGCGCAGGCTTTGACGCGCTGAAGGAGCTTCTCGGCGACAGGGAGGTGGTCCGCGCCTTTTATCTGGCCGTCGCGCCGGAGCTCTTCGACGATATCTGCGCGTCGATCTGCGCCGCGGGACTCTCTGGCGGAGATGCGCGCGTCATTGTCGAGAAGCCGGTCGGCAGCGACCTTTCATCCGCCAGGGCCCTGAACGATGCCATCGGGCGTGGATTTGCCGAGGAACGGATTTTCCGCATTGACCATTATCTAGGAAAGGAGACCGTCCAGAATCTCATGGTGCTGCGATTTGCCAATGCGCTCTACGAGCCGCTGTGGAATTCGGCGCATGTCGATCATGTCCAGATCACGGTGGCGGAAACCATGGGGATCGAGGGGCGCGTGGGATATTACGACCGGGCCGGAGCCTTGCGCGACATGGTGCAGAATCATCTGCTGCAATTGCTCTGCCTCGTGGCAATGGAGCCGCCGGCGGACCTCGATGCCGATGCCGTCCGGGACGAGAAGCTGAAAGTCCTACGGTCGCTCGCGCCGATCAACAGCAGCAATGCCGCTGCGAAGACCGTGCGCGGGCAGTATCGGGCCGGCGCGATCGGGGGCGAACCAGTTCAGGGCTATGCGTCCGAAACCGGACAGCGCGACAGTCGCACGGAAACCTTCGTCGCGCTGAAGGTCGGGCTCGAGAACTGGCGCTGGGCCGGCGTGCCGTTCTATCTGCGGACGGGCAAGCGCCTCGCGGCCCGGGTCTCGGAGATCGTCGTCCAGTTCAAGCCGATACCGCACTCAATCTTCGGCAAGTCGGCCGGTGAGGTGCACGCCAACCAGCTTGTCATCCGGCTGCAACCGGATGAAGGTGTCCGGCAATGGGTCATGATCAAGGATCCGGGCCCCGGTGGCATGCGGCTGCGGCACGTTTCGCTGGACATGAGCTTTGCAGAAGCCTTCGAGGTCCGCAATCCGGATGCCTATGAAAGGCTGGTAATGGATGTGATCCGCGGGAATCAGACGCTGTTCATGCGTCGTGACGAGGTCGAGGCAGCCTGGCGCTGGATCGACCCGATCCTTGCCGCCTGGGCCGAGGCGCCGCAAGACGTGCGGGGCTATACATCCGGAAGCTGGGGGCCATCTGCGGCCATTGCGCTGATCGAGCGCGACGGTCGCACCTGGCATGAAAGCGAATGAATTTTCCCGGTCCCATCTGGCACGAATTCGCCGACGGCAAGGCGCTGGCTCGAGAACTTGCCGCCACAATCGCCAGGAGGCTGGTCGACTCCATTGCCGGGCGCGGCCACGCAGTCCTCGTCGTTTCGGGTGGCACGACCCCGCTCGCCCTGTTCGAAGTCCTGTCGCGCCAGCGGCTGGACTGGAGCAGGGTCTTCGTCACACTCGCAGACGAGCGGGTCGTGCCGGCGGGGAATCCGCGCGCAAATTCCGGGCTGGTGCGCGAATCGCTCCTGCGCGGAGAGGCGGCGGAGGCAGGTTTCGTGCCGCTCCATGTTCCGCCTGAAGGTCCGGAAGATGCTGCTCGCAACGCAAGCGAGCGCATTGCCCGTTTGCCGCGTCCATTTAATGTGGCCATTCTCGGCATGGGACTCGATGGTCATACGGCTTCGATCTTTCCGGATGCGCCCGCCGAACTGATCGACCCTGCCTGCGCAATTCCCGTGCTGCCTGTTCACCCTGATGGCATTGCGGAGCCACGCCTGTCCATGACCCTCGCCTGGCTGCTCAAGACGCGCCACATTTGCGTGCATATTGAGGGCGAGGACAAGAAGCGGGTGCTGCGGCAATGCCTGGAGGCGAAGACCGAGCCGCTTGCGCCCATTGCCCGGGTCTTCCACCATGCCGGGACGCCGGTACATGTATTCTGGGCACCCTCGGGAGAATCATCATGAAGCTCGATCCGCAGATCGCCGCCATTACTGAGCGTATCCGGCACCGTTCGCGCGAGAAGCGGCGGGAATATCTCGAGCGGATCGACGCTGCCATCGCCTCCGGTCCGCGGCGCACGCGTCTTTCGTGCAGCAATCTTGCCCATGGTTTTGCCGCCTGCGCGGCAGCCGACAAGGCAGGACTTGCCGGCGATGTCGTGCCGAATCTTGGCATCATCACCAGCTACAATGACATGCTGTCAGCGCATCAGCCGCTCGAGCGTTTCCCCGAGATCATTCGGGAAGCAGCCCGCGAGGCAGGCGGCGTGGCCCAGGTGGCGAGCGGCGTTCCCGCAATGTGCGATGGCGTAACCCAGGGCCAGGCCGGCATGGAGCTCTCGCTGTTCTCGCGCGATGTCATCGCCATGGCGACGGCAGTAGGTCTGTCGCACGCAATGTTCGATGCCGCGACCTGTCTTGGAGTCTGCGACAAGATCGTGCCGGGGCTGTTGATCGGTGCGCTGACCTTTGGCCACTTGCCTGTGGTGTTCATCCCCGCGGGGCCCATGACCTCCGGGCTGCCCAATGACGAGAAGTCGAGAATTCGCCAGCTTTATGCCGAGGGCAAGGTCGGGCGGGATGCGCTCCTGGAAGCCGAATCGAAATCCTATCACGGACCTGGAACCTGCACCTTCTATGGCACCGCGAATTCCAACCAGATGCTGATGGAATTCATGGGGCTGCACCTGCCGGGCGCGTCTTTCGTCAATCCGGGAACGCCGCTGCGCGATGCGCTCACCCGCGAGGCCGCGCAGCGGGCCCTTGCGATCACGGCGCTTGGCAATTCCTTCACGCCGGTTGGCCGCATGATCGACGAGCGGTCAATCGTCAACGGCATTGTCGGCCTCGTCGCCACAGGAGGGTCGACCAACCATACGCTGCACCTCGTAGCCATTGCAGCCGCGGCGGGAATTCAGCTTGAATGGGAAGATTTCAGCGAAATCTCGGCCCGGGTTCCGCTTCTGGCGCGGGTCTATCCGAACGGCCTCGCAGACGTGAACCATTTCGCCGCTGCCGGCGGGCTGGGCTTCCTCATTCGGGAGCTGCTTTCGGGCGGGTTGCTGCACGAGGATATCGGCACTGTATGGGGAAGCGGACTTGCCGGCTATGCCGTCGAGGCCTTTCTCGGCGAGGACGGCAGGGTGCTGCGCCGGCCGGCTCCGGCACAAAGCGGCGACAACCGGATCCTTGCGCCGCTTTCGGCGCCATTCCAGCCGGACGGGGGGCTGAAGCTGCTCGAAGGCAATCTTGGCAAGGCCATCATCAAGACGTCTGCCGTACGGCCAGAGCACCGGATCGTCGAGGCGCCCGCCATGGTGTTCTCGGACCAGGACGAGCTGCTCAAGGCCTTCCGGGCGGGCAAGCTCGACCGTGACCTGGTTGCAGTGGTGCGCTTTCAGGGCCCCCGCGCCAACGGCATGCCGGAATTGCACAAGCTGACGCCGCCGCTCGGAGTCTTGCTGGATCGCGGCTACAGGGTCGCACTGGTCACGGATGGCCGCATGTCCGGCGCCTCCGGGAAAGTGCCTGCCGCAATCCATGTCACTCCCGAAGCGCTGGACGGCGGCATGATCGGTCGAATCCGCGATGGCGACGTGGTCTGCCTCGATGCGACGGCAGGTACGCTGGATGTGCGGGTCGATGCCGGCGAACTTGCCGCGCGGCCCCCGGCGAGCATGGACCGCCTTGCCAGTGCGTCCGGAACCGGGCGTGAACTGTTTGCAGGCTTTCGCGAACGGGTCGGCCGTGCCGACCGGGGCGCATCCGTATTCTGAACCGCTTCCTGTGGACGATTCAGGCGGTGCGCCCGCGGATTTCCGCCAGATCATGCAGCGTGCCGCGGATCTCGCGCAGATCGTTGCGGATCGCGGCGAGCTTTCCGCTCATTGGCGAGGTGGAGTCGGTATCCGGCACATGGGCCGCGTGGCGACCGGGCCCTGCCGCCGCACGCCGCATCTCGTGGCCGCATAGGTCTTCCAGCGTATCGGCATACCGCCAGTGCCGGCGGCGAGGGGAAATGGGCGCAGGCTTGGCGGCTGCGGACGCTGCGCCTTGCCGCAGGCGCAGGGCCAGGGCCGCGATTCCGGCGAACAGGCCGAGGATGGTTCCGCAGATGACGAGAAGGGTAGGTGGCACGCCGACCGGGGCCAGCGGGGTCTTCGCATCCGAAATGAGGGTAACCGGACCGAGGAGGGTCGCGCTCTCTTCCTGCAAGATGGCTGCCCAGCGGTTTGCGATCAGCGCAGCCTTCATGGCTGTCGCGCTGCGCACGGCGAGGAGGATGACCCATGACTGTCCGGGCTGCGACGCTTCGAGCCTGTTCAGAAGATTTCGCGCCGTGATTGCATGGCGACGGGTCTCGTCCTGCTTCTCCGTCCCGCGTTCTGACAGCCAATTGCGTGGAATGTCCATCCAGGCTAGCGGCCCGGCCTCTCCGTTGAATTCGGGATCCGAAACCAGGTCGAGTTCGCGGATCAGGCGATCGATGACCCTGCCGGAGACGGCCAGCCGCATCTGGCTCTCCATTCCCACAGCGGGAATTCCGGACCCGGGGAGCGCGCGCGCATTCACCAGCAGTTCGGTCCGGGCTTCGAATTGTCCCGGTAGGAAGGTGGCGAGGAACAGGGCGAGCAGCGCGCCGAGGAGCGCCGGCAGGGCCAGCAGGGCCAGCGACCGCAAGTGCCGCGTACCGGAGGCCGAGGGCTCATGCGGCCGGTATGGTCTGGCTGTCCATTTCATCGTTCTTGGCTCATATGCCGCGGAGGCGGCTGGAGGCGAGAATAGGTGCGCGAGGCAAATAATTGGTTAAGCGCGAGCCCTCCCTTGCCTGCCTCTCGCGAACCCTTTCGGAAGACCGCAATGACTTGCGCGAACGAAAAATTGAAGTACTGATCGACGCGGCGGATGCGAAGGAGAAGGTCGTGACTGAACTGCTGCTGGTTGGATGCGGAAATATGGGCTTCGCAATGCTGGGAAGCTGGATTGAATCGGGCGAGTTCGATCCCGGCGCAATCGCGGTAGTCGAACCGGACTCCGGCCTTCGGCAGCGTGCGGCGGGAAAAGGGGTGGCAGTATTCGCCGCCCCGGACCAGGTTTCGATGGACTGCAAGCCCCGCCTCGTGGTCATGGCGGTGAAGCCGCAGCTCATGGCCGGGATCCTCCCCCTCTATCGCCCATTTGCCGAATGCGGTTCTGCATTCCTCAGCGTTGCAGCCGGCACCAGGATTGCACTGTTCGAGCAGATTCTCGGTGAGAGCGTGCCGGTCATCCGCTGCATGCCGAACACGCCGGCAGCAATCGGGCAGGGGATGATGGTGGCCGTAGCCAATTCCTGCGCCGATGCGGATCTGAAGGCCTATGTGGAGCGGATTCTGTCAGCCAACGGGAAAGTGGCCTTCATTGCCGAGGAAGGCCTGATGGATGCGGTCACTGCAGTGTCGGGTTCCGGTCCAGCCTATCTTTTCCATTTCATCGAATGTCTGGGCGAAGCGGCCGTGAAAGCAGGCCTGCCGCCCGATCTGGCCGCGCTGCTGGCGAAACAGACGGTCGTTGGCGCTGCCATGCTGGCGGCCGGAAGCACGGATACTCCGGCAGAGCTTCGCCGCCAGGTAACCAGTCCGAACGGCACGACGGCGGCAGCGCTGGAAGTTCTGATGGGTGACGACAGGCTGAAAAAACTGCTGACGGATGCCGTGGATGCGGCACGCCGCCGCTCGGTGGAGCTAGGCTGAGAAGCTTGCACACCGCTTCGCGCCGGAAAATGGCTTCCCGCTTCCCGGGATCGGATCTCTAGTCCACAAATCCCATCAGCCTGTCCTGCTGCCGGCGCAGTTCGACAAGTTTCGAGTTTGCGTCGGGTTGCACATTGGCCGTCGTCAGCAATTCGCCCTTCTTCACCGGAGCGATGACCTTGCCGTCCTCGAGCAGGCCGCAAGGCACGGCATTGCGCGCGCGGGCTTCGGTGGCGGTCATGGTGAACGCCCGGTAGGAGGTCTCGCCGATCGCCTCGAGCCGCTCTCCGGGAGCAAGGTCGCGTTTGGCCAGCGCCGCAACCTCGGCCACGGGTCGGTCGAGTGGCGTCATGTCCGCCTTGCCGTGCAGCACTGCGCGGGCACAGGTCAGGGGCACTTCCAGGCTGGTCAGGTGATAGGGACGGAAGAAGGTATAATATGGCCCGGGCCCAAGCTTCAGGTCGTTCATGCGTTCGCGCAGGCGCGGATGCGCCAGTTCCGCAACGACGAACACGCCCGGGGCGACGCCCTTGCCGATCGTGTAGTCGACGACGCCCTTGCGAGACAGGATACCGCCATCGGCGACCGGGCACAGGACCGAATTCAGCGCTTCCCGGCTGGCGGCCGGACCATGCATGCCCGGAATATCGGGTACCAGCCCGGTTGCATTGGCGATTGCCGCCATTTCGACCATGGTCTTGGAACCATCTACAAACTCGACCAGCATGCGCGGGTTCATGTTCCGCCTTCGCGCTTCCTCCTCGTAGTCGGCCGGCACGGCGTCGTGGTTGAGCGGATTGTTCTTGCCCTTGCCTGCCGCGACAATGTCGTGGCCCATGGCCGAAACGAATTCGATCAATTCCATGCAGGAGGAGGGCTCGTCGCCGGCTCCGAGGGAATAGATCACGCCCAGCCGGTCGGCCTCATGCTTGAGCCAGGCGCCGATCGTGACATCGGCCTCGACATTCATCATGACCAGATGCTTGCCGTGCTCCATTGCCGCAAGCCCGATTTCCGCGCCGACGGCAGGCTTGCCCGTCGCGTCGATGATCACGTCGATCTGGTCCGCCTGCGCCACGAGATGACTGTCCGAGGTCAGGGCCGTACGGCCGGAGGCGACTATCCCCGCGAGCCCTGCATGCGTGTCTGCATAGGCTGCGGACTCAGCCGGCCGTTCCGCAATGCGGATTGCCGCTTTCGCGCGGTCGGGGTGGCGGTCGGCAATTGCCGCCACGGTAATGCCCTTCATCAGCGCCACCTGCGTGACGATGTCCGTGCCCATTTCGCCGCAGCCGATCAGGCCGATTCGGACCGGCTTGCCGGCCTCGTGCCGCGCGGCCAGCTCCCGCGCCAGCCCGGTTCGTGCAATATTGGTCATGCGTGTCTTTTCCGCCACTTTCGATTGTGCTACCCGCCAGATGGAGGCGTGAAGGCGGGTTTGTCAACAAACCGCTCCTGGCCGGGGGCCATGATTGGGCTTGCGTCACCGGTAGCAGTCCGAATAGTAGGACGTGGGAATGGGCTACGGTCGGGAGGGTGCCGGTTTGCATAGGATGTGCACGGAGCGGTTCGTGTGCGCGAACACGGGGTCAGCGGGGGGCTGAAATGATTCGCGTGGAGAACGTACACAAGCACTTCGGCGGAATTCGCGCCGTTGACGGTGCATCGCTGCGAATCGGCGCGGGCACCATCACGGGGCTGATCGGCCCGAACGGCGCCGGCAAGACGACGTTGTTCAACATCATCGCCGGCCGGTACGCGCCCGATTCGGGTCGGATCTATCTCGACGGCGAGGATGTGACCGGACTTGCGCCCCACAGGCTTTTCTCGAAGGGGCTGCTGCGCACGTTCCAGATCGCACATGAATTTTCCAGCATGACAGTGCTCGAGAACCTGATGATGGTGCCGGATGGCCAGGTCGGCGAGCGGCTGGTTTCCACCTGGTTCCGACGCGGGCAGATCCGCCGGCAGGAGCGCGAGCTGCGCGAGCGGGCGATGGGCGTGATCGAATTCTTGAAGATCCCGCATCTTGCCAATGAACGGGCAGGCAATCTCTCCGGCGGCCAGAAGAAACTTCTCGAACTGGGGCGGACGATGATGGTCGATCCGAAGGTCGTCCTGCTCGACGAGGTGGGCGCGGGCGTCAACCGGACCCTGCTCGGGGAGATCGGCGATGCGATTCTCCGGCTCAACCAGGAGCGGGGCTACACGTTCTGCATGATCGAGCACGACATGGATTTCATCGGCAAGCTGTGCAATCCGGTGATCGTCATGGCCGAGGGTGCCGTTCTGGCCGAGGGGACCGCTGAGGAGATCAAGGCCAATGAAGAAGTCATCGAGGCCTATCTAGGTCGCGGCATCAAGCGCAGGCAAGCGGGGGCGGAGGCCTGATGTATCTGATCGGACGGAACATGTGGGGCGGCTACGGGGGCGTTGACATCCTGCGCGGCTGCACCATCGGCGTGCAGAAGGGCGAGATCGCCGTGATCGTCGGTCCCAACGGGGCCGGCAAGTCGACGGCGATGAAGGCGATGCTCGGCATGCTCGACCTGCGTGAAGGCGAGGTACTGATCGAGGGGCGCGACATTACCCAGCTTACTCCGCAGGCGCGGGTCGCGGAAGGCATCGCCTTCGTGCCGCAGACGGACAATGTGTTCGTGAGCATGAGCGTGCGGGAAAATCTGGAGATGGGCGCCTATCTGCGGGATGACGACATCGAGGAAACCATCGATCAGGTCTATTCCCTGTTTCCCGTCCTGTCGCAGAAGCGCCATCAGGCGGCAGGCGAGCTCTCCGGCGGTCAGCGCCAGCAGGTGGCCGTGGGGAGGGCGCTGATGACGCGGCCGAAAGTGCTGATGCTGGACGAGCCGACAGCCGGCGTGTCGCCGATCGTGATGGACGAGCTCTTCGAACGCATTCTTGAGATACGCGAGACGGGCATGGCGATCCTGATGGTCGAGCAGAATGCGCGCCAGGCGCTGGAGATCGCCGACCGGGGCTATGTACTGGTTCAGGGCGAGAACCGCCATACCGGCACCGGATCGGAGCTTCTGGCCGATCCGGAAGTCCGCCGTTCGTTCCTGGGGGGCTGAAGGGTGGAAGATCTTCTCAACGCACTGGTTCTTTTCGCCAATTTCGTCTTCATTCCCAGCCTGGCCTACGGGTCCCAGCTGGCGCTCGGCGCCCTGGGCGTGACGCTGGTCTATGGCGTGCTGCGATTTGCCAATTTCGCACATGGGGACATGATGGCCTTCGGCACCACGCTCACGATCCTCGGCACGTGGATGCTGCAATCCTGGGGCGTCGGCTTCGGCATCTTGCCGACGGCGCTGCTGGCATTGCCGCTGGGCATTGCGGGCGCGGCCCTGCTTTCCGTCGCGACGGACCGGGCAATCTATCGCCATTACCGCCGCATCAAGGCGCCGTCGATCACACTGGTCATGGCGTCGGTTGGCGTCATGTTCATCATGAACGGGCTCGTGCGTTTCATCATCGGGACAGGCGACCAGAATTTTGCCGACGGGCCGCGCTTTCTCGTCGATGCAAGACAGTTCCGCGAGTGGTCCGGCTTGTCGGAAGCGCTGGTCATCCGGTCGTCCCAGGCGCTGACGGTCGTCGTCGCGATCGTGCTGGTGGCAGCCCTGTTCTGGTTTCTCCAGAAGACGCGGACCGGCAAGGCCATGCGGGCCTTTTCCGACAATGAAAGCCTTGCGCTGCTTTCGGGCATCGATCCCGACCGGATCGTGCGGATCACCTGGATCCTTGCGGCGGCGCTCGCCACGGTCGCCGGGGTGCTTTACGGGCTGGACAAGTCCTTCCGTCCCTTCGTCTACTTCCAGCTCCTGCTGCCGATCTTCGCAGCGGCCATTGTCGGCGGCATCGGCCAGCCGGTCGGCGCCATTGTGGGCGGCTTCGTCGTTGCGTTCTCGGAAGTCATGCTGACCTATGCCTACCGGAAGTTCCTGACCTATCTCGTACCCGAATCCTGGCAGCCGGACGGCCTGGTGCAGATTCTCTCGACGGATTACAAGTTCGCCGTCTCCTTCTTCATCCTCGTGCTGGTGCTGCTGGTGCGGCCAACCGGTATTTTCCGCGGGAGGCTGACATGAGTGCTGCCGGACAGGCCATGCGCGCGATCCTTGCCTTCACGATCATGGCGCTGCTGCTCGCCGGCGTCGGCTGGCTCCAGTCCTGGCAGCTGTCGCTCACCATTCTCAACATGTGCCTGATTTCCGCCATCATGGCGCTGGGCGTGAACATTCAATGGGGCTATGCCGGCCTATTCAATGTCGGCATTGTCGGCTTCGCCGCGCTGGGCGGGCTTGCTGCGGTGCTGGTCTCGCACCCTCCGGTGCCGGAAGCCTGGGCAGCCGGGGGCACAGGGCTCTTCCTCGCCGGCCTGGCGCTGGCGGTGACAGTCGTGGCGCTGGTGCTGGCATGGAAGCGGATGCGCCCGGGCGTCGGCAGGGCGCTGGTGCTCTCGCTGATCCTCGTCGGCGGTTTCGTTTCGATCCGATATTTCTTCGATCCCGCCGTAGCGGAGATCGAGGCGGTGGATCCTTCCCGGACCGGCTTTCTTGGCGGTCTAGGCCTGCCTATTCTCCTGTCCTGGCTGGCGGGCGGCGCGCTGGCGGCTGGCGCCGCCTGGCTGATCGGCAAGGTTGCGCTTGGCCTGCGTGCCGATTACCTCGCCATCGCAACGCTCGGAATTGCCGAAATCGTCATTTCGGTCCTGCGCAATGAGGACTGGCTTTCTCGCGGCGTCAAGAATGTCACCGGCCTGCCGCGTCCGGTACCCTACGAAATCGACTTGCAGCGGAGCGAACGCTTCGCCGAATGGGTCGAATGGTTTCGCGCCGAGCGATTGACGGATCTCGAGGGCGCCGCGCGTGCCGGTGCCTTTCAGGCGGACCTGATCGAGGCTTCGAGCCTGTTCGTCAAACTCTGCTATGCTGGCCTGTTCACCGCCGTTCTGCTGATCATTCTGATTCTCTGTGTCCTGGCGTTGCATTCGCCATGGGGCCGGATGATCCGGGCCATTCGCGACAATGAAGTAGCTGCCGCTGCAATGGGCAAGGATGTTACCGGTCGCCACCTGCAGATCTTCGTGCTGGGATCGGCGGTGGTCGGCATTGCAGGCGCCATGCTGACCACGCTTGACGGCCAGTTCACGCCGGGCAGCTACAATCCGCTACGCTATACGTTCCTGATCTGGGTCATGGTGATCGTTGGCGGCTCGGGCAACAATCTTGGCGCGGTGATTGGTGGATTCCTGATCTGGTTCGTCTGGATCGAGGCCGAGCCGGCGGCAGCCTGGCTGATGGAAGGCATTGCGGGGCTGATCGGCACCTCGGGAGATCTGCATGACCAGCTTGTCGGCCGGGCGCAGCACATGCGGCTGATCGTCATGGGCATCGTGCTGTTGCTGGTAATGCGTTTCACGCCCGGCGGCATATTGCCGGAACGGCTTCGGCTGAAATAGAGTGAGATGTGTTTGATGAGGCCAGAACAGGAGAGGGGGCCCGTTGAGGCGCATGGCAGTAGCGCTGCGGTCTGACAGCGCTGGGTCGTGCCAACGGGTTCGGTGGCCGGAATGGAATGATGAGATGGCGCGCGCTCCGGTCAGAACGGAGCCCGCATTATGGAACTTGAAACCGGGAGTGACATCATGAAGAGAATATTGTTTGCAACCACCATCCTCGCAGGCCTGAGCGGGGCGGCGATCGCGGACGACATCAAGATCGGCATTGTCATGGGCTTCACCGGCCCGATCGAATCCCTGACGCCGCCCATGGCGGATTCGGTCGAACTCGCCCTGAAGGAAGTCAATGATTCCGGCCTGCTCCTGGACGGCGAGCACAAGCTCGTGCCCGTGCGGGCGGATTCCACCTGCGTCGATTCCGCCGTGGCGACCGCCGCTGCGGAGCGGCTGGTGACGTCGGACAATGTGGCTGCGATCGTCGGCGCCGATTGCTCGGGCGTGACCGTGGCGGTCGTCAATGGGGTGAGCGCGCCGAACGGCGTTCCGACCATCTCGCCATCGGCGACTTCGCCGGCGCTGACGACGATCGAGGATCGGGGATATTTCTTCCGCACCGTTCCGTCCGATGCCCGTCAGGGTGAGGTGCTGGCCGAGATCGTCAAGGAGCGCGGCCTTTCCAATGTCGCCATTACCTACACCAATAATGACTACGGCAAGGGACTTGCCGACGCCTTCGCCGGTGCGTTCACCGGCCTCGGCGGCACTGTGGCCATTACGGCGGCCCATGAAGACGGCAAGGCGGACTATTCCGCTGAAGTCGGTGCACTGTCGGCTTCCGGGGCTGAAGATCTGGTCGTGTTCGGATATGTCGATCAGGGTGGCCGCGGCATTGTGCAGACGGCACTCGACACCGGCGCGTTCAGCCGCTTCGTCTTCGCGGATGGCATGATCGGCCAGTCCCTGGTTGACGCCATCGGCGAGCCGCTGGCGGGCTCCTTCGGAACCGCGCCCGGCAGTGAGAGCGAAGGCCTCGACAAATTCCTCGCCATGGCTACGGAAGCGGGCATCGCCGGCGGCGGCGAAGGGCCCTTCGACGCCAATTCCTACGACGCGGCGGCCCTGATCGCACTGGCTATCCAGGCAGCAGGCTCCGCGGATCGCGCGGCGATCCAGTCGAAGATCCTCGAAGTTGCCAATGAGCCGGGCGAAGTGATCCTTGCTGGTGAGCTGGCCAAGGGATTGCAGATCCTGAAGGATGGCGGCGAAATCAACTATCAGGGTGCTTCCGGCGTCGAGTTCAATGAGGATGGCGAGGTTTTCGGCCAGTATCGCGAACTCGAAGTGAAGGATGGCGCCTTCCAGACGATTCGTCTGCGTTAGAGCCGGATTCCGGAAAGCGGCATCCGCTTTCCGGAGACGATCCTGCCCGGAGAACAACGGGCGTCAGATAACGATCCCGCCGCTGGCGCAAGGCGGGCGCGATGGGATCCGAGAGCCTGGCAGGCGGACGGCAGCGCCGTCCGTCAGCCGCACATGCGGTCGGGGGGAGCTGGAGCCTGTCCGTTCGCAAGGGATCAGTTCCGGTGCCAGGCCGCTTCAATCTGAAGGGCAAGGCGGCAACCATGTACAGCAAGACAACGAGTGGATTCGAGGTGACTGCCGAGCCCTTCTATCTGGAGGAGCGCTCGGATCCGGCGGAGAACCACTATGTCTGGGGCTACCGCATCACCATCGTCAATCGTTCTGCAATCAAGGCTCGGCTGGTTTCGCGTTATTGGCGGATCATCGACGCAAATGGCAGGGTGTCCGAAGTGGAAGGGCACGGCGTCGTTGGCGAACAGCCGGAATTGGCGCCGGGCGACAGTTTTCAGTACAGTTCAGGCTGCCCGCTATCGACAAGCTCCGGGATCATGGAAGGCCATTACATCATGGTCGGGGCGGATGGCAGCCGTTTCGTCATCGATATTCCGCCATTTTCACTCGACCTGCCGCAGGACCTGCGAACGCTCAACTGAGATCCGGAAGTTGATCTGCCGACCCCGCCTGTGCCGTAGGGGACAACGGCCACTCTCGCGCTCTGTTATGGGTCGCCCAGCATCGATTTGAAATCTTGTGAGGCGGCGGATGTCTGTTTTCTGTAAGCCCGTTTGCGGGAATTTTGTTCACGGGCCATACAACCCGCCCCCGCCCCCGCCGCTGCCCCAAAGCGTTCAAGCGGTCCTGGACGTTCTTGTGCCGCACAAGGTGAAAGATGTCGATTTGAGCATCATTCTTGCCTTGCTGTCTGGAGACAGGGCTGCCGTAAGCGCAGCTTGGCATGCCAAGGCAGGAGATCATGCTGCTGGCGAGATAAAGACTTTACTGCAGGGCTTCGGAGATCTGCTTTCCGGTATCAAGAAAAGCGGGACAGGCGACGAGAAATTATTGCTGTCGAATCTCCTCTTTCGTATCGCAGATCAAGCGATTGCTCATGGTTTGTCTGAGGATGGGAATATTTATGCGGATATACTTCTGAATTTGAAGGGGCATCGAAGCAACGAAGTGAAATCAGAGATAGAGAAATGCTTCTCCGGCATGAAGGCAGTGCCCCGCTGGAAGGACCTCGACTTTGATAGTATTCTCCATAAATGGTCGATAGATGGCAACGAGTATAAAGACACAAAAGACAATAAGACTCATGACAATACTACCAACATCAATAAGTACAATCATCACAAAACAGAAAACGTAGACAAGGACGGGGTTGTTTGGTATAAGAATCCTTTATATGATTCCAATATTCAGGTGCCCCAGTTTGAGGCCCCGCCTCCAATTCCCGGCATTCTGCAGTTTTGCGGCTCGTTCCAGGTCGACCCGGATGGAGGGCTGAGCAAGGAAGCCCTGGATGAGATCGAAAAGCTGCTGAAGCCAGATAGCGGTGTGTCGGCGTTAAACATCTACGATCCGCAAGCGAAACATTACCTTACACTTTTGGTCGATAAGGGTGACATTGCGATCATTGATCCCTATCCGGTAAGACGAAGCACCGTTCTTGGGAAATTCAAACTTGAGATGGACAGGCCGTCCCCGCTGGCGACCTGCCTCCTCGATCATATTCATGCCAAGTTCGGTATCGGCGCGAAACTTGTGAACTACAAGTCCGAATCATGCGGCCCGGATACCATCAAGAATGGTAACCTCGATTCGCTCGCATTGAACAAGGATGATGAGAAGATTGAACCCGAACAATCTTCTCTAGGCGAGCGACTCATTGATTGGCTCAACACTTCCAATGAAATGAGGGAGGGGGGCGTCGCCATGACCGACTGCACCTTCATCAACAAGGGAGAGAACAGCCAGGATTACAAGATAATAGGTCCTCTGCACAGCAAGTTCGAGCGCCCCGTCAAGCTGAATTCTTCGCAGCTGAACAAGCACTATGTGGAAAGCAGCAAGAAAACGAGCGACACTCATTCAAGCGGGCGTCCACTCATGCACAAGGGTGTGTTCTCCTTCAGCTCCAAACCGGAAGGAGGGTTGGAGTTTCCGATCGAAAGGATGAAAGAGTTATTAGACGCGCACAATTCCACCCTGAATAGCGCGACCGCAGCGATTACCATGGTTGAATTACAACATTGTTCGGGTGTCGATGGTGTGCCGGACCAATTCTATTCCATTCTGATGACAAAAAAGGATGTGGTTGTTTTACGTACAAAAACTGGCACAACGGATGATGAGAATAAAATCGATGAAATCATATCTAACATCAGAGATATTGCCGGTAGCAAGTTTACGATAACTAAGAAAGTTGTCGAGCTTGATAATCCCGAATCATTTGGTGATGGCCTGAGCAGGCAACAGAGAGACTGGCTGGCGGGCCTTCAGGATCATCCTGGCATTTTTGGCGCCTATTTTCATGATCATGTCACCTGGCAGGCCGGAAGACGCGCAATTTGGGAGGGGGATCCGGCGCCAAAGATGACCGACAAATTCCTGAAGGAATTCCTTCAGCGAGATTGGCTGTCAACAAAAGAAGTAAGGCAGGATGTGTTCTATAGCGAAATGAAAAATATACGAAAGCTGGCGAACAAGATCAAGAAAGAGAAAATCGAACACAAGGTGTCCTGAAGCGGGGAGTGTTTTACGCCAGGATCGACAGCAACACTGCGAATTCGGACGGGCAGGAAGTAATATCCGGGCTCTCCCGTATTCGTGAAAAGCCTTGCATCGAAGATGGGCGCGCTACCCAAGGCCTCCAGCTTGCGACAGGAACACCGATAGCGGGCTGCGGGCGATTGAGTGCCAAAGCTCTGCGGCGGGCAATCTGTCCGGGGCCCGATACTCGCCCGGCGCCGCCTCGCCGGGAACCAGCCACGCGATAGCTGCTTCGCTCCACGGCATGGCCGGAATGTTTGCCCAATTACGTGCTGTCGCTTCCGGGCGATTGGCCTGCGCCCGGAATTGCATCTTTGTTGACCAAGGGACCGGTTTCGTCGCAAGTCGGTTCCACTTTCATGAGCCATATCCCGGAGGGTCGGGCACGGAACTGGAAGTACTGCCTGGAACTCTCTGGTTTAACTTCAGCCACAGCGGCCTTGTGCGGCCGGATGGATGCGCGACGCTCCAGAAAGCCGCGGCGCAGCAGGGGAAACATTCGCAGCGGACCGGCTGTCGATCAGATCCGCTGAAGGGCGTCGGCAGCGTTCGGCGATGCATGCCAGTTGAAGGGAAAGTCCTGCCGCTTCCGACGTACCTTCGGCCGGGGCTAGAGTTTTCCGGCCTTGATCAGCGACACGGGCTATATGTGCTGATTTCATGAGCGCCGCCGGGACCTTGTTCCCGATCGCGCCGTGTGGCCGTTGCCCATTATTCGTCTCTGCGCAAAGTTTCCAACTTTTCCGCGCAAGGCTCAGGAACCCGTGACGTTCAAGCATTCCGCCCGCTGCCGGACATTGAACGCTTTGATCAAGGCGCTGTCGGCCCGGCCGCGACAAGTCGAGCTTGACGCCGCGATGACACGCCTGAGGGTCCAGGTCGCGTGAGATGAACTTGAAGCCCAGATCAACGTGCAGCGTCTTCAGATAGCCGTTTGCACAGACTGGCGAAGACGTCCTCGCCGCGATGGGTGAACTCGGGATCGAGCGTCGGCGCGTTGCGCAGGCAGGCGTCGACCACGACAGCACAGCGCATCTTGCGGCCGGTCGCCAGCTGATCATGGACAAAGTCCATTGCCCATACGTCGTTGGAGTGCGCCGCCTCAGCACGGTCCTCGCGCGGCTTCGCCTTCACTCGCCGCTTCGGGCCTCG
>CAYLGY010000038.1:0-15484 GCA_964383325.1 uncultured Rhizobiaceae bacterium
TGCATGCATTTCGATGTCCTCGATCTCCTCCTGTCCCGCAATCATTCGCAGCAATTCCATCTTCCGCCCGGCCGGCAGACCGAGTTCCAGGCGTGCGGCCGAACGGTCGAGGCAGCGCACGTAGTCGGGCAGGCCTTCGAGGATGGTTGCCGTCGTGCAGGGGCGGACCTGCAGCCGCAGCCGCGTTTCGACGGCGCCGGCCTCGCGGCGCAGCTCCGCCACAGAGCCGGCCGCCAGAAGCTTTCCCTCATGCATGATTGCAACCCGGTCCATATGCGGTCCGATCTCCGCCAGCGCATGCGTCGAGACCAGCACCGTTGCCCCCTCGCGGCGGAACTGGTCGATCATCGCGTAGACCTCCATGCGCGAGGCAGGATCGAGGCCGCTGGTCGGCTCATCCAGCAGCAGGAGCTTCGGATCGCCGATCAGCGCCTGCGCGAGACCCAGGCGCTGGCGCATGCCCTTGGAATAGGTGGAGACCCGCCGGCCGGCGGCGTGGGTGAGGCCAACCCTTTCCAGCAATTCGGCATTCCTGACCTTCGGCTGGCGCTTGAGGCCGGCATGAAAGGCCATGAGCTCGCGGCCGGTCATGGCGCCATGAAAGGCGACATTCTCGGGCAGGAAGCCGAGCGCGCGCCGCGCTTCCGTGCCGGCTCTCCCGGCAGGATCGCGCCCCAGGACCCGCACCTCGCCCGAACTCGGGCGGATCAACCCGACCAGCAACTTGATGAGCGTCGTCTTGCCGGCGCCATTATGCCCGACCAGCGCAGTAACCTCGCCCGCCCGAAGATGCAGCGAAACATCGTGCACCGCCCTCACCTTGCGGTAGACCTTCGAGACGGCTGACCATTCCGCAATGATCGTCATTCCATATCCTTCGCGTCCACCGATGGCGGTTTCATGAGCGGCGCCGAATCGACCACGCCGCCGGGATAAAGGGCCGGGAAACGTCCCTGCGCCCAGCGTACCACTTCCACGGCGGGGCTGTTGATCAGCACTTTTGCCTGCGGCAGCGTCCACAGGATTTCATCCAGAATGTCATTCGGGCGATAGGGCCGGTCGGCAATCCCGTCGCCGTCGAGGTCAAAGCCGGGATTGTCGCTCCAGTAATTGCCCCTGCCCTCATGCGACCAGTCGAGAAAGCGCGTGCCGACATATTTGACCTGCGAGCGGTTGCGGATGAAGGCGTTGCCCGTCACGGCATTGCCTTCCGAACCCGCCGTGAAATGAATGCCGATCGGGCAGCCTTCGAACCAGTTGTCGCGGAATTCATTGCGGTTGGCGTTGTACATGAACACGCATTTCTCGCCGCCACGGCGCACCACATTGCCGGTAATGCGCGATCGATTCGCCGTGTTGAGCAACAGGCCGTGATCGCGGTCGCCCTCGGAAACATTGTCACGCACTTCGAGCCGGTCCGAGAACATGATCGCCCAGCCGACATGATTGCCCGTCGAACGATTGCCGATGACCTTGCTGTCCTGCGTGTACATGTAGTGGATCGCAAACCGCAGTTCGGTAAACTCGTTTCGCTCGAAGCGATTCTTCTTGCTGACATTGACGAAGATGCCGTCGCGGACCTGCCGGATCCGGTTGCCGACCACCGCCGAGCCGGGCGCGTTCCAGATCGAGACCCCGTTTCCGGCCTCCGACAGGCGCAGATCCGTGCGCCCCTCGATCAGATTGCCCTCGACGAGCGAATCCGGACTGCCATGCAGGTAGACACCGAACAGATTGCGGTCGAGATGATTGCCGATCACCATAGCTCGCGCGGCCGACCGGCGCGCCAAAATGCCAGAATCCATTCCAGGCAGGTTGCTGCCCGAGCCGGTGATGCGCAACCCCTCTATTCGCACATCCGGTCCGTGCACCTCGATCACGCTGCCTTCGCCCTTCCCCGCGAGAATCGCGCCCTCTTCGCCGATCAGGGTCAGCGCATGCCGGATCTCGATCGGTCCGTCATGCGTGCCCGGGGAAAGGCGGATGATGCTTCCTGCAGGCGCGGCGTCGATCACCGGCTGCAGGGCCGTGCCCGGGCCTACCCGGATCTCACCAGCCAGGGCAGGCAAGGCCAGCGCAAGCAGGCTTGCGATGGCCAGGACCCGGAAGAGGGACATTGCGTGGCTCATTTCACGCGGCGCGGGGCTCGACGATCATCCGGCCGCTCATCTCCATGTGCAATGCATGACAGAACCACTGGCAATAATACCAGTAGACGCCGGGCCGATCCGCGGTGAACGTGACCGAGGACGTCGCCTGCGGTCCCACCTCCATCGCAATGCCGTAATTGGTGATCGTGAAACCGTGAGTCAGGTCCTCCACCTCGTCCATATTGGTGACATAGACCGTCACCTCGTCGCCTTCCGTCACAGTGAATTCGGACAAAGAGAACGCCGGCGCGACCGAGAACATGTAGACGCGAACCTTGTTTCCGTCACGGATGACGTCGGCGCCCCAGTCGAGATCCACGCCATCGGCCTCGGCCTGCCGGCGCGCATCTTCCCACATCGGATCGTCGCGGCTCCAGACATGAACCGGATTGACCTTCGAATGATGAATGATGGTCGCATCATGCGGTTCGGCAAAGGTGGGGCTGTCATGGACAATCACCATCTCGTCGCCGGAAATGTCGATGAGCTGGTCGCATTCCGGCTTGAGAGGTCCGACATTGAGGAACCGGTCCTTGGAGAACTTGTTCAGCGACAGCAGCCACTTGCCGTCGGCCTCCCTCGTCTGCCCCATCGATGAATGGTTGTGGCCGGGCTGGTAGTGGACATCGAGCTTCTGGATGATGGGGTCGACATTTTCGCCATTGAACTGGCGAATGGCGTCGTCGATGTTCCACTTGCACAACTGGCTGTCGATGAACAGGGTCGTATAGGCATTGCCGCGGCCATCAAAGGCGGTATGGAGCGGCCCCAGGCCAAGCTGCGGCTCGGCGACGACCGTATCACGCGGCTGGATCTTGTCCTCGAACAGGTCGTCGAAGCGGCGGACGTCGAACACGGTGCAGGTCGGAGAGAGCTTGCCATTGGCAACCATGTGAATGCCGTCCGGCGCGGTATTCAGGCCGTGCGGGCTGTTGGGAACCGGCACATAGCGCGTAAGCGGCGAACCTGCGGTGCCGTCGAGCACCTTCACGCCATTGATTTCCTCGTACTCGCCATTGGCGATGGCCGCCTCGATACGCTCGATGCTGAAGATGACGACCCAGTCCTGCTCATTTGCCTGCATGCCCGCCAGATCGACCGCCTCCTCCGAATTGTAGCAGGTGGCCACGGCATACTTGCCCTGGTAGTCGGCATCGACATTGTCGAGATTGCCATCGACAAGCACCTGCCAGGCCACTTCCATCGTGTCGCCGTCAATGGCCGAAAAGACGCAACGATATTTGGTGTGATCGCCGAGGATCTTGCCATCATTGGGGATCGGGACACGATATTCGCCATTGGCGAAGACGTAGCCGGTGCGGGGATATTTCTGCACGCGCAGGCCATGGACCGTCTGCTGATTGGGAATCTCGACGATCTTGTCACATTTCATGACGTCGCAGCGCACGCGCGCGACCCTCGTATTGGCCTTGTCGTTCATGAACAAATAGCGCCCGTCATAGGTGCCATCGGTGAATGACATATGCGGGTGATGCAGGTCGCCATTGAGGTAGACGCCACCCTTGTCGGCGAGATATTCGCGCGTCTGCGGCGTCAGCCCCTCGGTAAGGATCTTGCGGCTCTCGTTGGTCTGGCCCCAGCCGGTTGCGCTGCAGCGGTTGAAGACGGGAACCCGCATCAGCTCGCGCATCGAGGGCAGGCCCATGATGCGCAGTTCACCGCTCTGACCGCTGGAGAAGAAAACGTAATACTCGTCGAGCTGTCCAGGCCCGACATGGGCGCTTTGGCCCTCCTGCGCCGCGGCGGGTGAGGCCAGCAGGCTCCCGGCCGCCCCGGAAGTGCCTGCAACCCCGGCAAGCAGCGTGGCTTTCGCGCCTCCTCCCAGCAATGCACGCCGACTCATGGCCTCGGCGATGAACTTGTTCTTCGGCATGACAGTTCTCCTCAGTTTGGCGGCGTCGCCACGACGCCGGGTTCGGCACGGGAAGGCTTTGGCGCGCGCGAGGCGGAGGTCAGGTCAGGCCGGGACATGGCCTGAAGCTTCTCCCGCTTGACGCGGCGCTGGATCACGACCGGACATTTGCGGTCATGATGGTAGAGTACCTGGCAATGCAGGCATGAAATGCATTCATTCGGATTGATATGCCCCTCGGGATGGATGGCCTCGACCGGGCACTCATTGAAGCAGCGCTGGCATGGATTGCCGCATTCGCGATAGCGCTTCAGCCAGTCGAACATGCGCATGCGGCCGGGAATGGCAAGGGCAGCGCCCAGCGGGCAGAGGTAGCGGCAAAAGAAGCGCTCGACAAACAGGCCGGCGCCGACGAGCCCCAGCGCGAAGGCAACGAACCACCAGTCGCGCATGAAGCGCAGGATGATCGCGGTCTTGAAGGGCTCCACTTCGGCCAGGACTTCGGCCAGCGCCAGAGACCCCAGCGACACGCCGAAGAGTACGAGGAAAATGATGTACTTGATCGACCAGAGGCGTTCATGCACGCCCCAGGGGATCTTGAGCTGGGGAACGCGAAGCGCCTTGGCAACGCGATTTGACAGTTCCTGCAACGCACCGAACGGGCATAGCCAGCCGCAGAACGGCCCTCGCCCCCAGAACAGCAGCGCCGCCGCGACCGAGAACCACAGGATGAAGACCAGCGGGTCCATCAGGAAATAGGACCATTGGAAATCGGTCCGGATCGCACCGGCAAAGGCCAGCACGTTGACCACGGAAAGTTGCGCCTGAGCGACCCAGCCGAGCCAGAACAGGGTGACTACCAGGAAGACCAGCCGGATCCGGTCGTAAAGCTTCTCGTGCTTGACCAGAATGTCCTGGAAAAAGAAGATCAGCGTCAGCGCGACCAGCATCACGACGAGCAGGGAAATCGCGACCAGCTTGCTCTGCCAGATGCGCAGCCAGAGAGGCGCCTCACCGTCCACGGAGAGCAGTTCCCAGAAATCGCCGACCGCGACAGGACCGCCGATCGACGGGGCTGGCACCGGGGCAGTTTGGGCTGCGGGCGCGGCCGGCGGAGGTTCGGGCGCCGCCACCGGCGCGGTATAGGCCTCCGGCAGCTCGTAACCGAGTTCGAAGGAAATGAAGGCCCGTTCGAGCGCGCCGACCGACCGCTGAACGAGCAGACGCAGGCTCCAGGGCGCGACCGGGTCGAATTCGGCGTCCGCCGGCATCCTGAAGATCCCGATCTCGCGCAGGGGCGGAGCGCCTTCCGCCTCGATCGAGCGGACCCTCGTGTGCAGCCGGTCTCGAAAACGGATGGTCTCCGTGCCCTGGTGCAGTTCGATGCGGTCGAAGATTCCGCCGCGCACATAGCCGGAGCCCTTGAACGAATACTTGCCCTCACCCGCGATCAGGATGGCATGCTGGCCGGGCTCGAGGCGTGCCTCGAGCTGTTCGAACGCAGCGTCGCCGATCAGGCTGCGGCCAATGGCCGGGTGCGAAACCAGCGCTGCATGGAGTTCGATGAACACATCATCCGGATCGCCGCGCTCGGGCCGCGCGGCCGCCTCGGCATCGCCCGACTGTTCGAAGGCCTGGTTGACATCCCCGATCGTGAGGACCAGCCGGCGAACCGCGCCATTGCCAAGCAGCGTTTCCCAGTCGGCAACCTCGCCGGCCGAAGAATCATAGCTTCGGGCGCGGACCGGCCCCTCCACCGCATCCGGCGAGAGACCGGCCAGGCCAAAGGCCCGCGCCACCCGCGTCGTCGCGCGGATCACGCTGTCTCCCATGACGAGGACCGTGACCGTGGCCCCGCTGACGATATCGACATCCGGCTCGCCGGCACCTTCGGCCACCGCGCGAATGGGGTTGTAGCCGATGAAGGGCTGCATGTAGTCGAGGACACGCTGTTCCGAAATGCCGATCAGGACGATGGGTTCGTCATGATGGACCAGTTCGAGGCCGGCGATCGTCCCGTCCAGATCGACGCCGACGAGAATGTGGATCGGCCGCCCGGAATAGCCGACGGAATTCACATGGTCGGAATTGAGAAAGCCATAGCCGACATGCGAATCGCCGCGGAACAGCCGTGCAACGGGGGGCGCGCTGTCAGACAGTTCGAACCGGTCCGCCCCTGGCAGGATCCGGCCGGGTGTGGCCTCGGCAAGATAGCGCTCCAGCGCCGTTTCCTGCCGCTGCTGTGCCTGCGCCCCCGTGGTGACCAGCAGGAAGGAGGCAAGAAGAAAGAGCAGGCAAGCCGCCGAATCCGCGATGATATCCCGTCTCATTCCCGGCTATTCCTCCCATGTCGCCCCCAGTCGTGCCGAATACTCCAGAACAACTTTCAGCGAACAGATGCTAACAGGAATAATGGGCGGGCGGAATACGACCTTGATCCAGAACAAATCCATGGCATGTTTCTCGGTCATAATCATTTCTACCCTGACCAGCGGGCAAAAAATGCGCGAATCCATTCTGAGAACGGCCCCTGTCGAGAAGATCCGCTCCGTACGGCAAGCTTTCGAGCGTGGACTCGAAGACAATGCCGGGATCCAGCTCACCTATGAGCGCACTGCCGAATACATGGAAGAGCGCGGCCTCGCCGAAGCGGCACGTTCAATGCGCCAGCTCGCGGACGCCCGCCGCGGGTTCGATGCAACCTTGCGCCGACTGGCGGCGGAGCGCGGCCAGGCTGCCGAAATGCACGCCGGCAGGCAGACCGACCTGCCGGAGGAGCTCGTGGAAGCCTGGGAAGAGGCGGCGGTCAGTTCCCTCGCGACGGGCTACCGGTTTCTGGCGCTTGGCGTGAACGACGCCATGCGCGGCTTTGTCTATTTCAGCCATCTTGCCGCCCATGCCGAGGATGGCGAGGCGCAAGATGCGCTCGAACTGATCGCGCGCCACCTGCTCGCGCTTGCGCAAACGCTGCGCGCACTGCGGCGGCAGGCCTACCATGCCGATGCGCGAAACCGGGCACGGCCAGTGCCGGAAGTGAATTCCCTTGCGGGGTTCAACGCCTTTCTCGAACGCCGTGAATCCGAGATATCGGCTCGGCTTGCAGTGGTCGCGCAGCGTCTGGCCGAGATGGGCGAACACGAGATCCTTCGCAGGCTGGCGGAACGGGGGCTGACTGGCGCCGACGCCGTTGACGGGGCGCCGCGGGAGGAACTGCGCGCCAGCCTCGGCGCGACTGGCCTCCTGATCCGGGCGCAACGGCCACTCGAACGACTTGTCGAGGACCTCGGGCAGATGCTGCCGCAGGCCGGCGAAGACTGGCGCGAGCAGCTTGAAGCTGCCCTGGAAGGCACGGCTGCGCGTCTGGCCTTCCTGTCGGGCCTTGCCGGCTCCCGAGGCGAGATGCCGGATCCCGGCGCGGCCGGCTAGAGACGGTTGCGTTCGGCTTCAGGAAAGGGCACAACTTTCCTCATTGAACGGGACGGCTGCTTGCTGCTTCCGTATGAGGGGAGGCTTACCAATGAACTACCTGGCACCGGCGGCCTTGGCGCTGGCGATTGCAATTTCAGGCGCTGCGCATGCACTGGAAGCAGTGACCGTGACGCCGCTTACCACGAGACACGAGACTGCTTCGGGGCAGCCGATCACGCTGCCGCAGAAGGATGTGCGCGTCGTGGTCTCGATTTTCGACATTGCGCCGGGCGCCAAGCTGCCGGTCCACAAGCATCCCTTCGCGCGCTACGGGGTTGTCGAGTCCGGCTCGCTGGAAGTCACCAATGTGGAAACCGGCGATTCGACCGTCTATACAAAGGGCGATTTCATCGTCGAGATGATCGACCAATGGCACCGGGCCGAGAATGTCGGCGAAGATGCGGTGCGTCTTCTGGTCATCGACCAGATCGAGGGCGAGGTAGAGAATACCTTGCTGCGTGCCCGCTGACGGAACAAGCAGCGACCTCGCTGCTTGGGGTCCGGCCTACCCGTTCACGAAGGAGGACAGAATGAAGAGCCCGAATTTCCTACCCATTGCGTTCCTTGCCGCGCTCGCCGGCTTCACCCTGCCGGCGGCGGCGGACGACGTGGCCGCGGGCGAGCGCGTCTTCAAGCGCTGCATGGCCTGCCATGCCGTCGGCGAAGGCGCGAAGAACAGGGTCGGCCCGTACCTCAACGGCATTGTCGACAACGAGATCGCTTCGGTGGAAGGCTACAGCTATTCCAAGGCGTTTCTCGAGAAGAAGGAAGAAGGGTTTGTCTGGACGGAAGAAGCGCTGGACCACTACCTCCTGAAGCCGAATGCCGCGATCAAGGGCACGAAAATGGCCTTTGCCGGCCTGCCGAAGGCCGAAGATCGCGCCAATGTGATCGCCTATCTAAAGACCTTCGAGTAACCGCAGGCCTGTCGGTGCAGCGCATATCCGCAATCCGGGCGATCCTGTTCGACAAGGATGGCACGCTTCTGGATTTCGATGCGACTTGGCGCGATTTCGCCCATGAACTGGCAATGGAAGCGGCCGGAGGCAATGCCGGAACGGCAGCGCAAATCCTCGCCGGCATGGGCTATGATCCCCGCACCTCCCGGTTTGCGGCAGGCTCGCTCTTTGCCGCCGCCGCCAATGCCGAGGTCATTGCAGCCCTCTATCCGCATCTTGCGGGCGAGGAGCTACACGACCGCATTGTCGCAGCGGACCGGCGCGCGGCAAGCGTCGAGGCCGTCGCGCTGCCCGGCGTCGTCGACGCGGTGCGCCACCTTTCCGCTGCCGGCCTTCGGCTCGGTCTTGCGACCAATGATTCGGTGCTCGGCGCCCGCCGGACGCTGGCCGCCTTCGGCCTCACCCCCTTCTTCGATGCGGTGTTCGGATATGATTCGGTGCATCGGCCAAAGCCTGCGCCCGATGTGGTGCTGGCATTCGCGGCGGCAATCGGGATGGAGCCGGGCGAGATCGCGATGGTGGGTGACAACCTCCATGATCTTGTCGCCGCGCGCGAAGCCGGCGCCGTTGCCATCGGAGTACTGAGCGGTAACAGCCGGCGCGAACATCTGGAACCGCTGGCGGACCTGATTCTCGATTCCGTTACGGACCTCGCCGCAATCCTTGGCGAGCATCGCGCATTGCGCCCGACTTCCTCCGCTCAGGCCTGATTCTCCCGCAATGCCCGCCGCAGGATCTTTCCGATATTCGATTTCGGCAGTTCATCGCGGAATTCAATGATTCTCGGCCGCTTGTAATTGGTAAGGTTTTCCCGGCACCAGGCGCGCAGATCGGCGATGGTAAGCTCCGGATCCTTGCGGACCACGAACAGCTTCACCATTTCACCCGTTACCGCATCGGGCACTCCCACCGCCGCAGCCTCGAGGACGCCGGGATGGCTCGCGACGACTTCCTCGATCTCGTTCGGATAAACGTTGAACCCGGAGACGAGGATCATGTCCTTCTTGCGGTCGACAAGGCGGATGTAGCCTTCCTCGTCCATGATGCCGACATCCCCGGACCGGAAGAACCCGTCCGGCGTGAAGGCAAGCGCCGTCTCCTCCGGCCGGTTCCAGTAGCCCGGCATGACCTGCGGTCCGCGGATCACGATCTCGCCCGCTTCACCGAAGGGCAGATCGCGATTTGCATCGTCGCGGATCGCGATCTCGGTCGAAGGCAAGGGAAGACCGATCGTGCCGGTACGTTCGGCCCCGAAAATATTCGCAGCCACGACCGGCGAGGTTTCCGACAATCCGTAGCCCTCGGAAATGCTGCATCCCGTCACCTCCTTCCAGCGCGCGGCAATCTGCGGCTGGACCGCCATGCCACCGGCCAGGGTGAGACGCAGGCTGGAAAACTCCAGACTGTGAAAGGCTTCCCTGTTGAGCAGGGCATTGAAGAGCGTATTGATGCCGACAAAGACATGAAAGCGGTTGCGGCGAAGCTCCTTCAGAAAGGCCGGCATGTCGCGCGGATTGGGAATCAAGAGATTGTTTCCGCCCTCCTCGATCCCGGCGAGTGCGTTCACGGTCAGCGCGTAGACATGATAGAGGGGCAATGCACAGATGAAGGTCTGCGGCTCCGGGCGCGGATCCTCCGCATAGGCTGCATCCGCCCAAGCGCGATTCTGCATGACATTTGCCAGGATATTGCGGTGGAGGAGTTTCGCCCCCTTGGCACGGCCGGTGGTGCCGCCCGTGTATTGAAGAATTGCGAGATCATCCGGCCCGGAATTGGCCGGCGTGAACCGCCTTCTCCTCCCGATCGCCAGGGCGCGCCGGAACGGGATATGCCCCGGAAGATCCCAGGCAGGAACCATCTTGCGGACATGGCGCACGACGAAATTCACCACGTGACCCTTCAAGCCGAGCAGATCGCCCATCCCGGTCACGATGACATGGCGCAGTGGCACTTTTCCTGCTACCGCCTGCAGGGTCGCGGCGAAGTTTTCCAGAATGAGGATCGCCTCTGCGCCAGAATCGGCAAGCTGGAACTCCAGCTCGCGAGGCGAGTAGAGCGGATTGACATTGACGACGACAAAGCCTGCCCGAAGGACCGCCAGCAGCGCCACCGGATATTGCAGGATGTTCGGCAACATGATGGCAATGCGGGCGCCCGGCGACAGTCCCAACCCCTGGAGATAGGCGGCGAACTGCTCCGACACCCGGTCCAGTTCCGCATAGGTCAGGGCGCGACCGAGCGAGGTGAATGCCGTCCGGTCCGAAAATTTCCGGCAGGAAGCGAGCATCAGCTCCGGCAGGGAGGCATAGGGCAACGGGCCGATCTCGGCCGGAACGGTCGGCGGATAGGACTTGAGCCAGGGGCGGACGCCCGTCCCGCCACTCCGGTCTACCTCTTTTCCTGCCCCGCCTTCACTGCCGGTCACCGTCACAACAACTCCTCCAGGTCCCGGAGCGCAAAGCCCGCAAATTCCCCTGCGGACAAGTCCGCCCGACCGTTACAACACGATGTTACTGGCCGTAGCGCTCGGCAGTGCGCAGAAATTCCTCTTCCTCGGGCGTATTTTCCCGACCGAGAACATTGTTGCGGTGCGGAAAGCGTCCGAAACGCGCAATGATGTCGCGATGCTCGATCGCGTAGCGGAGCGATTCCGGATCATCCAGCGAGCGGAAGAGGGACACGCCCCATTCCTGATCGGCGAGAACCTCGGAATGCATCAAAGGCATGTAGAGAAAGCGGCGCTCATCCGTATTGAGTCCATTGTCCAGTTCCTGATCGACGGCATTGCGCGTCAGGGCACATGCCAGCGGATCGGTCGCGAAGGCTTCGGGCCGGCCCCGAAACATGTTGCGCGGAAACTGATCGAAAAGAAGAATCGCAGCAAGCGCGGCTCGCGCATCGGTCCGGGCCTCCTCCGGGAGGGCCTGCTTCAGTTTCTGGTACAGTTCGAGGAAACGGCGCCGTATTTCCGCATCCATGGCCGGGTCGGGCCGGAACCATTGACCGGGCTCGATCTCTTCAAACCAGAATCTGTTGACCTCCTCCACCCATTCCGCTCGTGACATCACTTCCCTCATCTGTCGCGCCAGCCGCAAGCGCCAACGCCAACTCCTTCCGACTCAAACTGAATCGAGTTTTGCGCCCCCTGTCAATCGCGCCAGCCCGCCAGTACGTTCTCCAGCCCACCCGGAACCTGCAATGGAGCGCGGGGCGACTTTCAGCCCGGGCCAAGAAACGGGGCATATCCCCTGCAGGACGAAGCGGTCCCGAAATCCCCAGTTGATCGAATAATTTTCGGGATTAAACTGTGTTCATGTTAATAGACTGCAATGCATTTTCAAATTATTTTGGAAATTGATTATAATAAAATGTGAATACCCACTCCGGCCTGAAACTTGCCTTGAAATTCTGGCAAGTGTATAAAAAAGCCCTGCGTCGACGGGGCAATATCAACGCAGGGCAAGTTACTTGGGAGGCTGGTCAGCCCACAAGTGGGTGAACGCAGGAGAAGCGTTGAATTATCCTGCACAGAAATTCTGAAGCATCTGCACAAGATTCCGCAAAGGCACGGGGCGATGCTTTGCGTTTTTCAATTCCACTCCGTTATTCAACACATGCGCAGATTGCATATTGGGCGTGACATTACCGTGAAACCCGGTCCAGGGCCTTTCGGCCCCGAGATCCTGAGCAATGTATGCCTACCCATTGCCGCCTTCAGTGGCGCGGGATCAAGCTACGTGCCGGCAATACCGCAAAGTGCAGGCTCCTCACCTGGGGATGGCCGGTCGAGGTCACGCCTCGGGCGAATCACGATGCCTTGTCGCTGAACCGGCCTCCCGGTTCGGCCCTGCGAAAGCGGGAACCACTTTCCGGGATTATGGCACCCTTGCTGGCGCATGATCTTTTCCGGAAAGCGGGAACCACTTTCCGGGATTATGCGCTATTCCACGGGTGCGGACGCCCCGGCAGCAGCTTCCGGCGTCTCATCGGCGAGGAACTGGCCGATGCGCTCCAGCGCGGTCTCGATGGCATCCTCGCTCGCGGCATAGGAGATGCGCAGATAGCCCTCGCCCAGCACCCCGAAATCCGGGCCGCCGATCGTCGCCACTCCGGCCTTTTCCAGCAAGGCGGAGGCAAACGGTTTCGATTTCCAGCCGGTGGCGGTGATGTTGGGAAATGCATAGAATGCGCCCTTCGGCATCAGGCAGGTCACGCCCGGCAATCGGTTGGCGCCCTCCACGACCCGCTCCCGCCGACGGTCGAATGCGGCCAGCATGCGATGGAACTCATCCTGGGGGCCGTCAATGGCGGCAATTCCGGCGAACTGCGCCGGCGCGTTCACGCAGGACCAGCAATTGACCGCCAGCTTGCGCACAAGGTCGTACAGCCGATCCGGCCAGATCGACCAGCCGAGCCGCCATCCGGTCATCGCCCAGGTCTTCGACCAGCCATTGAGCACGATCAGCCGGTCACGGATTTCCGGGTAGCGGAGCAATGAAACGGACTGGACGCCGTCATAGGTCATCACGTCATAGATCTCGTCGGAAAGGATCGCCACCTGCGGATGTCGGGCAAGCCCGGCCACGAGCTGCGCGATCTCCTCCGGCGAGGAAACGCCGCCGGTTGGATTGGCCGGCGAGTTGAGGATCATCAGGCGGGTTCGCGGCGTAATGCGCGCCAGTGTTTCCTCGGCGGAGAAGGAAAAGCCGTTCTCTTCCCGCATCGGGATCGGCACGGGCGTGGCGCCAGTATATTCGATCATCGAGCGATAGATCGGGAAGCCGGGATCCGGATAGAGAATCTCGACCCCTGGCTCGCCAAACATCAGGATCGCGGCATACATTGCCGGCTTGCCGCCGGGCGTGATCATCACCTGCTCCGGAGAAACCTCGATGCCCGTCGTCTGCAGCGTCCGCCGGCTGACCGCTTCGCGCAGCGGCAGGATCCCGGTGGCCGGGGTGTAACCATGATGCCCTTCCCGCAACGCCTTGCAGGCGGCCTCCACAATATGCTCAGGCGTACGGAAGTCGGGCTGCCCGATGCCCAGATTGATGATGTCCCGGCCCTCTGCCGCCAGCCGGGTTGCCCGCGCAAGCACGGCGAAGGCATTCTCCTCGCCCAACCGGTCAAACGCCTCTATGGTACGAATCATCAGGATACTCCGTCAGAATTGCCCCATTCATACTATGGAGCCATGCAGGTGAACATGAAAAACGTCGAGCGGCCCGCCCCCTCTCTCGCGCGCTGGACCCCCCGCCCACTGCCGCAGCGCACGGCAAGCGTGGGCCGGTTTGTTCGCCTCGAGCCGCTCAGCGCCGCGAAACATGGCGAGGACCTTTACGCCGCCTCGTCCGTTCCTGACGCGGCCACGCGCTTTCGCTGGCTCCGGGAAGAACCGCCGTCCAGCATGGCTGCCTTCAAGCACTGGCTGGAAACCGCCGAGGCCAGCACGGATCCGCTCTACTTTGCCGCGATCGACCGGGCCACAGGCAAGGCGGCAGGCAGGCAGGCCTTCATGCGGATCGATACCGCCAATGGCGTCATCGAGCTGGGCAGCATCTACTGGGGGCCGCTCCTGTCGCGGCGTCCCGCATCGACCGAGGCCTTCTACCTTGCCGCGCGCCATGTCTTCGAGGATCTCGGCTACCGGCGCCTCGAATGGAAATGCGACAATGACAACCAGGCATCCAGACGGGCAGCGCTCCGCTACGGCATGAAGTTCGAAGGCCTGTTCCGCCAGCACATGATCGTCAAGGGAAAGAACCGCGAGACGGCTTGGTTCTCGATGCTGGACAGCGAATGGCCCGAGGCGGCAAGCGCATTGCAGCAATGGCTCGATCCGGCCAATTTCGACGGCGACGGACAACAGATTCTCCGGCTTGAGGAAATCCGGACCGGCAAAGGCAGGTGAACCCAAAATGGACTCCAATGGAAGAAGTTCGGCGATCGCAGCCGCGATCATCTTTGCAGTTCTGGTCCTCGGCGCCTATTTCATGCCCACCATCATGATCCAGCTCGGCGATTTCTCCACCATCGCCGCTGCAATCGTCGCGGCGCTGTTCATCGTCGGATTCTTCGCCATCTTCTATTTCCGGGCCCGTTCCGGCCGCAACGATCCGGATTGAACCAGCCATCTTCCAGCAGCATCATGCACTATGGCTCTACCCGGATGATCGATCGCCCCAGCAATTTACGGCCCGCAATGTCGAGGAAACGCACCTCGTAAATGCCGGGCGTTTCGGGAAGCCGGATCTCCAGGCTGTTGCGTCCTATCGCGCTGTCGACGCTGATCCAGCTGAACTCGGGCTGGTCGGCGCGGGCAAGCGCCACGCGCTGATCGGCGCTGTCGGCGCCGCCGGTCCAGGCAATCTGGATCGTCTCGCCCGCCCTGCCGCTTTCCGGCACGACAAGGGCCGCGCCCTCGTCCAGCGGCGCATCGGCGGCGAGGACCTCCACCGGCCAGCGCGCCATGACGCGGCTGCCCTGATCGAGATGATAGCGCAGCTCGTACAGCCCCGGCTCAGCCGGCGCGACGAGCTTGCCGGCGCTGGCATCATTGACGCGAACGAATTTGCCGTAGTCGCCTTCTGCCGCGTCTTCGGGGACGATGGTGACATAGTCGTGCGGATGGATTGCGCCTTCCCAGCTCACCTGCATTTCCGTCTCGGCCCGCACTCTTTCCGGCCCGCGAACCGAGACATTTCCCTCCAGCACCTCGACCGGGGTGGAGGCGAGGACGCGCTCACCGGAATCGAGTTGTAGCCGCACTTCATAGAGACCCGGCTCGGCGGGTGCACGCAGCCGGCCTCCCCGTCCATCTTCAATCCGGTCATAGCTGCCATAGGCGCCCACCTCGGCGCCAGCAGGCACGATGGTGACATAGTCGCGCGGGTTAAGCCCTTCCGCCTCCCAGCTTACCGCAAACTCCGAGCCGACCACGATCTCAGCCGGGGCGTTGACGCGCACCTCCACATCGACGACCTCGACCGGGGTGGAGGCGAGGACGCGCTCACCGGAATCGAGTTGTAGCCGCA
>CAYLGY010000038.1:15584-24879 GCA_964383325.1 uncultured Rhizobiaceae bacterium
CTCCCAGCTTACCGCAAACTCCGAGCCGACCACGATCTCAGCCGGGGCGTTGACGGTAGCTTCGGGCAATTCCGGTTCAGGCGCGGCTTCCGGCTCAGGCTCCGCCACGGGTTCAAGCTCGACCACCACCTGCTGCAAGGCATCCGACAATTGCCGTGCATTGTCGGCGGTCAGGAAGCGGCCACCGGTCTCTTCGGCAATGCAGCGCATCTGCGCCAGGGCCTCGGCTTCCTCCCGGACGTCAAAGCCGATCACATGGGCGGTGAACTGCACCCCTCCGTCCGCCAGTCTCTTCGCCGCGGCGCAAGGATCTGGATTGCAGGTCTCGATCCCGTCGGAAACAAGGATGACGGTCGCCGCCTGTTCGGTGTGGCGCAGGGCCTCGGCGGCGATGACCAGCGCATCGGCCATCGGGGTCATTCCGCGCGGATTGAGCGTGTCGACGATACGGGAGATTTCACCGGCAGTACCTGCTGCCGGCGCGACAATGGTCTCGATATCGGAGCACTGGCCGCGTTCGCGATGGCCATAGGTGACAAGCCCGAGATGCTGGTCCGCCGGGAACCCGGAAAGAATGTCGGCAATGACCTGGCGCGCGATGACGATCTTGCTCTGCCCGTCGATCTGGCCCCACATGGAGCCGGAAGCATCGAGAACCAGGACGGTTCCCGGCTGCTCCGCGGCATTGGCAAGCGGCGTGGCGGCGCCGATGGCAAGCGCCGACAGAAGCGGCAACAATCTGGCGCTCATGCTGACTCTCCAACTGGCGCCGCGCCGGCACCCGGCCTGCGGATCATGCGCTCCTTGATCCTGCGAAAATGAACGGACATCTTTTCGAGCCGCGCATCCCATTCCGGATCCGGCTGCTGGCCCTCGATCGTCCGGAAATAGACCTGCATCAGGCTGACAATCGCGAATGGTTCGAGAAACGCTGCCTTCACGCTCCACGCAAAGAGCAGCGCGAAGACAAAACCGCCCGCCGACCAGGCTCCGGGCATGGCATAGACGAGCGCCGCGGCTGGAGCGAGCATGAGGAGGAAGACCAGCGCGGCAAGGCCATAGGTAAAGACCATCAGCCATGCGGCATTGCGCAGCATCACTTTCCAGTTCTGACCGTACAGCACCAGCGCCTCGCGCGCCGAGCCCCACGCATCCTGCGAGCGCGTGCGGATCGCATGGGCGAGGATCACCTCGTCGATGAACCCGACCGCCATGCGCAGAAAGGCCTGCACCACATTCATCAATTGCCTCATATAGGGAATGGGCAGGATGGACAGCACGCCGCGGGCCAGCCCGGTAATGGCGCGGATCACTCCCTTCACGAGCTGGTCGAGCGCAAACAGCAGCGATGCCTGGGCAAAGCGTTCCCGCACAACGGCAACCGCATGCGAGATCTGGCTGCTTCCGGCAGGCAAGGTCTTCCCGTCCAGCAATTCGACGAGAACCGCAATATGGCCGGCCTTGACGACATAGAGAATGTATTCGCGCAGCCAGTACATTACCGCTCCGGTAATGCCGAAGCCGATCAGCCCGCCCCACGCCATGGATGTGGCGCGAAATCCTTCATCGCCGAATGCGCCGATCCCCCAGCCAACGCCAATGCCGGTTCCGGTGGCGAGGATATAGGCCAGCGTGATGCCGAAATATACAGCCGCACGCAGCAGAATGAAGGGCATGGTCCGCAACAACAGTGAAATGGATCGCCCGATACTGAAATCCCACACGAATGAATAACTCCCCCAGCATGGAAACACATAGGTGTTTCACCCTTGTACTCCCGGTGAACCGCAATCGTGCAAGACAACCGAAAGAAACCGGTCGCACAATACGCAGAATGGCCCGCCCATGCAACATTAGTCCTTGCTGAATAATTAAGGGCTGGCGGCGCCTGGCCCGGCGCTTCAAGCACCGCGGGACTGGCCCGGAGAGGCCCGGCAAGAACCGGCGAAATGATCCCGATCCGGATGGAACGTAATTTGTGTTTTGGGGAGGGCGACAGGAAGGCGCGGCGACTTCGGCTTTCCCAGGTACAACTGAGGAATTCAGTGGCAGAGACCACTTTCTGGTCGCATGAACCCCCGCGCAGCGCAGTGGCGGGAGAAGGTCGGGTCCGGAAGGGAAATTGCCTCGCATGTCACGACCCGCATTCACGCGGGTGCGGGTGCGCGGGGTGGGTTGCTGCGGGGGCGGCAAGGAGGCGAGTTCCCTTCGGATGCTGGTGAAGGCAAAGCTCGGCGTAGAACCATAGGGCTGCAACTGGAGCGAGGGCGCTCGGGCGCGACTCGCAATTGACGAAAGCGCGGCTGCTTTGGATGACTAAACCCATTCAGTATCGCCTGCTGACGGCGCTTCTCTGCGTTAACCGTGGCTGCGGGCTGCATTCATCAAATGCGGATCAGTAATCCAGCCTTCGAGCGGATCGAGGTCATCAGGCGCGCCAAAGCCGTTCTCCCGTTGCGACCACGCCCAGGCGGCCTGCACGGCGCAGAGCAGCGCATCGAGATGGTCAGCGCCAGGGTCCTCGCATAAACTGAGCGGTGCCTCGATATTGAAGCCGTAGCGAGCGCCCGCTTCTCTTGTCAGTTGCTGAAAGAGGGAAAGCCGCGCGTCCAACTGTTCACGCGTCTGCTTTGGCTTCGCATCGTTCTTGTAGCTTCGCCGGTCGATCAGCGTGCGGGCTGCAATACCCGGATAGGCTTCGACGACGATGCGTAACGGGTCGCCCTGATGCACGTGCGGGATCGTAACGCCAGAGGCAAGCAGGCGCGGCGCGCCCTCGAAAAACATCAGCCCAACAGGTACGCCATAGAGCTTCTGAGGGCTGATCGAGCCAGCGGCCTTATCCGTTGCGCGGCGATGTTCTCTGTCACCGGCAAGGCGGCGTTCTTTGTACCGGATTAGGATGTTACGAAAGCTGAGGCGATCAAATGTGCCGACGTGCGCGACGTAAGATGCCCAAGAGAGCGGCCAGCCGATCGTCTCGACGAAGCGGCGTGACTGGCCGAATGGAAAGTCGATGCCGGCGACCCAGGGACCTGGATGCCGGAGCGCGGTCTCAAACGCGCTGAAGTTCGGCCACTCTTCCAGTCTGCTGGCTGTAAGCGTGTTGCCATCCAGCACGCAGTGCAGGGCGGTGATCGGCTTGCGGCGAGAGGGAGAGCTCGTGAAATCGATGCCGATGATCTGCATGGAGGCCTATCCGGCCCTTTTCAGCAGAACATTGTGATCATCGAACCCGTGGGCCAAGAGTGCGGTCAGGGCTTCGGCACGGGTCTTCCGGCTGTGATCCTCGTCAATGAGATGCTCAATGAGCCGTAGCCTCTCCATATGCTCGTCGCCAAGCGCGTGGTGTTGGGCTCCGGCAATGACGAGCGCCAGATACCAGTCGAAAGGCTTGAGCTGTCGGTCCGTCATGCTGGCGATGTAGGTTGTCGCGGTTATCCGTTCTCCGGTGCCTGTGATCTCGGCAGTGAAATCGTCCGCGCGGTCGTAGCCGAAGCCGGCTCCTTCGGCGCGGTCGAGAGGATCGAGATCGGCCTTGGCGATCTCGAAAAGCACGCCGGGCGTCGCGATGTCGGCGGCTGTGACCAGCGTCGCCTTGCCCGATCCGTCCTTGCTCGGCTTCGAGAATTCGAGATCAAAGCCGGGGGCACTGGCGGCGCCGATGACGCGCGCGCTCGCGCAGCGTGCCTTCAATCGTGCAGGCAGCATGTTCGAGCCATAGGCGAAGTACAAAAAAGTCATCTGCCCCCTTTGTGCGGCTTTCTGTTCAGGCCTTCGCCTGCTCTTCGAGAGCGAGCCGGAAGCCGGGATAGGCGAAAGCGGTTTTGACGCTCTCGCAGTCCTTTTCCGAGACGCCCTCGCGCCGGGCGGTGTCGTACCAGCTCGTTTTGATCTGTTCTTCCATTCTGTCGATGATTGCCCGTGCTTCTTCCCGTTCGAGGTGGAATCGAGCGCACTGCGAGAGCAGGTTTTCGGCATGGGCGTAGCGGCCGAAGTCGCCGCAGCTCATCGCCAGATCGCGCCGCTCCACACTGATCGGCATCGACGGCGTCAGGTCGTAGGCCGGGGAGAGCTGCCAGTCCTTGTCTCTGGCGATGGCGGCATGGTTACGCGGGTGATCGTCGGTGTTCGAAATCAGCGCATTGAAGACCATGCGGCGGAACAGCTCCGCGGTGTCTTTCTTCGGGCTCGCGCTTATCCGGCGCAGTTCTTCGGCGAGCAACACGTAGGACCAGCGGTCTCTGTGCTGGTGCGTGTCCTCGGTGCGCAGGATGGTCAGGCCGCTGATCATGCGCGCGCGCAGATAGCCGGCATTGGTTCTCTCGCGGTCAAAACGCTTGACCAGCAGCACGTCGCGGTCGCCGACCGTCTGCACGCGGCTGTGCGATACGCTCAGGCCGCAGGCTCTTGCGAGTTCGAGCATCGCGTGTTCGACGCGCGCGTGGTTCCATTTGTCATCGGGGCGGTTGAACTTTGCGATCCAGAGCCCGTCCTCGTCTTCGACGACCGCCTTGGGGCGGGCGCCGCCCATCGACGTGCCGATCAGCATCAGCTCTTCCACCTGTTGCGCTTCCGGCCCCGCCGCGATCTCTTCATCGGCGATGATGGCATCGGCCAGCATCAGCAGTTTTTCGAGATCGAGCGTCTTGTTGAATTTGCGCCTGGGCGCCGGCGGCTTCGGGCCGAGCCCGAATCCCAGTGCCCCGGCGCGGTCGTCCGGGGCATAGAGCAGGTAGTCGATCTCACCGAGTTGCGCCTTGCCCGCATGTTTTTCGATGACGCGGCGTCCCCAGTAATCCGGGCCGGCATCGCGCAGCGCGCCGAACACGCCCTTGAGCGCCGTGGTGCGGAAGGTCGCCGTTCCCAGCTTGAGGTCGAGCGGGTCGATCGGCACCGCGTCAGGATTGGCGAGGTAGCTCTTGCCGTAGACGAAGCGGCCGAGCGGAACCCCGGTGCGGTCTGTCTCCAGGACAAAGCGCCCCGCCGTCACGAATTCCGCCGTGCCGGGTAGCGTGATGTAGACGAAGCATTCGTTTGCGCCCCCCTCCCTAAAAGTCACTGTCCAGCTCCTCGCTTGCGCGCGCGCGGCTGCGGCCCCGGAGCCGTTCCAGAGTGAGGCCTTCGGAATCACTTGCCGGGTCGGCAAGGCCGGCCATCGGCCCAATCAGGTCGTAGGTCCAGAGCAAGGCGCTGTAGACGGCAATGCCGGTCGTCAGCTTGCCCTTTTCCGCGTCCATGACAGCGCGCGGCCCGGTGCCGATCTTGTCCGCGACCTGCTCGATCGTCAGGTTGCGGCGCAGGCGGGCGGTACGCAGGTTATGTCCCAGGCGTTTGATCGCCTGTTCGACCTCGTAGGGCGGGGCTTTTGTCAAGAGATTTTTGGCTGCCATCTGCTCTCAAGCGCATCTTATATTGTTTAATATGCTCGTTAAAGCATAGTGAAGCGCTTTCGTTCTGTCAAGGATAATGCTCTTCAGGGCAGACTGTGGCCGTTTGGATGCTCTTCAGGGCAGTTATCCCTGAACAACTTCATGTAAATCCTTCTTATGTCCTGTTCCCGTTCTGCCTCAGATAAGCAGGCCCGGTTGCGCGCAACCGTCGGGCTTCCTCGAAACGGAAGGCCGTCATCGTGATTATTCAGCGGCTGACACAGAGGAAGTGCTGCTCTTATCTGAAGCAATAAAAATATTCGTTGATAACGTTTTGAATTTTAGCAGAATAGTTTTCGAGACGGCGTCCTAAAAGCGCCCTCGTGCGAAATAGTCAGGGCAAGTCTGGCGCCGGGCTTTCAGGTCTCTCTGTGTAACGCAGGACCGTTCCGGTTTTCGGTCAAGCCCGCTGCTCTCGCGGCCAATCCGGAGCCCTATAACAACAAAAGAAGGAGGCTGCTCATGCAAGGCGAGGACCCACCACATCCTGTAGATATTCATGTCGGAACCATTCTGCGTCAGGCGCGGCTTGCGGCTCGCATGAGCCAGAGCCCGCTGGGAAAAACGGCCGGCGTCCGATTCCAGCAAATCCAGAAATATGAAAGCGGAGCGAACCGCGTTTCGGCCTCGCGCCTCTCCGTCACGAGCCTGGGGAGATAGATGGTGCGCCGACCGGCCTTCGATTTCACCGGACCGATGATGCCCGTCTTGTCGGCACGCTGTAGTACGGCGACCCGGTCCTCAAACACATTCGCCCACGGCAGGCCCCGGTACTCGGAAGGCCGCATGCCGGAAAAGGCCGCGAGATAGATCATCGGGCGGTAGCGCGCCCAGCATTTGCGCATGAAGTCATTCTTGCCGCCCATGAAGTCGGCTGCGGCGAGTATGTCGCGAAGCTCCTGATCCGACGGGATTTCGACTTCAGATTCGTCGGTTTCGTAGCGTCCACTGCTCTTGATGCTGATGCCCGCAGCGGGATCATGCCGCAGGTGGCCCTGGTGGATCATCTCTATAAGGACGGAGTGGAAAGACGACAGCGTCCGGCGCGCCTGATCTCTCGTCTTGTTTTCAAGCAACCAATTTCGGAACCGCACCACGTCCGCTGGCTCCAACTCCCGAATGTCCTTGTCCCAAGCGTATTCCTGCATGATCCGGCCGCGATGCCGATACTCTTTCAGAGTTTCCGGCTCGACTTTCTCTCTGCCATCGCGACCGATCTTCTCACAGATATCGAGCCAGCGTTGTACCGCGTCGGGGACGCTGCACACTGCGCTGGCAGGGCTTTCTCTATCGCGGATTTGGCCAAGGTTCTCCACGAACGCAGCCGCCTCCTTCCGCTTCTGGAAAGTGGCATAGGCATAGCCTGACTTAGCCAATTTACTCGGGTATCTTACTTGGTATGTCGTACCTTTCCTGCCTACCTTTTTTCTTATATCTGATATTACTTAACATGATCATATATTGAATCCGTAAAATCAAGAACAAAAACAGAACTAGCTGCTCCTGATACTATTCTCTGCTTCTATTTGAAGCTCGCGGTAAATCCGCACGAGCGTCCCCTTCTCGATCTTCAGCTTGCCCTCGATGGGATCGACGAAGAAGGGCAGTTTCCGGCGTCCGCTCGCATCATTGTCGGCGGCGCGTTTCATCTGCCGTTCGTTGAGTTCGACGCCCATGTCCGCGAGCACGCGCCGGGCCTCGTCCAAACCGATATAGCAAGGCGGTTTCATACCGCTTCCCTCCTTTCCCGTCCGTCCGGGTCCGCCGCTACAGGTCGTAGTCCTTGCAGGCCGGGCGGTAATGATGCGTGTCCATGTAGCGGATCGTGCCGCCGGCCGGACGGCGCACGGTAATCTCGCCCCCATACTCGTCGGTCGGCAGGAACCGCAGGCGCGGTCTCTTCACGAACTTGATGTTGTAATTGTCCTTAAGCGCCTGAATGTCCTCGATTAGGGCATGCGCCAGCTCGTCTATGCTGATCGTGCCAAGCGCGTTGTAGTCAATCGTCAGCCCCGTCGAAGTATATGAGCGGTTTTTCTTTTTCACAGTACCGTAATCAATTAATGGTTGTCCTATTAACCATAATAGAATCCATTTCATTAAGGAACATTTAACCAATATTAGTGTCTGCGAATGCTGTAATTGAGTCTGTATGCGGGTTTGCGCGGATACACGGCTGCGGGCGACACCCCATTCTGCCGGTCCACAAGCACAACCGAGGCGTTTATCCGCTGCGCGCGCCTGATCTTCCTCACCTCCATTCAGTTTCCGCAGCCTGTCCCATTGCGGGCCGTTTCCTTGCGCGATTGTGGATGGGGGAAAGCGGAAAGGCCCTGATGGACGGGGCCTCACGGAAATGAAGGAGGATTATGTGACCAGGATCACCGCACGCGCTGACCTGTGCGGGCTGACGCTCGCCAACCTGCAAGCGCTGCATCACACGGTGGCGCAGGAACTGCTGTCTGCGCAGCCCGGCTCCGCCGCCTGGCGCGATGCGCTCACCAGCCTCGATGGCATCGAACTGGCCATCGCGCAGCGCGGCATGCGCGGCCCCGGCTTCTGACCGACGGCCGATCCCGCAGCCCGCCAGGCTGCGGGATTTCCGTTGCCGGCATGATTGACCAGTCCCTGAACAGGAGAAGACGAACGCGCCCCGCTACGCTGCCGGACAGGTCAACCGCACTGTCACAGGCGAAGCGATGCAAGGCGCGAAGGCAAAACCAAGCAAGGACAAGGGAACGGCCAAAGCCGTCGATCCCCGCCTTGCGGCCTTCGCCCGCCTGCTCGCCCGGCATGCCGCGCGGCGCGATCACGAAAGTGAATTGAACCGGAGTCCCGCTGAGGCTAATGTTCTGGATTCATTCTCCGGGGATGCGTCATGAGCAAGGCCGCCATCTACGCCCGCTACAGCTCGGACAAGCAGCGCGAAGCCTCGATCGAGGACCAGGTGCGCCTGTGCGAGGAACGCGCCGCGCGCGAGGGCTGGAAGATCGTTCAGCACTATACCGATCACGGGATTTCCGGGGCGAGCCTGCTGCGGCCCGGCATTCAGGCGCTGATGCGCGATGCGCAGGATCGCCGCTTCGATGTGGTGCTCACCGAATCCCTCGACCGGATCAGCCGCGACCAGGAAGATATCGCCGGCGTCTACAAGCGCCTGCGCTTTGCCGGCGCGCGCATGGTCACGCTCTCCGAAGGCGAGATCGCCGAGCTGCATATCGGCTTCAAGGGGACGATGGGCGCGCTCTACCTCAAGGACCTCGCCGACAAGACGCGGCGCGGCCTGCGCGGCCGTGTCGAGGCCGGCAAGTCCGGCGGCGGCAACAGCTACGGCTATGATGTGGTGACGAAATTCACCGAATCCGGCGAGCCGATCCGTGGCGACCGCCGGATCAACGAAGCCGAAGCCAAAACCGTCCGCCATATCTTCAATGAGTACGCCGCCGGCAAGTCGCCCAAGGCCATCGCCCATGCCCTCAACCGCGAAAAGGTGCCCGGCCCGGCAGGCAAGGCATGGGGACCGTCCACCATCAACGGCAACTGGCGGCACGGCACCGGCATTCTCAATAACGAGCTTTATATCGGGCGGCTGGTCTGGAACCGCCTCGCCTACATCAAAAATCCGGATACCGGCAAGCGCGTCTCGCGCCTCAATCCCGAAGCCGACTGGATCATCAAGGACGTTGCCGAACTGCGGATCGTCGATCAGGAACTATGGGACCGGGTGAAGGCGCGCCAGCAGGGCCTGCGCAAGCTGCCCGAATTCCATGAGAAGCAGCGCCCGCGCATGCTGCTCTCCTACCTGCTCAAATGCGGCTCATGCGGCGGGGGATTCAGCAAAATCTCGGCAACGCACTATGGCT